>NZ_WBUS01000099.1 GCF_008933605.1 Albidovulum sp.
GCCCCGCCCTTCGCCAGCATCTCCCGCGCCCGTGCCGCCGCCGCGAATTCCAGCGCCCCGCCGCCGATCGTGCCCTCCTGCCCCGTTGCCCAGACCAGCATCGCCGCCCCCGCCTCGCGCGGGGCCGACCCTAGGGCCTCGGCCACGACGACCCGGACCACCGCGCCATGCGCGGCAACAGCCCTCGCCAGCGCGGCGCGTTCGAAGCTCATGCCCGCCCCCGACCCAGGCCGCGCGCCCGGTTCACCGCCGCCAACACCGCCTCCGCCGTCGCCGGGGCCTGCAGGTCGGGATAGTGGGGGCCGCAGGCCGCGCAGGCCGCGGCAAGCGCCGAGAAGACGGAAATTCCCAGCATCAGCGGCGGTTCGCCCACCGCCTTGGAGCGATAGATCGTCTCCTCCCGGTTTGCCCCGTCCCAGAGCGCCACGTTGAAGACCCGCGGCCGGTCGGAACAGGCGGGAATTTTGTAGGTCGAGGGGGCGTGGGTCCGGAGCCGCCCCCTGTCGTCCCAGACCAGTTCCTCCGTCGTCAGCCAGCCCGCGCCCTGCACGAAGCCGCCCTCGATCTGGCCGATGTCGATGGCCGGGTTCAGGCTCGCTCCGCAGTCATGCAGGATGTCCGCGCGCAGGATGCGGTTCTCGCCGGTCAGCGTGTCGATGACGACCTCGCTCACCGCCGCGCCATAGGCGAAGTAGTAGAACGGCCGCCCGCGCCCGGCCCGGCGGTCCCAGGCAAGGTCCGGCGTGGCGTAGAACCCGGTCGAGGAAAGGCTGACGCGGCCCTGGTAGCAGCGCGCCGCGGCCTCGGCGAAGCTCATCTCCGCCCCGCCGACAAAGACCCGCCCGTCCTCGAAATGCACCTTGTGCGGCTCGCTCTGGTGCTCGGCGGCGAGGAACTCGGCCATCCGCCCCCGGATCGCGTCGCAGGCCGCCTTCACCGCCATCCCGTTCAGGTCCGCCCCCGAGGAGGCGGCCGTGGCCGAGGTGTTGGGCACCTTGCCGGTATCGGTCGCGGTGATCGCCACCGTCTCCGCCTCCACCCCGAAGGCGGACGCGGCGACCTGCGCCACCTTGCGGTGCAGGCCCTGGCCCATCTCGGTGCCGCCGTGGTTCAGGTGGATCGAGCCGTCCTGATAGACATGGACGAGTGCGCCCGCCTGGTTGAGATGCGTCAGCGTGAAGGAGATGCCGAACTTCACCGGCGTCAGCGCGATCCCCTTCTTCAGCACCGGCTCGCGCGCGTTCCAGTCCGCCACAGCGGCCCGCCGCGCGGCCAGACCGCTCGTCTCCTCCAGCCGGGCCACTAGCCCGCCGAGGATGAAGTCCTCGACCGCCATCCCGTAGGGCGTCTCCTGCCTCTTCTTGGCCGAAATACTCCGGGGGTCCGGGGGCGGCGCCCCCGGCCGTCTGGGGCCGGGCGCGTCGGCGTAGAAGTTGGCCCGCCGCACGGCGAGCGGGTCCATCCCCAGCGCATGGGCGACATGGTCCATCACCCGCTCGATCCCAAGCATCCCCTGCGGCCCGCCGAAGCCGCGGAAGGCGGTCGCGGACTGGGTATTCGTGCGCAGCCGGTGGCTCTCGATGCGGATGTTCTCCAGGTGATAGGCGTTGTCGGCATGCAGCATCGCCCGGTCGCAGACCGGCAGGCTCAGGTCCTGGCTCCAACCGCAGCGGGCGAGGTGGCGGAACTCGATGCCGAGGATGCGGCCCGCCTCGTCCACCCCGGTGCAGTACTCGATGCGGAAGTCGTGGCGCTTGCCGGTGATCACCATGTCGTCGTCGCGGTCGTAGCGCATCTTCGCCGGCCGCCCGAAGGCCCGCGCGATCACCGCGCAGGCGACGGCGAGCGCGTTGCCCTGGCTTTCCTTGCCGCCAAAGCCGCCGCCCATCCGCCGCATCTCGACCCGGACGGCATTCATCGACGCGCCGATCGCCTCGGCGACCTTGTGCTGGATCTCGGTCGGATGCTGGCTGGAGGCATGGACGGTGACGCCCCCCTCCGCCGGCAGCGCCAGCGCCGCCTGGCCCTCGAGATAGAAATGCTCCTGCCCGCCGATGTCGAACCGGCCCTCGACCACCCGCGGCGCCGCGGCAATCGCCGCCCCGGCGTCGCCCCGCGCCCAGATCACCGGCCCGCCCTCGAACCGGCTCTCCGCCGCCAGCGCCTCGTCCACCGTCAGGATGGCGGGCAGCTCGCGGCAGACGATCTTTCCCTTCCGCGCCGCCCTGCGCGCGGCAAGGTGGCTCTCTGCCGCCACGAGAAAGACCGGCTGGCCGACGTAGTGCACCCGGTCCGTCGCCAGCAGCGGCTCGTCGTGGATCGAGGGGGAGACATCGTTGGCGAAGGGCAGGTCGGCCGCGGTCCAGACCGCGACCACGCCGGGGCTGGCGCGAACCTCGGTGAGGTCGACCGACAGGATCTCGCCATGCGCGAGCGTCGAGAGGCCGAAGGCCAGATGCAGCGTATTCGCCGGCAGCGGCAGGTCGTCGACATAGCGCGCGGTTCCCGCGACGTGCAGATGCGCGGAGTCGTGCGGCAGGGGCTTGGCGACACTCATGGCTCCACCTCCAAGACGTTCGCCCGCACGCCGGTGCGCTCGAGAAAATGGCGAAGCAGCATGTTCGCGGCCGTCTCGAGCCGGTAGCCGGCCGAGGCGCGCATGTCGTCGATGGGGGCGAAGTCCGCCGCGAAGGCGGGCAGCGCCGCCTCGAAGGTGGCGCGCGTGAAGGGACGCCCCTCCAGCGCCGCCTCGACCGTGCGGGCGCGTTTCGGCACCCCGGCCATGCCACCGAAGGCGATCCGCGCGCTTGCGATTTTCGAACCATCCAGCGCCAGGTTGAAGCAGCCGCAGACGGCGGATATGTCCTGATCGAACCTTTTCGACAGTTTGTAGCAGGTGAAGCCGGTCGCGGAGGCGGGGATCGTCACCGCCTCGACGAATTCGCCCTTCGCACGGTCCTGCCGGCCGTAGTCGAGGAAGAAGTCCTCCAGCGCGATCTCGCGCCGCGCCGCCCCCTTGCGCAGATGCAGCCGCGCGGCCATCGCGATCAGCGCCGGGGCCGCGTCGCCGATGGGCGAGCCGTTGGCGATGTTGCCGCCGATGGTCGCGGCCCCGCGCACCTGTTCGGAGGCGAAGCGCCGCAGCAGTTCGGCGAAGGCCGGGTGCGGCCCCGCCATCGCGGAGCGCAGGCGCGCGATGGTCACTCCGGCGCCCACGCGGAAGCCGTCGGGCGTCGTCTCGATGCGTTGCAGGTCCCTGCATGCGTGCAGGAAGGCCACCTCGGGCAGGTCGCGAAGCTGCTTTGTCACCCAGAGCCCGACATCGGTCGCCCCCGCGATCAGCACGGCCTCAGGGTGCTCTTCGTACCACGCGGCGAGTTCGTCCGAGGATGCGGGCGCGAAGGGTGCCGGCCCGGCCTCCGGCGCGGAATCCCTCACCCAGCCCGGCGCAGGCGTGCCCGCCGCTGCACCGGCCGCGCGAATGATCGGCGCGTAGCCGGTGCAGCGGCAGAGATTGCCGGCGAGAACGTCGTCGTGGTCGGTCCGGCCATTGATCTGCGCCGCCGCCATCGACACGACGAACCCCGGTGTGCAGAAGCCACACTGGCTTCCGTGATTCGCGATCATCGCCTCCTGCACCGGATGCAATTCGCCGGACGGGCCCGCCAGCCCCTCGACCGTGCGCACCGCCTTGCCGTGGAGCTGCGGCAGGAAAAGCAGGCAGGCATTCAGCGCGCGGGCACCATCGTCGTCCGTCACCATCACCGTGCAGGCGCCGCAGTCGCCCTCGTTGCAGCCTTCCTTTGTGCCGGTCAGGCCGCGCTCCTCGCGCAGCCAGTCCAGAAGCGTCCGTGTCGGTGAGCTCGCGGAAAGACGGACCGGTGCGCCATTGAGGACAAACCCGATCTCAGCCATCTCTGGTCCTGCCGCCTTCTCCCCGTCCCGGACCGGGGGTCATCCCCCCATGCGCGCCTACCCGATGCGGCGTAAAGCAGGTTCGCGCGTCCGTCCCTGTCGCCATGAAGCGCCGAAGCCGGCATCAAGGCAAGCAGAACCTTTTCGGCGAAGCGCGAAGGTGTCTTCGGACTTTCATGAGAATGTCGTCCGCCGCGACGCTTCCGCCGCGATCCCGGAGAGGCTGGCGCTTGCCGCCCGGCCGCTCCTATGATGGCGCAACCGCAGGCTTTCGCGGCCAGGGAGGAGCCAGCATGGAAACCGCCGCCGCCGTGTTCATCCTCGCCGCCCTCGGGCTCGCCGGGGCGCAGACGGTGGCGGCGGCGCGGTTCCGCGGGCGCATCCTTAAGCTTGCCGCAAGGCTCCACGACACGCCGGCGACGCGCCGCCTCGAGGACCGGCTTCCGCCCCTTGTCGCCGATTTCGCACGCCGCGCCGGGGCCGAGCCCGGTGCGGGGCTCCGCCTCGCCTCCTTCTCGCAGGACAGCGAACTGAGGCTCAGGAAGGGCGGTCGCTTCGCCCGCACCGTCGCCTGGCAGGTCGTAGCGCTCGGCCGCGCGGGCTTTCTCTGGGATGCGCGCCAGTCGCTCGGCCCGGTCCAGCATCTGAGGGTCGTCGACGCCTATGTCGGCGCCGAAGGCGTGCTCGAGGCGCGCCTCTTCGGCTCGGTGCCCTTGGCGCGGATGTCGGGGCGCGACCTCGCGCTCGGCGAGGCGTTCCGCTATCTGGCGGAACTGCCCTGGGCGCCGGACGCGATCCTCGGCAACCCCGACCTCGCCTGGCGCGTGACCGGCCCCGACCGGGTGGAGGTGCGGCTCGCGACGCAGGGCGGAACCGCCCGCGTCACCTTCCGTTTCGACGCCGCCGGCGATATCGTCGGCATGGAGGCGTCGGGCCGGCCCGCGCGCGATTCCGCCGGCACGAGCACGACGCTCGACTGGCGGGGCACCTTCGGCGACTACCGGCAGATCGGCCCGCGCCGGCTGCCGGAATACGGCGAGGTCGGCTATGTCTGGCCCGACACCGGTTACGAGCCCTACTTCCGCGGCCGCATCCGCGACTACCACGTGGCGCCGTGACCAGAGGTCCGGGGTGCTGCCCGAGCCCGCGGCACCCGTGGCGCCAGGTCGGGGAAGCGCTTTCGCCCGCCCTGCCGCTCCGCTAGTCTCGTCCCATGCCGGCCGCCCCCCGATTCATCCATCTGCGCGTCCACACCGAACACTCGCTCCTCGAAGGGGCGGTGCCGGTGAAGAAGCTCGTGGGCCTCTGCGACAAGATGAACATGCCCGCCGTCGCCGTGACCGACACCAACAACATGTTCGCGGCGCTGGAATTTTCGGTGCTGGCCAAGGCGGCGGGGGTGCAGCCGATCGTCGGTTGCCAGGTCTCGGTCGATTTCGACCCGGCGCAGCCGGGCGAACGGCCCCGGCCGTTCGCGCCCGTCGTGCTCCTCGCACAGGACGAGCCCGGCTATCTCAACCTGATGAAGCTCAACTCCCTCCTCTACCTGCGCGGCGACGGGTCGCTGCCGCATGTCACGCCGGAGGAGCTGGAGCGCCACGCGACGGGCCTCATCTGCCTCACCGGCGGGCCGGACGGGCCGGTCGGCCGGCACCTGCAGGCCGGCCAGGGCGCGAAGGCCGAGGCCCTGCTGAGGCGGCTCGCGGCCGCCTATCCCGGCCGACTCTACGTCGAGCTGCAACGCCACCCCGGCGAGGGCGGGCAATATGCCGAGGCCGAGCGGCTGACCGAGCGCGGCCATGTCGAGATGGCCTATGCGCTCGGCCTGCCGCTGGTCGCAACTAACGATGTCCATTTTCCGAAACCGGAGATGTTCGAGGCGCACGACGCGCTCATCTGCATCGCCGAAGGTGCCTACGTCGACCAGCAGGAACCCCGCCGCCGCCTGACGCCGCAGCACTACCTGAAGTCCCCCGAGGAAATGGCCGCGCTCTTCGCCGACCTGCCCGAGGCGGTGGAAAACACGGTGGAGATCGCCCGCCGCTGCGCCTTCGCCGTGTCGAAGCGCAAACCGATCCTGCCGCGCTTCGCCGAGGACGAGGTCCAGGAACTTCGCCGCCAGGCCATCGAGGGGCTGAAGGCGCGGCTCGCCGTCATCCCCCACGCGGTCAGCGTCGCGGACTACGAGGCGCGCCTCGACTTCGAGCTTGGCATCATCGAGCAGATGGGGTTCCCCGGCTACTTCCTGATCGTTGCCGACTTCATCAAGTGGGCCAAGGCGCACGACATCCCGGTGGGACCCGGCCGGGGGTCGGGCGCGGGCTCGCTCGTCGCCTACGCATTGACGATTACCGACCTCGATCCAATGCGTTACTCGCTCCTCTTCGAGCGGTTCCTGAACCCCGAGCGGGTGTCGATGCCCGACTTCGACATCGACTTCTGCATGGACCGGCGCGAGGAGGTCATCCGCTACGTGCTGGAGCGCTATGGCCACGACAGGGTGGCGCAGATCATCACCTTCGGCGCGCTCCTGTCGAAGGCCGCCGTGCGCGATGTGGGCCGCGTCCTGCAGATGCCCTACGGCCAGGTGGACCGACTGTCGAAGCTGATCCCCGTAGAAGGCGTGAAGCCGGTGTCGATCGAGAAGGCGCTCGCGGACGAGCCGCGGCTGAGGGAGGCGGCGCGCGCCGAGGAGGTGGTGCAGCGGCTTCTCGACTACGGCCAGAAGATCGAGGGGCTCCTGCGCAACGCCTCCACCCATGCCGCGGGGGTGGTGATCGGGGACCGACCGCTCGACGAGCTGGTGCCGCTCTACCAGGACCCGCGCTCCTCCATGCCCGCGACCCAGTTCAACATGAAATGGGTCGAGGCCGCGGGGCTGGTGAAGTTCGACTTCCTCGGGCTGAAGACGCTGACCGTGATCCAGAACGCGGTGGACCTGATCCGGGCGCAGGGGCGGCACCTGCACATCGCCGCCGACGGGCGCCGCCTCTACGACCCGCCCGAGGGCGCCGTGGACCAGATCAACGCCATCCCGCTCGACGATGCGGCGACCTACCGGCTCTACGCCAGCGCCAGGACGGTCGCGGTCTTCCAGGTGGAAAGCTCGGGCATGATGGACGCGCTCCGGCGCATGAAGCCCACCTGCATCGAGGACATCGTGGCGCTCGTGGCGCTCTACCGTCCCGGCCCGATGGAGAACATCCCGACCTACTGCGACGTGAAGAACGGCGTGAAGGAGCTTGAATCCATTCACCCTTCCATCGACCATATCCTCGCCGAGACGCAAGGCATCATCGTCTACCAGGAACAGGTGATGCAGATTGCGCAGGTCATGGCCGGCTATTCGCTCGGCGGCGCCGACCTCTTGCGCCGCGCCATGGGCAAGAAGATCGCCGAGGAGATGGCCAAGGAGCGTCCGAAGTTCGTGGACGGCGCGACGGCCCATGGCGTCGACCGGAAGAAGGCCGGGGAAGTCTTTGACCTGCTGGAGAAATTCGCCAACTATGGATTCAACAAGTCGCACGCCGCCGCCTATGCCGTGGTCAGCTATCAGACGGCTTGGCTGAAGGCCAACCATCCGGTCGAGTTCATGGCCGGCGTGATGAACTGCGACATCCACCTGACCGACAAGCTCGCCGTCTATGCCGAGGAGGTGCGCCGCGGCCTCGGGCTCGCCATCGTGGCGCCTTGCGTCAACCGCTCGGAGGCGACCTTCACGGTCGCCGGCGGCCAGATCGTCTATGCGCTCGGCGCCTTGAAGAACGTCGGCGTCGAGGCGATGCGGCTCATCACCGAGGCGCGGGGGCAGCGCCCCTTTGCCACGCTCTTCGACTTCGCCCGCCGGGTGGACCTCAAGCGCATCGGCAAGCGGCCGCTCGAGATGCTCGCCCGCGCCGGGGCCTTCGACGTGCTCGATCCCAATCGCGCCCGCGTCCTCGCGGCGCTCGATCCGCTCGTCGCCTGGTCGGCTGCGGTGCACGAGGGCCGGGCGTCCGCCCAGGTCTCGCTCTTCGGCGAGGCGGGGGAGGACCTGCCGGAACCGCGCCTGCCGCAGGCCGAGGACTGGATGCCGGCGGACCGTCTGGCGCAGGAACACCAGGCGGTGGGCTTCTATCTCTCGGGCCATCCGCTCGACGATTACGCCCCCGCGCTGAAGCGCAAGGGGCTCCTGACGCTGGCCGAGTTGCAGCAGAAGGCCGAACGCGACGGGGCCGCCGTCGCCCGCGTCGGCGTCCTCGTCTCGGGCCTGCAGGAACGCAAATCCGCGCGCGGCAACCGCTTCTTCCGCATGAACATCTCCGACCCCACCGGCCAGGTCGCCGGCATGGCGCTCTTCCCCGAGGATTTCGAGACCTGTCGGCGGATATTCGACCAGACGCCGCAGGTGGTGATGACGCTCGAGGCGCGCTTCAACGAGGGCCAGTTCGATCCGGTCGCCCGTTCCGTCGCCGCGATGGAGGGTGTCGTCGCGGATGCCGGCGGCGCGGGCCTGCGCATCCATATCGACAGCGATCAGGCCGTGGCCTCGGTCGCGGCCCTCCTCCAGCGCATCGCCGCCGAGGCGAAGATCCGGTCCCGCGGCCCGATCCTCTTCTGCATCGCCGACCGCGAGACGGGGGAGGAGGTGGAGGTCTCCACCGGCCGCGATTTCCCGGTGAACCCGCAGATCAAGGGGGCGATCAAGGCCATGGCCGGGGTGCTGTTGGTCGAGGAGGTCTGACGCCCCCGCCGCGTCCCGTGCCGCTAGCCCACCCGCCGCCCGAAGGCGCGCACGAAGCTGACGGCGAGGATGATCCTGAGCAGGTGATGCGCGGTGACGTAGAGGATCGACATCTTCAGGCTGAGCGCGATCAGCCCCATCTCGACGAGCCCGCCCGGCGCGAAGGCGAGGAAGACGGCGCGCACCGGCTCGCCGGTGACGGGCGCGACGGCAAGGGCGAAACCCACGGCGGTGCCGATGGTCAGGACCGCGTTCATCAGCGCGAGGCGCAGCGCCACGAGGATGCGCCCCTTCGGCATTCCCGCGAAACGGACGCCGAGCGAGGTGCCGATCACCACCTGCGCCGCGGCGATCATCCAGCCCGGCGGCACCGCCTGGGTCAGCCCCGCGACGTGGGCCGCGCCCGAGAGCACGATCGGGCCGAGCACATGGCCCGCCGGCAGCTTCAGCCAAAGGCCGAGCATCGCGCCGACCACGGCGCAGACGGCGAGAATGCCGGCATCGGCGGCATGCAGCGCCGCGCCCGCGACCCGCGCGCCCCCGGCGGAACCCACCGCATGGCCCTCCATCCAGGTGAAGGCGAGGGGGACGAAGACGATGGTGAGGATGAGCCGCAGGAACTGCAGCATGGCGAGCATCTGGATGTCCGCGCCCGCCTCCTCGCCCATCTGCACCGTCTCGACGAGCCCGCCCGGGGCGGTGCCGTAGAAGGCGGTGCGGCGGTCGGTCTGCCCCGTCGCCAGCAGCAGCCGGTAGCCCCCGTAGTGGACTAGCGGGATGAAGAGGCAGAGCGCGAGAAGCGAGGGGATCCAGGCCGGCGCCTCGGCGAGGATCTCGGGCCGCGCCGAGCCGCCGATGGCGACGCCGATCACCGGGATCACGATCATCCTGAGCTTCTGCGGCGCCTGCGGCAGATGGCCGAACGGCCGCAGCCCGCCGATGGCCGCCGCGCCTACTGCGAGGAGCGATCCCAGGAGCATCGGCAAGGGCAGGTGCAGGGCCTTCGCCGCGAGGCCGCCGCAGCTGCCAAGCGCGTAGGTCAGCGCCACGGTCGGCCAGTGCGGGGTGCCGAAGAAGGTCGAGACGCGGAATCTCATCTGCGCGGGCCGGTCATGCAAGCTGCGGGACTTGTCGGGCCTGATCCTGACACCAGCCTGACACCATGATACCCGTCACCGCAGGCTCACCAGTGCGGCGGCTTCTGATCGGCCAGCGGCACCCCGCCCCCGGCCGACGCCTCCGCCTCGGCCGCCCGCTCCATCAGCAGAGCCACGCGCCGGTTGAGCCCGTCGATCTCGCGCGACTGCCGCGCCACCACGTCCGACAGGTCGTCGAGGGCGCGCCTCAGATGCGCGAGTTCCTCTTCCGCCCGCTCCAGCCGTCCGTCCATCGCCACCGCCCCCTGCCGCCCGAACCGCCCGACGCCTGTCGGGACGGATGCCATACGCAAACCCGACGCGAAACCGACGCAAGACCGACGGCCCGCTCCGGCGGCGGACACAGCCGCTTGTTCGCCGCCCCCCCTTCCGTTACACCCGCGCGCGGATGGATGTGAAGGGTCTGGCGATGGCCAAGGACGCGAACAGGTCGGGCGGACCGAGACGGCCGCGCGCGGAGACGCCGAAGGGCTTCCGCGACTATTTCGGCGCCGAGGTGAGCGAGCGCAAGGCGATGCTCGACACCATCGCCGGGGTCTATCACCGCTACGGCTTCGATCCGCTGGAGACCTCGGCGGTGGAGACGGTGGAGGCGCTCGGCAAGTTCCTTCCCGACGTCGACCGCCCGAACGCCGGCGTCTTCGCCTGGCGCGAGGACGAGGAGGGCGCGAGCCGCGAGGGCGACTGGCTGGCGCTGCGCTACGACCTGACCGCGCCCTTGGCCCGCGTCGCGGCACAATACCGCAACGACCTGCCGACGCCCTACCGCCGCTATGCCATGGGCCCGGTCTGGCGCAACGAAAAGCCGGGGCCGGGGCGTTTTCGCCAGTTCTATCAATGCGATGCCGATACGGTCGGGGCTGCTTCGGTCGCGGCGGATGCCGAGATTTGCGCCATGCTGGCGGACGCGCTGGAAGAGGTCGGCATCCCGCGCGGGGATTATGCGGTCAGGGTGAACAACCGGAAGGTGCTGAACGGGGTGATGGAGGTCGCGGGCGTGCTCGACCCCGCCGACCCGGAGAAATTCGCCCACGAACGCGGCATCGTCATGCGCGCCATCGACAAGATCGACCGGTTGGGACCGGAGGGGGTGCGCGCGCTTCTGGGCGCGGGCCGGAAGGATGAGAGCGGCGATTTCACCAAGGGGGCGGGGCTGAGCGCCGCGCAGTCCGATGTGATTATGCGCTTCGTAAACTGGGAGGCGGAGCGCGACAAAATACTTATCGGCGGGATAAGGTCGTCGTTCATTCTCGATAACGACGACTTCAAAAAATGGCTTCACGTTTCTTTGGCCAAGTCCGTGGACCGTGACGCACTAGATGACCCCGTGCCAGCCGATGAACTACACAACCGGATGGCAATATTTCACCTCCGCGAATTGGTTCAGGGCTCAACCATCGGCGTCGAAGGCGTGGAAGAGCTTGAGAAGATTGCCGATCTTCTCGCCGCCCAGGGCTACGGCCCCGACCGCATCGTGATTGACCCCTCCGTCGTCCGCGGCCTCGGCTACTACACCGGCCCGGTCTTCGAAGCCGAACTCACCTTCGAAATCCTCGACGAAAAGGGCCGCCCCCGGCAGTTCGGCTCGGTCGCCGGCGGCGGGCGCTACGACGACCTCGTCAAGCGCTTCACCGGCCAGGCGGTCCCCGCGACCGGCGTCTCGATCGGCGTCGACCGCCTGCTGGCCGCCTTGCGCGCCAAGGGGCGCATCCAGGCCGACACGCGCGGCCCCGTCGTCGTCACGGTGATGGACCGCGACCGGATGGCCGAATACCAGAAGATGGCGACCGAACTTCGGCAGGCGGGGATCCGCGCCGAGGTCTACCTCGGCAATCCGAAGAACTTCGGCAACCAGCTGAAGTATGCCGACAAGCGCAACTCCCCCCTGGCCGTGATCCAGGGGACCGAGGAGGCGGCGCGCGGCGTCGTGCAGCTGAAGGACCTCTTCCTCGGCGCGAGGATCGCCGCCGAAGCCTCCCACGAGGAATGGAAAAGCCAGCCCGCCCAGACCGAGGTCGCGCGCGGCGACCTCGTTCCGGCCGTCCGCCGCCTCCTGGGGTCCGCCTGAATGGCGCCGAAGACCGCAGCGCGGGCCGAGGCGGAACGCCTGATGGCCGCCTTCCGCGCGGCCGGCGCGCTGCCGGTCGAGGCCGACATCCTGCAACCGGCCGAGGTCCTCCTCGACCTCTACGGCGAGGACATCCGCGCCCGCGCCTATGTCACCGGCGACCCCTTGAGGGGCGAGATGATGCTGCGCCCCGACTTCACCGTGCCGGTGGTGCAGATGCACATGGAGGGGGGCGCCGAACCCGCGCGCTACTGCTACGCAGGCGAGGTCTTCCGCAAGCAGGAGCATCTGACGGCGCGGAAGTCCGAATATGTCCAGGTCGGCTACGAGGTCTTCGACCGCGCCGACCCCGGCGCCGCCGATGCCGAGGTCTTCGCGCTTTTCGCCGGCCTGCTTTCCGATCTGAGGCTCCGGGCCGTCACCGGCGACATCGCGATCCTGACGGCGGCGGTGCGCGGGCTGAACACGCTCGAAAGCCGCAAGGCCGCGCTCCTGCGCCACGTCTGGCGGCCGCGCCGCTTCACCCAGCTTCTCGACCGCTTCGGCGGCCGCGCCCCGGTGCCCGAAACC
>NZ_WBUS01000100.1 GCF_008933605.1 Albidovulum sp.
GTCATAGAAGCACCAGTGCCGCCAGTCCCAGGAAGGCGAAGAACCCGACCACATCGGTCACCGTCGTCACGAAGGCACCGGAACCGAGGGCCGGGTCCACGCCCGCCCTTTCCAGTGCCACCGGAACGAGGATGCCCGCGAGCCCCGCAACGACCAGATTGATGACCATTGCGGCGGCGAGCACCGCGCCGATCCAGGACGATCCGAACCAGAGCCAGCCGACCGCGCCCATGACGAGCGCGAAGACGATCCCGTTGACAACGCCCACCAGCACCTCGCGCCGGACCACGCGCCAGAGGTTCGACCCCGTCAGGTCGCGCGTCGCGATCGCGCGCACCGCCACCGTCAGCGCCTGCGTGCCGGCATTGCCGCCCATCGAGGCGACGATCGGCATCAGCACGGCGAGCGCGACGACCCGGGCGATGACGTCCTCGAACTGGGCGATGACGAAGGAAGCGACGATGGCGGTGACGAGGTTCACGGCAAGCCAGGGGATGCGCTGCTGCGTCGTCTCGATCACGCTGTCGGACAGCGATCCCTCGCCGACACCGGCGAGGCGCAGGATGTCCTCCTCGTGCTCCTCGTCAAGGACGGCCATCGCGTCGTCGATGGTGATGACGCCCGCAAGCCGTCCGTCTTCGTCCACCACGGGAGCAGAGATCAGGTGGTACTGGTTGAAGGCATAGGCGACATCGCCTTCCTCGTCCATCACGCCGATGGTGCGGAAGCTGTCCTCGGTGATCTCGGTCAGCTTCACCGCGCGCTTCGAGGACAGGAGCTTGCCGAGCGTGACGTAGCCCACCGGATGCCAGCGCGGATCGACAAGGATCACGTGGTAGAACTGGTCGGGCAACTCCTTGGCATTGCGCAGGAAGTCGATCGCCTCGCCCACCGTCCAGTACTCGGGCGCGGTCACCACCTCGCGCTGCATGAGACGGCCGGCGGAATATTCCGGATAGGTGAGCGACTGCTCGACGGCAACGCGGTCACTGACCTCGAGCGCGTCGAGGATGCGCTCCTGAACCGGCTCCTCGAGATCCTCGATGAGATCGACCACATCGTCGCTGTCGAGTTCGCGCACGGCCTCGGTGAGAACCTCGTGCGGCAGCGCCTCGATCACGTCCTCGCGGATCGCCTCGTCCAGTTCCGAGAGGATGTCGCCGTCAAAGCCCTTCGACCATAGCCGCACGAGGTCACGCCGCTCGTCCGGGTCGATCTGCTCCAGCACGTCGGCGATGTCGGCCGCGTGAAGGGGCTCCATGAGCGTGTCGATTGCCGGTGCATTGCCGGCGTCGATGGCCTCGCGGATCGACTGCACGAGCCGGGGGTCGAGGCCGTAGTCGTCCTCCTCCCGTTCGGCGTTGTCCTGCACATGCTCGGCCATTCCGCCCCCTTCCCGCGATTGCCGCGACCTTACCGGAAGGAGTTTCAAAGAAACAGGGGCAATGGGCGATTTCCCCGGCCGCGACATGGGCTTAGACTGGACCGACAACGCGCGATGGAGAGGCGGAAATGGCGGAACTGATCCTTGGCCAGGTCTTGCGGTTCGAAGGCAACCCGATGGAAGACGGACCCTCGGCAGCGCGTCATTTCCCGCGCGGGGCCGTGCTGGTGGAGGGCGGGCACATCCGCGCCGTGGGCGAGGCGGAGGACCTCCGCCGCGCGCATCCCGCGGCCGAGGTGACCGACTGTGGCAGCCGCCTCCTCTCCGCCGGGTTCGTCGATGCCCATGCGCATTACCCCCAGACCGCGATGATCGCGAGCTGGGGCAAGCGGCTGATCGACTGGCTGAACAGCTACACCTTCCCCGAGGAGATGCGGTTTGCCGATCCGGCCTATGCCGCCGGGATCGCGGAGCGGTATTTCGACCTGCTCCTCGCCCACGGCACCACGTCTGTCTGCAGCTACTGCACGATCCACCCCGAGAGCGTCGAGGCCTTCTTCGCCGAGGCACGGACGCGCGGACTGCGCGCCTGGGCGGGCAAGACCTGCATGGACCGCGATACCGCGCCCCAAGGCCTGCGCGACACGGCGCAGTCCGCCTACGATGACAGCAGACGGCTTCTCGAGCGCTGGCATGGGGTCGACCGGCTCTCCTACGTCATCACTCCGCGCTTCGCGCCCACCTCCACCCCCGAACAGCTTTCGGCGCTCGGCGCGCTCTGGGCGGAGAACCCCTCCTGCCTCATGCAGACGCATCTGAGCGAGCAGACCGACGAGATCGCCTGGGTGAAGTCGCTCTACCCCGAGGCGCGCGACTATCTCGACACCTACGAGACGCACGGCCTCCTTGGCCCCGGGGGGCTTTTCGGCCATGCGATCCACCTCGAACCGCGCGAGCGCGACCGGTTGCGGGAAGTGGACGCGAGCCTGATCCACTGCCCGACCTCGAACACCTTCATCGGCTCGGGGCTCTTCGACATGGACGGGCTCGCGCGCGCGGGCCAGCGGATCGGGCTGGCGACCGATACCGGGGGTGGATCGTCCTTCTCGATGCTCAGGACGATGGCCGCGGCCTACGAGGTTGCGCAGCTCCGCCACCGGGCGCTGCACCCGGCCGAACTCTGGTGGCTTGCCACCCAGGGCTCCGCCCGCGCGCTGCGCGCCGACGACAGGATTGGCAACCTTGCGCCGGGGATGGAGGCGGACATCGTGGCGATCGACCTTTCGTCCACGCCGGCCATCGCCCAGCGGGCCGCGCAGGCGGAAGACATCTGGGAAGCGCTGTTCCCGACGATCATGATGGGCGACGACCGGGCCATCGCCACGGTCTGGATCGGCGGCCGGCGCGTCGCGCGCCCCGCCTGACCCGGCGGGGACGCTCTGCGCGGGGGTGGATCCCCAAACCTCAGGCCATGAGGCGACGGGCTAGCCGGGTCTGGCGTTCGATCAGTTGCGGCAGGTCGACCCTGGTCAGATGGCCCTCCCGTACCACGGTGCGGCCTTCGACAATCAGGTCACGGACGCGGAGCGGACCGCAGAGGAGGAGCGCCGCGACCGGGTCCCAGGCGCCGGCGGCCTCGATACCGGCGAGGTCCCAGATCGCGATGTCGGCCCGCTTGCCGGGCGCGAGCGACCCGCAGTCGGACCGGCCAAGCACGGCGGCGCCGCCCAGCGTGGCGATCTCCAGCGCCTCGCGCGCGGACATGGCGTCCGCACCCTTGGCGACTCTCTGGAGAAGCATCGCCTGGCGCGCCTCGGCAAGGAGGTTGCCGGCATCGTTCGAGGCGGAGCCATCGACGCCGAGGCCCAGGGGCACGCCCGCGTCGCGCATCGCCCGGACCGGCGCGATGCCGGAGCCGAGGCGGCAGTTCGAGCAGGGGCAATGGGCGACACCCGTCAGCGTGCGCGCGAACAACCCGATCTCGGCCGTGTCGAGCTTCACGCAGTGGGCGTGCCAGACATCGGCACCGGTCCAGCCCAGGTCCTCGGCATACTGGCCCGGCCGGCAGCCGAAGGCGGCGAGGCTGTAGGCGACGTCCTCGTCATTCTCCGCAAGGTGGGTGTGCAGCATCACGCCCTTGTCGCGGGCAAGGCGGGCGGTCTCGCGCATCAGGTCGCGGCTGACCGAGAAGGGCGAGCAGGGCGCAAGCCCGACGCGGACCATGGCGCCCTCGGCCGGGTCGTGGAACGCATCGACCACCCGCTCCATGTCCGTCAGGATCGCCGCCTCGTCCTCGACCAGCGCGTCGGGCGGCAGCCCGCCCCGGCTTTCGCCGATCGACATGGCGCCGCGCGTGGGGTGGAAGCGGAGCCCGATTTCCGCCGCGGCCTCGATCGTGTCCTCGAGCCGGGCGCCGTTCGGGTAGAGGTAGAGGTGGTCCGACGTGAGCGTGCAGCCCGAGAACGCCAGTTCCGCGAGGCCCGCAAGCGCCGAGACGCGGATTTCCTCCGGCCCGAAGCGCGCCCAGATCGGGTAGAGCGTCTTCAGCCAGCCGAAGAGCAGCGCGTCCTGGCCCCCGGGGACGGCACGGGTGAGCGTCTGGTAGAGGTGGTGGTGGGTGTTGACGAGGCCGGGCGTGACCACGCAGCCCGCAGCCTCGATCACCGCGCCCGTGGTGGTGAGGCCCTGCCCCACGGCGGCGATGGCGCCCCCGCGGATCAGCACGTCGCCGCCCGCGATCTCGTCGCGCGCGGGGTTCATCGTGACGACGGAAGTCGCATTGCGGATCAGGATTTCGGCCATGGGTTCCCCTCCCCCTTCGGTGAGTGGAACGACCGGCGACAGAAGGGGCAAGGACTCGACCGGCGGGGGAAAGCCTAAGGTACGGCGGCGCCGCGCGCCAGACCGCTCAGCCGTTCAGGATTGCCATCGCCTCGGCATGGATGTCGCGGTTGGCGGCGGCGAGAATCTGTCCGCCCCCGGTCGCTGGGCGGCCCTGCCAGTCGGTGACGATGCCGCCCGCCGCCTCGATCACGGCGATGGGGGCCTGCACGTCGTAGGCTTGAAGCCCCGCCTCGATCACGAGGTCGATCTGTCCGGCGGCCACCAGCGCGTAGGCGTAGCAGTCGAGTCCGTAGCGGGTGAGCCGCGCCTTCGCCTTCACCCGGTCGAAGGCCGCGCCTTCCGTGGCCGTGCCGACCTCGGGGAAGGTGGTGAAGAGGACCGCCTCGCCAAGCGGGCGCGGCGCACGGGTCCGCAGGGGATGGCGACCCATCGGCCCCACCACCTCGGCCACTCCGAGGCCGCCGGCGAAGCGTTCGCCGATGAAGGGCTGGTCGATCAGGCCGAAGATCGGCCCGGTGGCATCCGCGACCGAGATCAGGACGCCCCATGTGGGCGTGCCCGACATGTAGCTCCGCGTGCCGTCGATCGGGTCGATGACCCAGGTGAGGCCCGATGTCCCGGGCTTCGGCCCGAACTCCTCGCCGAGGATCGCGTCGGCGGGGCGCCGCGTGGCGAGGATCTCGCGGATGCGGGTTTCCGCGGCACGGTCGGCCACCGTGACCGGGTCGAAATGGGTGGTCACCTTGTTGTCGGCCGCCAGCCCGTCGCTGCGGAAATGCGCGAGGGTTTCCTCGCGCGCCGCATCCGCCAGCGCATGGGCGGTTTCGATCAGCGCACGGGCTTCGGCGTCGGTCGGGGACATGACGGGGCTCCGCTTGAGACGCTCAAGCGGTAGCCCCCTGCCCCGGCACGGTCAATCCTTTCAGGCAGCGTCCGACAGGACCTTGGCAAGGTCGAAGAGCCGGCGGCGCTGCGCCTCGGGGATCGCGTAATAGGACCGCACCAGCATCAGCGCTTCCTTGTCGGCGAGGATGTCGCCGTCGATCTCCTCGACGATCTGATTTTCCTGATCGAGGCCCTCGAAGAAGAAGCTGATCGGAACGCCGAGCGCGTCGGAGATGTCCCAGAGCCGCGAGGCGGAGATCCGGTTCATGCCGGTCTCGTACTTCTGGATCTGCTGGAACTTGATTCCGACCTTGTCGGCGAGCTGCTGCTGGGTCATCCCCACCATCCAGCGCCGGTGACGCACGCGCTTGCCGACATGGACGTCCACAGGATGCTTCATGATAATCTCCAATCCTCTTCTATCGCTCATCAAGCAAGTATCGTACCAAGTTGGCGGCGCCCATCGGATTCACGAAAAAAAAGATCGTTCCGCAGGGGCGCTGGACAACAGGAGAGTCTAACCTGTTACCGCACAAAAACGGGAAACAGTCACCCTATACGAAAATACATGTCCGCCCGCTCGCCCGAAGATTACGTTGCAATTTGCATTTCATTTTGCAAAGACACCTTTCGGAAAAACGTTGCATTCCGCAACTCTCCGCCCGCTTCTTCCGCTGGAATGCCGAGAAGCGCCCCGTTAGCCTGCGAACGGAGAGAGCCAGAGGACGGCATGCGCGCATTCGGCATCGAGGCATTCGGGGAGACGCCCGCACTGCGCGCGCTGCCGCGGCCCGAGCCCGGCCCGGGCGAAGTCCGCGTGCGGATCGCGGCCTGCGGGCTCAACTTCGCCGATCTGCTGATGATCGACGGTCGGTATCAGGAACGGCCGGAGCCGCCCCTGACGCTCGGGATGGAGGTTGCGGGCACGGTCGATGCACTCGGGCCCGGCGTCGCGGGACCGGCCCCGGGAACCCGCGTCGCGGCCTTCTCCGGCACCGGCGGGCTCGCCGACTACGGCTGCTTCCCTGCCGCGCGCTGCCTGCCGATTCCGGACGGAATGCCCTTCGCGCATGCCGCAGGCTTCCAGATCGCCTACGGCACCGCCCATGTCGCGCTCGACCACCGAGCGGCGCTTCGTCCGGGCGAGACGCTGCTCGTGCTCGGCGCGGCAGGGGGCGTCGGATTGACGGCGGTCGAGGTCGGCACGCTCCTCGGAGCGCGCGTCATCGCCTGCGCCCGCGGCGCCGACAAGCTCGCGGCCGCGCAGGCGGCGGGGGCCGACCACCTCATCGACAGCGATACCGCCGACCTCAGGGCCGAGATCCGCGCCCTGGGCGGCGCGGACGTGGTCTACGATCCGGTGGGCGGCGCCCAGTTCGAGGCCGCGTTCCGCGCGACCAACCCCGGCGGGCGGATCATCCCCATCGGCTTCGCCAGCGGCACGGTGCCGCAGATTCCCGCCAACCACCTCCTGGTGAAGAACCTCACCGTCATCGGGCTCTACTGGGGCGGCTACCTCAAGTTCCGCCCGGAGGTTCTGACGGACAGCCTTCAGACGCTTCTGGAATGGTACGGCGCCGGCCGGCTGCGCCCGCATGTGTCCCACGAACTGCCCATCGAGCGGGCAGCCGAGGCGCTGGCGCTACTCCGCAGCCGTCAGTCGACGGGAAAAGTCGTCGTTACCCTCTGACGCGGCCTCGCCGGAAATCACCCTGAGGCAGCACTGGGCATCGCCATAGGCGCAGCGGAGCTGGGTCAGGAGCTTGTCCATCACCTCGCCCTTCTGGACGTTGGCCTGATAGAGACAGATGTCGAGATGGCCGAGGTCCGGCAGGGCGTTGGCGCCGTCGATAACCGCGGTTCCGACCGGGATCGCCCCCTCCATCCGCGCCGTGATGGAGAGGTCCGCCGTCACGGTCGCCTCGGCCACCTGCTCGGATTCGCCGCCCACGGCCATTTCCCAGCGAACGCCCGCGCCATTCAGCGCCGCCTGAGCGATCGGGCGGAAGAAGCAGCGCTCCACGAAGGCGAGCCGGAGCGGCCGCTGCTGCCAGGCGATGCCATCGGGCGCACCGATCCAGACGAGCTTGCGGGTGGCCAGCCGTTCACCCCCCGCCCCGGGCGATGCCTCGGTCGTCAGGATCACGTCGTATTCGCCCCGCGAAAACCCCTCCTTCAGCTTCGAGGTGAAGCAAGACACGAGGTTGACCCGGACACGCGGATACTCGGCGGCCATCGCCTTCAGGATCCTCGGGATCTCGGGATAGACGATGTCGTGCGGCACCCCGAGCCGGATCTCGCCCTCGAAGGCCGTATCGGTCAGCCGCGTCAGCGCCTCGTCGTTCAGCTCAAGCATCCGCCGCGCATAGCCGAGGAGCTGGTCGCCCTCCGGCGTCGGGGTCAGCTTGCGCTGCGCCCGGCTGAAGAGTTCGACCCCGAGGCCTTCCTCCAGCCGCTTGATCTGCATCGAGACCGCGGACTGGGTCAGATTGAGGAGACCAGCCGCGCGGGTCACGCCCCCGGCGTCGGTGACGGCAACGAGCGCGCGCAGGGCGGTAAGGTCGAGGTTGCGGGCCATGATCACCATCCTTGATGTATAATACAACAATCATTCGTTTCCCATATTGACCATATCTCCGCATATTTATCAAGCCTTCTGATGGAAGGTCTTCAATTCATCACAAACCAAAGGCATTCCCATGGACCACGTCATCCCTCGCCGCCACGGCCACCACCGCCCCGGCTTCCTCGCCCGCATCCGCGCGGCCCTCGCCTTCCGCCGCCACCGCGCCCGCCTGCGCGACCTCGGCGACCACCTCCTCGACGACATCGGCGTCACCCGCGACGCCGCCGAGCGGGAGGCGTCGCGCCCGATCTGGGACGTGCCCGCCAACTGGCGGTCCTGAAAACCCGCGGAAACCGGCGGGAAACCCTTGAAATGACGCCACAGCTTCCCGATATTTCACCCCGGGTGCGCCGCTCTCGCGGGCGGCGCAAGGGAATGTATCTGGAGGCTTTCATGGCTGACTATCAAACCATCCGGGCCGGCCGCGTCGGCGCGCAGGCGCTGCAAATTGACGAAGGCCTCAAGGCCCACATGAACAAGGTCTACGGACTCATGTCCGTCGGCATGCTGATCACGGGCGCCGCGGCCTGGGCGATCTCGGGCCTCGCGATGAGCGATGTGCCCACGCAGTACCAGATCGGCGCCGACCGCTACCTGACGGATTTCGGCTACGCGATCTACGGCTCGCCGCTGAAGTGGCTGATCATGTTCGCGCCGCTGATCATGGTCTTTGCCTTCGGCGCCGTGCTGAACCGCATCTCGGAAGCCGGCGCGCAGGTCTACTTCTACGGCTTTGCGGCGCTGATGGGGCTGTCGCTCAGCTCGATCTTCCTTGTCTTCACCGGCTATTCGATCGTGCAGACCTTCCTCGTCACCGCGATCGCCTTCGCGGGCCTCTCGCTCTGGGGCTACACCACGAAGAAGGACATCTCGGGCTGGGGCTCGTTCCTCATCATGGGCGTGATCGGGCTTCTGGTGGCGTCGATCGTCAATATCTTCCTCGGCTCGCCCGCGGTGATGTTCGCGATCTCGGCGCTCGGCGTGCTGATCTTCGCCGGTCTCACGGCCTATGACACGCAGAACATCAAGAACACCTACATCGCCCATGCCCAGCACGGCGACGCGGAGTGGCTCGGCAAGGCCGCCATCATGGGGGCGCTGAACCTCTACCTCGACTTTATCAACATGTTCATGTTCCTGCTGCAGTTCCTCGGCAACCGCGAGTGACCCGAGCGGAAGGACGGCAATCGAAGGGCCGGGGGAAACCCCGGCCCTTTCGTCGTCCGGGGCAAGCATCCGGGCCGGCCGCACGTTCGCTCTGCCTGTGGGTCGGCGCCCTGACGTGCTAGACTGCGTCTCGCGCGGACCGGCGGGGGGAGGGCCGCAATGCCGAACATCGACTTCTGGTACTCCATCGGAAGCACCTACAGCTATCTCAGCGTCATGCGGCTTGCCGATGTCGCGCGGGCGACCGGCGTGGCATTCCGCTGGCGCCCGTTCAACGTCCGCCACGTCATGATCCTGCAGAACAACATCCCGTTCCGGGACAAGCCGGTGAAGACCGCCTACATGTGGCGCGACATCGAGCGGCGCGCGGCGCGCTACGGGCTGACGCCGAGGATCCCCGCGCCCTATCCGCTGGCGGAACTCGTGTTCGCCAATCAGGTGGCCACGCTCGGCGTCGAGGAGGGCTGGGTCGAAGGCTTCACCCGCGCCTCCTACCGTCGCTGGTTCGAGGCGTGCGAGCCTGCGGGCGAAGACCCGAACCTGAGCGCAAGCCTAAGGGAAATCGGCCAGGACCCGGCAAGGGTGCGGGACGCCGCAACATCCGACCGCATCGCAGGCGCGCTGGCGCGGGCCACCGACGAGGCGATGGCGCTTGGCGTCTTCGGGTCGCCGAGCTTCGTGGTGAAGGGCGAGGTCTTCTGGGGCGACGACCGGCTGGAGGACGCCATCGACTGGGCAAGGGCGCACTGACCCTGCCACCTGTCGCGTCCCCGCGGCGGATGCGCCCCATTGCGGACGACCGGGTGGTGAGAAAGCGAAGGGGCCGTGCGTTGCGGCACGGCCCCCGGTGCTTGCAAGGGGAAGGCGATCCTACTTGATCTTGCCTTCCTTGTATTCGACGTGCTCGCGCTTGACCGGGTCGTACTTCCGCACGACCATCTTCTCGGTCATGGTGCGGGCGTTCTTCTTGGTCACGTAGAAGTGCCCGGTGCCCGCCGTCGAGTTCAGACGGATCTTGATCGTCGTCGGCTTCGCCATCGTCGTTCTCCACTGGCCGGGCGGCCCGAGCCGCCCGCGAAATCCTTGAAGCCCGCCTTTTACCCGCCGTCTGCGCGGAGTCAACCGCAAAACCGGGGCGCGCGGCGGGAAATCCGCGCGTCCCGGCGCCGGCGGCCGCCCCTGCGGCTCAGGCGCCCGGCGCGGGCTTGCCCATCGCGGCATGCAGCTTCGCCCGCACCTCGGCCGTGAGGCCGAGCGCGGTGCCGAGCTGCGCCAGGTAGGCCTGTTCGGCCGGCGTGTCGACGGTGATCGCCATGAGCGAGGTCGAGTAAATCTGCTCCCGCATCGCCGCGCCGGTTTCCTGCGCCAGCGCCGACACGTCGAGCGGCGCGTCGAGCGCGGCCTCGACGAAGGCGATCTCCTCGTCGCTTGCGTCCCTGAGGTGGTCCATGATCTTCGCCCGTTCCTCGGGGTCGATCTCGCCGTCGGCCTTGGCGGCCATGATCATGGCGCGGATCATCAGCTTGGCGTTGGCCTCGTTGATCGCCGAGGCGGGGCTGGCGCCCGAGACCGCCTCCATCATGTCGCCCATCACCTTGCCGCCCGCCGCCGCCGCGCTCGTCATCGAGGCGATGAGCCCGCCGAGCCCGGCCTCCGTCGCCTCGGCCGCGCCGCCGAAGCGGTCGTACATCTCCCGCACCGACTTTGCGCCGCCCGGAACGCCCAGCTTCTCGGCCTGCTCGCCCCACTGGTCGATGACGCCGCCGGGTTCGCCGGCCTTCCTCATCGCGTCCTTCACGCCGGGCATGCCGCCCATGTCCTTGTATTTCGTGTACCCCCGCGCGGCGGCGAAGCCGATGGCGAGCGTGGCAAGCGTCTTGACGAAACTCATGGCGGAACTCTCCTTGACAACCCCGGCCATGATAGCGCGCGCCGCGCGACAATCACGCGCTTTCCGCGGGCTGTCGTCTGGAGGGCGGAATCATGCGCGGAGGGCCTGTAAGCCGGATTCTGTCCGCCCCGGACCGTGATCCGGGGCTGGATGACCATTCCTCTCGGCGCGCCGTTGCCGGCGCGCTCAAGCTGCCAACCCGGGCCTCTCGGGTCGAAGCATCCCTGCGGGCGGTCTCCCGGACCGAGATCCGGGACCGGCCCCCGCGCGAGGCCCCTATTCGGCATTGCTCCCGGTGGGGCTTGCCTTGCCGGTCCTGTTGCCAGGCCCGCGGTGGGCTCTTACCCCACCGTTTCACCTTTTCCCGTCCGGGGACGGGTAGTCTCTTCTCTGTGGCGCTTTCCCTCGGGTTGCCCCGGCCGGGCGTTACCCGGCACCGTCGCTTCAGGGAGTCCGGACTTTCCTCGGGGGCCAGCCCCCGCGGCCATCCGGCCCTCCGCGCAACGCTTCAGTTAGGCGGCCGATGGCCCGCCGTCAACCGGGAAGCGCCGCGCGAGGTCGTCGGCCAGCGCCCGGTCTTCCGGCGCTTCCGGGCCCGTCGCCCAAGGCCGGAACCGCAGGCGGAAGGCATGGAGCAGCGTGGCCGGCGCGGCCTCGGGGTAGCCGAACGCCCGGAGCGAGGCGGCAAGCGGCGCCGCCGGGTCGCCCCCCGGCCCGGGCCAGACCGCGAGGCCCGAGCGGGCGAGGCGCCGCCAGTCGAAGCGCGGTCCGGGGTCGCGCTTGCGATCCGGAGCCATGTCGGAGTGTCCGATCACCCGCTCGGGGGGGATCTGCCGGCGCGACAGGATCGAGGCGAGCAGCCGTTCGAGCGCTGCCATCTGCGGTTCCGGGAAAGGCGCGTCGCCGGGATTCTGGAGCTCGATGCCTATGGAACGGGAGTTCACGTCCGTCACCGCGCCCCAGGCCCCTGCCCCGGCGTGCCAGGCGCGCGCCTCCTCGGGCACCAGCGCCTCGACCTCGCCCGCCTCGGCGACGAGGTAATGCGCCGAAACCTCGGCATCCGGGTCGCAGAGCCGCGCCCGCGCCTCGGCGCAACCGGGCATCGCGGTGTAGTGAATCACCACCAGATCGGGCCGCGCGCCGCAGCGCCGCTCACCGAAGTTCGGCGAAGGCGGCAGCGTCACCTCAGTTCTTCGCCTGCTGGAACGGCGTCGGATCCCAGAAGCAGGCAAAGCCGTCGCCGTCGGGGTCGAGGTTCTTCGGGTCGCGCCTCGGCCCGCCGGAGGACAGGAACGCCTGCTGCGCCGCCTCGGGCGTCGCGTAGCGGGCGCAGGCCTTCTCGCTGCTGGAAAGCGCGATGCGCGAGCGCGGATAGACGGCCTCCCCGAGCCGGTTCGGCGCCCTCAGCGCGTATTGCACCAGATCGACCGCCTTGGCCGCGTCGGGGCTCCGTTCGGGAAGTTCGGTCGGCTGGATCTGCTGATAGGCCGCGCGGTTCTGGGCGATGCGGGCCTTGTCGGATTCGATCGACTCGCGCGACGAGACGGCGGCGAAATCGTTCTCGTCCGAGATGCCGGCATGGTCCGGGG
>NZ_WBUS01000101.1 GCF_008933605.1 Albidovulum sp.
CCCTCTCGGTGATGAGCCTTGCCGACCGGCCGCTCACCTCGGCCGAGAAGCGCCAGATCCTCGACGCCTTCGTCGGACGGATGCGGGCCGCGAACGCCGGGGCCGCCGCGGCGGGTTGAGTCGCGGGCACCGGCTTGCGCGCCCGCGGAAACGAAACGATAACGAATTATGGTTTCCATCTTCGCGTGACAGGGACCACGTCCGGCAGAATGCGCGACAAGTTCGACAGCTACCTCGACCGCTTCCTCGGCCGCCGCGCGCTCGACCGCTGGCGCGCCGCGGCCGAGCGTGCCGGGGCGGCCGATCCCGCCACGCTTCGCGCCCTGCGCGGCGAGGGCCGGCAGCTTCGCCGCCAGATCGACCGCGTTCTTCATGTGGCCGAAGGGCCGCTCGCGCGCGGGGACGGGGCGTCGGCGATCCCGAAGCCGCTTCTGGCGGACTGGGCCTGGCGGCCGGAACTCTGGTCGGGCCCGGTGACGCCGCCGGGCCTTGCCGCGGTCGCCACCCGCACCGGCTTCGGCGCCGAGGCGAAGTTGTTTCACGACTGCGCCGAAAGCGAACTGACCCTGCGCCAGATCGCCAATACCCGCCCGACCGACCTCGCCCCCTATGGCCTCAGGATCGACGTATTCCGCTTCGATGGTTCGTTCCTCTCGCTCGTGCTCGACCTTCCGATGGCGGGGCTCCAGGGTCTCGGTGCCGGTCACGTCGTCCGGCTCGACGCGGCGGTGGAAGCGGAGCGACCGCTGGAGATCTTCGCGCGGCTGAACCTGCGCCACGGCCCCAACACCGACGAGATCGTCCGCGAACTGCCGAAGGGCACGACGGAAGCGACGGTGGAATTCGACCTCGGCTACACCCGCCTGACCGACCGTCCGGTGGAGGCCGCCTGGCTCGACCTCATCTTCGAGGGCCCCCGGATGAACCAGGTCGTCGTCCGCGACCTGACGCTCAGCCGTCGCCCGAGGGCCGCGCTGTGACCGGGACCGGTGCGAAGAGCCTGACGCTTGAAGGCGCCCGGATCGCGGCCGGGTGCTGGCGGGCGGAGCTTGTCGCACCGGACCGGGACGAGGCCCCCGCGATCGAGGTCTGGCATCAGGAGGCGCGCCTTGACGGCGTCAGCCTCGCCGCGCCCTCGGCGCCCGGTCGCTGGCCGGTGGCGGTGCCGATCCCGGCATCGCTCCTGTCCGACGGAGTGCAGACCTTTGTCGTGCGCGAGGTGGCCACCGGGGCCACGCTCGGCCATTTCACCATCGTCACCGGCGTTCCCCTGGAAGACGACATCCGGGCCGAGATCGACCTTCTCCGTGCCGAGCTCGACATGCTGAAGAAGGCCTTTCGCCGCCACTGCGCAGAGACGGACGGGACCTGATCCGCTCTCCCGTGACGCAGCGTCCGGCGTGACCGCGGCGCGCGCCTTTGGCATCGTCACCATGCAAGGAGGGCCCCATGTCGCATTACCCGCATCTGCTCGCACCGCTCGACCTTGGACACGTGGTCCTGCCCAATCGGGTGCTCATGGGCTCCATGCACACGAATCTCGAGGAGACGAAGGACTGGAACCGGGTGGCGGCATTCTATGCCGCGCGCGCGCGGGGGGGCGTGGCACTCATGGTGACGGGCGGCATGGCGCCGAACCGCGAGGGCGGCGTCTTTCCCGGTGCGGCGGGGCTTTTCACACCGGCCGACATCGCCAACCACCGCGTCGTGACCGACCGGGTGCATGACGAAGGCGGCCGCATCGCGATGCAGATCCTCCACGCCGGGCGCTATGCCTACGGGCCGGACTGCGTGGCGCCCTCCGCGATCAAGTCGCCGATTTCTCCCTTCCCGCCGAAGGAACTGGACGAGGCAGGGATCGAGAAGCAGATCGCCGACATCGCCACCGCCGCCGCGCGCGCCCGCGAGGCGGGATACGACGGCGTGGAGGTGATGGGGTCGGAGGGATACTTCCTCAACGAATTCCTCGTCACCCGCACGAACCGGCGCACCGACCGCTGGGGCGGCAGCCTTGAGAACCGGATGCGCCTGCCGCTGGACGTGGTGCGGCGAGTGCGGCAGGCGGTCGGGCAGGACTTCATCCTGATCTACCGCATCTCGCTGCTCGACCTCGTACCCGAGGGGCAGACCTGGGACGAGGTGGTGACGCTCGCCAAGGCGGTGGAGGAGGCAGGCGCCTCGATCCTCAACACCGGGATCGGCTGGCACGAGGCGCGGGTGCCGACGATCGCCACCTCCGTTCCCCGTCGTGCCTTCGCCTGGGTGACGAAGAAGCTGATGGGCGAGGTCGCCATCCCCGTGATCACCTCGAACCGGATCAATACGCCCGATGTGGCCGAGGCGGTGCTGGCCGAAGGCTGCGCCGACATGGTGTCGATGGCGCGCCCCTTCCTTGCCGATCCGGATTTCGTGCGGAAGGCGGCCGAGGGCCGCGCGGAAGAGATCGCCCCCTGCATCGCGTGCAACCAGGCCTGCCTCGACCACACTTTCGCCGGAAAGATCTCGACCTGCCTCGTCAACCCGCGCGCCTGCTTCGAGACCGAGCTGGTGCTGGAGCCCACGGCCGCCCCGAAGTGCATCGCCGTCGTCGGCGCGGGCCCGGCGGGGCTTGCGGCGGCGCTCGCGCTCGACCGGCGCGGACACACGGTCACGCTTTTCGAGCGGGGCGCGCGCCTCGGCGGCCAGTTGAACCTTGCCCGTCAGGTGCCGGGGAAGGAGGAATTCCACGGTCTCGTCGCGTGGTTCGAGACGATGGTGGCAAAGTGCGGTATCGCCCTGCGCCTGTCCACCGAGGCCACGCCGGACATGCTTTCGGATTTCGACGCGGTGGTCGTCGCCACCGGCGTGCGCCCGCGCGATCCGCAGATTCCGGGGCAGGGGGCGGCGAACGTGCTGTCCTACATCGACGTGCTGACGGGCGCGCCCGTGGGCGCGCGGGCGGTGATCGTCGGCGCGGGCGGGATCGGCTTCGACGTGGCGGAGTTCCTGACACAGACCGGGCAGAGCCCGACGCTCCATCTTCACGACTGGCTCGCCGAGTGGGGCGTGACCGACCCCGAGACGGCGCGCGGAGGACTCGTGGAGCCGAAGCCCGAAGCACCGGCGCGGGCTGTGACGCTGCTGCAGCGCAAGCCGGAGAAGCCGGGCCGCAATCTCGGCAGGACAACCGGCTGGATCCACCGCGCCGCGTTGCAGGCGAAGGGCGTGGAGATGATCGGCGGCGTCAACTACGAAGCGGTGGAGCCGGGGGGACTGCGCGTTTCCTCAGGGCCGGGGCGAGAGGACCCGCGCCTGATCCCCGCCGACACCATCGTCCTTTGCGCCGGCCAAGAAAGCGACCGAACCCTTGCCGAGAGGCTTGCCGCTAGGGGATGTGTGGTCCACGTGATCGGCGGCGCAGATGTTGCGGCCGAACTGGATGCCAAGCGCGCCATCGACCAGGGAACCCGTCTCGCCGCCACCCTCTGAGCGCCATATGTGACGCCTGCCGAACGGATCGGCGGAAACTTGCCACTTTGGTTCGCGACAATACCCCAGTGTTGTCCGTCAGCCTCCGCAATATTGCCCGAATTGCCCGCGATACCGGTCTGCGGCGGGCAATGTATTTGACGGGTGCACAATGGACCGACTGACGGAAATGGAGGCTTTCGCCACCGTCGTAGACCAGGGGGGGTTTACGGATGCCGCGAAGAAGATGGGGATTTCGAAGTCCGCCGTCTCGAAACATGTCTCTTCGCTTGAAGCGCGTCTGGGGGCGCGGCTTCTGAACCGCACGACGCGCCGGGTGTCGCCGACCGAGATCGGTCTGGCCTACTACGACCGGGCGCGGCGCGTGCTGAACGACGCCGGCGAGGCCGACGCGCTTGTCACCTCGATGCAGTCGGCGCCCTCCGGGCTCCTGCGCATCTCGGTCGCGACCGATTTCGGGGTGAACCTGCTCTCGCCGATCCTCGGGGATTTCCTGCTGGAATACCCCGACATCACCGTGAACATGGTGCTGAACAACCGCTATGTGGAACTCATCTCGGAAGGCTTCGACATGGCCATCCGGGTGGGGGAACTGGAAGATTCGACGCTGCGCGCCCGCAAGCTGACCGAAACGGTCAAGCGCATGGTCGGCTCGCCCTCCTATTTCGAGAAATACGGCCGCCCGACGAAGATCGACGACCTGAACGAACACAAACTCCTGCACTATTCCAACCAGGCGTCGGGGAACGTCTGGAAGATCACCGCGCCCTCGGGCGAAAAGCGGCAGGTGCGCACCGCCGGCTGGCTGACGGTGAACGACGGCCAGTCGCTTCTCAATGCCGCGATCTCGGGCCTCGGGATCGCCTATCTGCCATCATTCCTCTACTCCGACGCGATGAAGCAGGGCCTCGTGATCGACGCGATCCCCGACCTTCCGGTCGAACAACTCGGCATCTACGCGGTCTATCCGCCGGGACGCTTCACCCAGCCCAAGGTCCGCGCCTTCATCGATTTCCTTGCGCAGGCCTTTGCCGACAAGGGGCCCGACGCCTGGTAAGCCTTTCGGGGTGTGAACGGTTCAGCGGGTCGAGGTGATCATCGCCTCGACCCGTCGGTTTTGGGTCCGCCCCTCGGGGGTGAGATTGGAGGCGAGGGGGCTCAGGAAGCCCACGCCATCCGCCGATAACTGCGCCGGATTGACGCCGTAGGATTCGACGAGACGCGCCATCACCGATTGCGCGCGCTTGCGCGAGACCGCCACGTTGGCAGGGAGCGTCCCCTCGGCGTCGGTGTGCCCGACGAGCGCGATGCTCTTGTCGGGATTGGCCTTCAGGAACTCCGCCAAGGCCGCGAGCGAGGGGAAATCGTCCGCGCCAAGTTCTGCCGCGCCCGAGGCGAAGCGCAGGTCGTCGAGCACGACCTTGCCGCGAGCCACAAGCTGGTCGCCGAGCGAATCCGGCGCCGGCGCGCTCTCGCGCGGGCTGAACTCCGCCGCGGCGATGGGCAGCGGTTCCACCAGCGCGGCGCCGATGCGGGTCATCTGCACATAGCCGCTGTCGGAAGACCTGCTGACCAGGAGGCTCACGTAATCCGGCGCGCCGGCGGTTCCGCGCCGGGCGGAAAGGAAACGGAAATCTCCGAGGTCGACGTGCATCTCCGGCTCGGGCAGGCAGGACATTGCGAAGCGGAAATCGAAGCCGCCGCAATCGTCGGCGTCACACTCGAAGAGGATCTCAAACCCCTCGCGTCCGAGCTGGTCGCGCAGGGTCGCAAGGAGTGCCATCGTGGTGAGGTTGCCGTCGCGTATGCGCCAGGCGGTCTGCGTGACCTCGCCCTCCGTCCGGATCGTTTCCATCCGGCCATCCTTCCAGGGGCCGACCGGCAGGGCATGGCTGCCGAGTTCCGTCCGGTCCTCGGCCGTGCGCATGGCCGATGGCGGCAGGGACAGGGTCGGCGCGGCCTCGGCGGCGGGGGCGATGAGAGCGAGGAGGAACGCGATCCGTTTCATCGGTGCGCCCCGTGGTATTCCGGGTTGGGCTCCATCGCGGTGGCCGAGGCGATCCGGTTGGTCATGTTGAAGAAGCCGGTGACCGAGGCGATGTCCCAGATGTCTCGGTCCGTGAAGCCCGCGTCGCGCAGAACCTGCCGGTCGGCCTCCTCCACCCGGGAGGAGGCGAGCGTCAGCTTTTCGGCGAATTCCAGCATGGCCCGCTGCTTCTGCGTCAGGGCCGCCACGCGCCAGTTCATCACCATGGCCTCGCCGAGCGCCGGGTCGCCGGAAAGTTCCCGCACCGCCGCGCCATGTGCCACCTGGCAGTACCAGCAGCGGTTGAGCGAGGAGACCGCGACCGCGATCATCTCGCGTTCGAGCTTGGTGAGCCCGCTCTCGGCCAGCATCAGGTTGTTGTAGATCGCCGTAAAGGCGTTGAGCTTGTCGATGTCGAAGGCATAGGCTTTCAGCACGTTCGGCACGAGCCCGAGTTTGTCGGTGCAGATGTCGAAATACTTCCGGGTGGCATCCGGAAGCGGCCTGACCATCGGAAGGTCAAGCGCGGTGGGGCTGTGGCCGTCGTCCTTCACTGCTCCGCTTGCCTCTTGGGGTTATTGTGAGCGGTAGTGATACTCTCCCACAATCTCCATCCCGAGGGAAGCATAGAGCGCGTTCGCCGGTCCGTTCGCCGCTGTCACCAGCACGGAAAACCGTTCTGCGCCATGATCTTGCGCCCAGTGGGCGGCCTTCCGCACGATCTTGACGGCGGATCCTTGCCGACGCAGGTCCGGCGCCACGTGCAAAGCGTGCAGCATCGCCGTGTCATCGTGAACCGCGACGAAGGCCACGCCCGAGCAGCGGTCGTTGACGCGGCCGAGGATGGCGGTCTTCGGACCTTTCACACGCTCCATCACGGCAATCCGCTCCGCTCCGATCCCACCCTCGTCCCAGAGGTCGCGCATGATCGCGAGCGGCGGCCAGATCGCGAAGCCCGCCATCGGGTTGGCGGGTTCCGACGCGAGGGTCGCGACCGGCGCGGCATGAATCCGGACGGGGTCCTTGACGCGGTAGCCACGGACGGCGAGGGCGGCGTCGAGCGCCTCCTCCCCGGGCCGGATCATGAAGAGCGGGCGCTGCCCGAGGCGCGCGTGCATCCGCTCGGCCGCATCGATGCCGGCTTGCGTCCAGGGCCCAGCGGCGGTGGCGGCCGAGACGCGCTGACCGCCGCCCCTTCCCTCGCGCACGGTGAAGCCCCCGGCCCGGTGCAGCGCCGCCGCGGGCCAGGTCGCATCCGTGACCGCGAAGGGATCCGTCATGCCTCCTCGCCGGGGAAGAGCGCCGCGAGCCGTCCGATCGCCGCGTCGATCCGTACCGGGTCGGTTCCCCGCACGACGATGTTGGCGCCGTAGACGCCGTTCTGGATGAACGGGTAGGAGCCGAAGCTCAGGTCGGAAAACTCGGCGGCGAGTGCGCCGAGCGGTTCGGCGATCACGCCTTCGCCGCGGTCGATCCGCAAGGTCTGGCTGAGCACTGGCTTGCCGCCCGTCAGCCGCGGCAGGAGCGAGGCGACCATCGCCTTGAAGATGTCGGGCACGCCGGCCATGACATGCACGTTTTCAAGGCTGAACCCCGGCGCGGCCGAGATCGGGTTCTCGATCAGGGTTGCGCCTGCGGGAATGCGCGCCATGCGCTGGCGGGCGGCGTTGAACTCCAGCCCCGACCGGTCGTAGTGCGCCGCCAGGATGGCGCGGGCGTCGTCGCGGATGCGAAGGTCCATCCCGAAGGCCGAGGCAACGGCATCGGCGGTGATGTCGTCGTGGGTCGGGCCGATACCCCCCGAGGTGAAGACGTGGGTGAAATCCGCGCGGAGCGCGTTCACCGCCGCCACGATCGCGCCCATCTCGTCGGCGACGACGCGCACTTCCTTCAGGTCGATGCCGATGCGGGCCAGTTCGCCGGCGAGGTAGTACATGTTCGCGTCGCGTGTGCGGCCCGAAAGGATCTCGTCCCCGATGATCAGGATGGCGGCGGTGGGGTTCGGCATGGCTCACCTCTTCAGCCCAAGCTATAGGCAAGGTAAGGGCCTGGCGGAAGCCCCGGCTCTGGCCAAAGCGGGCTTCCTTGACTATCTAGGCGCGGTATCGTGGCGAAGGAGGGGCCGGTGGACGATCCGCGCGGCCGTCTGACGAAGGACGGGATCAGGATTAACGAGGCGGCGGATTTCGCCGGGATGCACGCGGCCGGAAGGCTCGCGGCCGAGATCCTCGACGAGGTGGGCGCACTGGTCGAACCGGGCGTCACGACCGAGGCGCTCGATACCTTCATCGAGCGGCGCGTGGCCGAGGCCGGTGCGAAATCCGCGACGATCGGCTACCGCGGCTATCAGCACGCCTCCTGCATCTCGGTCAACCATGTCGTCTGCCACGGCATCCCGGGGCCAAAGGTGCTGAAGGACGGCGACATCCTCAACATCGACGTGACCGTCATCGTCGACGGCTGGTACGGCGACACCAGCCGCATGTATGTCGCGGGCGCCCTGCCGAGGAAGGCCGAGCGGCTCATCCAGGTCACGCACGACGCGCTGATGCTCGGGATCGAGGCGGTCCGCCCCGGCAATACCTTCGGCGATATCGGTCATGCCATCCAGTCCTATGTCGAGGCCCAGCGAATGAGCGTGGTGCGCGACTTCTGCGGCCACGGGCTCGGCCGGGTCTTCCACGCGCCGCCGAACGTCCTGCACTACGGCCGCCCCGGCACGGGCCCGAAGCTGGAGGAAGGGATGTTCTTCACCATCGAGCCGATGGTGAACCTCGGCCGGCCCGAGACCAAGGTGCTCGCCGACGACTGGACGGCGGTGACGCGCGACAAGTCGCTTTCGGCCCAGTTCGAGCATTCGGTGGGCGTGACGGCGGACGGGGCCGACATCTTCACCCTCTCGCCTGCCGGCCGGTTCTGGCCGACGCGGTGACTCAACCCTCGCGCGGAACGACGTTCTCGCGGAATGCCACCTCGAAGGCGGTCTTCTTCGCCGCGTCCGCCTCCGTCTGGTGCAGCGCCCGCCAGTCCTCGTAGGGCATTCCGTAGTAGATCTCGCGCGCCTCGTCCTTCGTCATGGCGATGCCCCTCTCGTTCGCGGCCTCCTGGTACCAGCGGGCGAGGCAGTTGCGGCAGAAGCCGGCGAGGTTCATCAGGCCGATGTTCTGCACGTCCGTGCGCTTGTCCATCAGGTGATGGCGGAGCGCCCGGAACGCGGCGGCCTCGATCTCGATCCGTGTCTTTTCGTCCATCTGCGGTCCTCCCTGGCTCAGAGATCGGCGCCGGCCAGCGCCGCTTCAAGGATCGGCGCCAGCCGGTTGGCCCAGGCGATCTGGCCGTCCGCGCTGCGGATCAGGTCATGGCGGATCTCGACCAGCACATTGGGTCGCCCCGGCGTCAGCGCGTGCCGGTCGATCGAATCGCCGTCGAGGTGCCCGCCATAGGGCTCGTTCTCGCCCACGCAGAGGTCCCCCTCCGCCCGCAGGCGCGCAAGCAGGCTCAGGGCCAGCCGCGGGTCGCGGTGGGAATAGAGGACGCCGACGTGCCAGGGCCGCTCTGCCCGGCCGACGAGCCGGGGCGTGAAGCTGTGGACGGCGCAGATGACCGTGTCGGACCGCCGCGCGGCAAGGCTTTCCAGCGCGTCGTGATAGGGCCGGTGGAAAGCCTGAAGCCGCCGTTCCACCTCCGCCGCGTCCACCTGCCGGTTCACCGGGATCAGCGTCGAGTCGTAGAGCTTCATCACCAGCGTCGGGTCATCCTCGCCGCGGTTGGGGTCGATGACGAGGCGGGAGAAGTCCGACAGGATCGCCGGCGCATCCAGCCGTTCGGCCAGCCGCCGCGTCACTCCGGCGGCGCCAATGTCATAGGCGATGTGCCGTTCCATGTCCGCCGGCGCGATCCCGAGGCTGCCGCCGCCGACGCAGGCGGGAACCCGGTTCGTCGCGTGGTCGCAGGTGATCAGCCAGCGCGAGGGGCGGTCGGCCCCGAGGATGAGGAATGGCTCTGCCGTCATGCGTTTTTCGTCGTTCCCGGATGAAAGATCGTTTAGACGAGACGAAGGGCAAGCGCCAGTTGCCCTTGCCGCGGTTTTGCGCCATAGAGCGGCCAAGACCGCCGTTAGCGCAAACATGAAGGGGACCGGGGATGAGAAGGCTGCGTTGCGTGAAGATCGTGGCCACGCTCGGCCCCTCCTCCTCGGACTACGCCATGATCCGCGCGCTCTTCGAGGCGGGGGCCGATGTCTTCCGGCTGAACATGAGCCACGGCAGCCATGCCGATCAGGCCGCCCGCCACGCTATCATCCGGCGGGTGGAAGAGGACATGGGCCGGCCGATCGCGATCCTCGCCGACCTGCAGGGGCCGAAGCTCCGCGTCGGCACCTTCGTCGCCGGTGCGCACGAGCTGAACGAGGGCGACCGCTTCCGCTTCGACCTCGACCCGGCAGAGGGCGACGGGCGGCGGGTGAACCTGCCCCACCCGGAGATTTTCGCCGCACTCGAACCGGGGTCGCGGCTTCTGGTCAACGACGGCAAGATCCGCCTCACCGTCGATGCCTGCGGACCCGATTTCGCCGACTGCACCGTGACCGCCGGCGGCACCATCTCCAACCGCAAGGGCGTGAACGTGCCCGACGTGGTGCTGCCGCTCGCGGCGCTGTCGGACAAGGACCGCGCCGACCTCGACTTCGCCTGCGAACTCGGCGTCGACTGGCTCGCGCTTTCCTTCGTGCAGCGGGCCGAGGACGTGCGCGAAGCGCGCGCGCTGGCGAAGGGCCGCGCCGCGATCCTGTCGAAGATCGAGAAACCCGCCGCGGTGAAGGCCTTCGCCGAGATTCTCGAGGCCTCGGACGGCATCATGGTGGCCCGCGGCGACCTTGGCGTGGAGCTTCCGGTCCATTCCGTCCCGCCGATCCAGAAGCAGCTCGTCCGCGCGTCGCGATCGGCCGGCAAGCCGGTGATCGTGGCGACGCAGATGCTGGAAAGCATGATCGAAAGCCCGATGCCGACCCGGGCCGAGGTCTCCGACGTGGCGAGCGCGATCTACGAGGGCGCCGATGCGGTCATGCTTTCGGCCGAAAGTGCCGCCGGCCAGTATCCGGTCGAGGCGGTCGAGACGATGGACAACGTGGCGAAGTCGGTCGAAAGCGACCCGACCTACCGCGAGATCATCGAGGCCTCGCGTCGGATCGAGCGGCGCACAGTCGCCGACGGCATCGTCGCCGCCGCGCGCGAAATCGCCGAGGCGACCGACATCCATGCGATCTGCTGCTTCACCCAGTCCGGCACGACCGCGAGCCTCGTCGCCCGAGAGCGGCCCACGGTCCCCATCATCGCGCTCTCCCCGCTCATCGCCACCGTGCGCCGGCTGAGCCTGACCTGGGGCGTCCATTGCGTCCAGACGCACGACCCGGTGGACCGCTTCAAGTTGGCCGTCGTCAGCGCCGCCAAGGCCGCCCGCGAGTACGGCTTCGCGACCGAAAAGGATCAGATCGTCGTCACCGCCGGCGTGCCCTTCAACGTCAAGGGCACCACGAACATCCTCCGCGTCGCCCCCTGCGACGAACGGCTGATCTTCCGGACCGACCCGGAGTAGGGGGAGGCATCACCTCCTCGCCGAAGGGGCGGTAGGTGGTGCGCTCCACCGCCGCGCCGGTTTCGTCGGTGACGGCGCGGACCGAGCCGAGCCCGTCGGCGTGGAGCGCGTTCACCTGCGTCGTGACCGTGCTGCCGCTCCTGGTCCTGGTGATGCGGATGTCGGGCCGCGGGTAGAGCAGGATCTCCTCCGCCGCGCCCTGCCCGTAACGCCTGATCTCCACCGGGCCCATGTAGAGCGTCACCTCCGGCTGCCCGGTCAGCGGGTCGGTGTCGACCTTCTTCAGCCGTGTCCCGTCGGCGCCGTAGACGTAAGTGGTGGTCTTGCCGGCGAAGCTCACCGAGACCGGCCGGTTCTCGCCGTCATAGCTCATGACCTTGCCGTCGAGGCCGGCGGTCATGTTGCCGTTCGGGTCGTAGGTGAGTGTTTGTGCCGGCCCCGAGGCGCGCGTCACCGTCGAGGGCGCATGTTCCGCCTGGCCGGTGTTCGCGTAGGCATAGGTCCCGACCCGGCTGTTGGTCCGCATCCGGCCGGCGGCGTCATAGGTGAAGCTCTGGGTGAAGCCGGCAAGCCCATTGGTATGCGTCGCGGCGAGCAGCCGGCCGGCATAGTCGTAGGCATAGTCGAAGTTACCCTCCGGGTCCTTCGTCACGCCGCCCTGCAGATAGGAGGTCGAGGTCCGCCAGACCCGCCCCGAGGCGGTCCGCGCGATGCCGTTCCGTGCGACGGTCAGCCCGCCCGCGTCCCGCGCCTCACGGCCCTTGCCGGTCAAAATCTTGACTCGTCCTTGATAGCGCGATCAACTTCGGCGGCCAGCCATTGTTCGGCCGTGTCATATTCACGAAGCACTGCGGATGCATTCTCCTTATCGGCAACAAGAATGCGTGCATCCGGCGTAATCGCGTGCAAAATCTTCTTTTTCCCACCATTTTCGGTGCTTGATGGCTCTGTTGCACAAATCGGTTGAGGGGATTCATCTTGTGAATCCAGCGTGATAGCTGGAGGGCATGAGCAGACCGAACACACCGACTTACAAGACCAAGAACTGGCCGACCTACAACGCGGCGCGGCAGTGTCCCAGCACATGGTGTAGGAGGCCGCGCGCGGAGCCTCCGGCGTAGCGCAGCGCGCGGCCGCGGGTGACGCTGGCGGTCATCGCCGATCTTCGGAGAAGGTTCGGGTTGCGAGACCTGG
>NZ_WBUS01000102.1 GCF_008933605.1 Albidovulum sp.
GGGCGGTGCTGGCGGCGGGGTTCGCGGCGGTGGAGTACCTCGACCTGCGCGGCGCCGAGAACCTCGCGCCCCTTGCCACGCTCGACCGGCCGGCGCGGCTGCTGGCGGCGGCCGTGCTGGGGCAGGTCCGGCTCATCGACAATATCGCGGTGTGACGGAGGCGCCTCCGCCTGCTACCGGACGGACCAGCTTTCGGGCACGCCGATCCCGAGATCTTCAAGCTCGCTCACGAGCCGGTTGATCGCGGGGGCGATCGCTGCGACCATGCCGGGGGGCATCGGGAGTTCCGGTGTCACGTTGACCTGTCGCTCCAGCAGCGCCGGCGGGTAGTCGTGCGGCGGAAGGCCGAGGAAAGCCTCGATCCGGCGAATGAAGTCGAGTGGCGCGTCCTTCATGCTGTGATGGAAGCCGGTCTGAAGCGTCCCCGCGGGCAGTGCCGCGCGCATCCGCCGGATTGCCGCGGCGTAGTCGGTGTGCGGCCAGATCGCCTTCGAGAGCGCGAACGCGGCGAGTTCGCCGGCGCTCCAGGTTTCGAGCTTCTGGCGGTTCCCGGTCATGATCAGGTGGAAGCGCACATGGCTCCAGACCTGGTTGATCGGGTTGCGCAGGGTGTAGAGCACCTTGAGCCGGCCGGCGGCGCCCAGCGCCCGGCGCCAGCCGGCCTCGGAGAGAAGCGCGTTCAGGTTGGAGAAGTCGGCGACCCATGTCTCGCGCCGGCGATCCTGGAAGAGCGTCCGGAACCACAGGTCGTCCACCGGCCCCGAGAGGTAGCTTGCGAGCCAGCGGAAGTTCCGGGCGACGGTTGCGACATCGGCGGTCGCGGGCTCGAAGCCGGTGTGCAGCTTGGCGGCATTGAGCCGCCAGCGGTCGTTCAACACCTTGGGGTTCTCGTAGCGCGCATAGAAGTAGTGGATCTCCTTTTCCGGGGTGAAGAAGATCCCTGGATGGTGGCGCAGCACCGAGTAGAGCCAGGTCGTGCCTGCCTTCATCGCCCCGACGCTCAGGAAGAGGTTCTCGAAGAGGGGCGCGGACCCCGGAAGGTCGTCGATCTTGGTTGTGTCAGTCGGCATTGCGTTTCGCGGTCAGGGTTGCAGAAGTTCGGCCAGCACCAGTGCCATGACGCGGGCCGCGTCTTCCATGTCGGTGATCCCCACCCATTCGTCAGGCTGGTGCGCGAGGTCAAGCACCCCCGGCCCGTAGGCGATGCAGTTCTTCAGGCGGCCGATCCGGTCGATGTGCTTCTGGTCGTAGGTTCCGGGCGAGACGACATAGCCCGCGGCGCGGCCGAGTACCTTCTCGATCGCGGCGGCGGTGGAGCGGACGATGGGGGCGTTCCGTTCCGTCATCACCGGCCGCACCTCGAAGAGGTCGCGGACCTCGTAGTCGAAGGATGGCCTGCGGGCCTTCACCGACTCGAGCAGCGCCGTTACCTCGCGCTTCACCTCGGCGAGGTCCTCCTCGATCAGGAAGCGGCGGTCGATCACGATGCGGCAGCGGTCGGGGACGCAGGGCGCGGGCAGGCCGGTGTAGTCCTCGGCCTGTTCGACGGCGCCGCCGTGGATGGCGTTGATGTTGAGCGTGGACTGCCGCGCGCCCTCGGGGATCACCGGCATATCGGTGCGCTTGGTCGCGAGGAGCGGGAAGAGCGTCGCCTCCATCTCGGCCAGAACGGCGCCCATGTGGCGCACGGCGCAGTCGCCGAGGAAGGGCATGGAACCATGGGCGATACGGCCCTTCGTCTCGATCTCGGCCCACCAGACGCCGCGGTGGCCAAGGCAGATGCGGTCCTTGTGCAAAGGTTCGGGAATGATGACGTGCTGGACCCGGTCCGGCGAGAAGCGGCCCTGTTCGGCCAGATAGGCCACGCCGCCGAAGCCGCCCGATTCCTCGTCCGCGGTGGCGCTGATCTCGATTGCGCCCCGGAAGTCCGGGCAGGCGGCGATGAAGGCCTCGGCGGCGATGATCGAGGCCGCGAGCCCGCCCTTCATGTCGCAGGCGCCACGGCCATAGATCCGGTCCCCCTCGACCTCGGCGGTGAAGGGGTCGCGGGTCCAGCCGTGGCCGACCTCGACCACGTCGTGGTGCGAGTTGAAATGGACGCAGTCGCCGGCACCCTGACCTTCGTGCCGGGCGACGAGGTTCCAGCGCGGGTGCGTGGACGAGTCGCCCGGCGCGCCCCTGGCGCGGATCAGCTCGACCGTGAAGCCGGCGCGGCCCAGCCGTTCCCCGAGGTATTCGCAGATCTCGAGGTAGTTGAGCCCCGGCGGGTTCAGCGTCGGGATGCGGATGAGATCGCGGGTGAGCGCGACGAGATCGTCGCGGCGCGCGGCGATCCCGGCGGCAAGGCTTTCGGCGAGGGTCAGCGTCATGACGGGAGGCTATGCCGCGCGCGCCGGCCCGGCAACGGGTAAGGCCGGTTCCATTTGCGGGTGACGCGGGTGCGGCTTTTTGCGATAACGATTTCCGGGCGGGGGGCTGGATTTGCGTCGCCGCCGCCCCAGATTGTGAATGAGCTTAACATTCGGGGAGCCCCATGTCCGATTTCGATGCCCAGATCCTGGAAAGCCAGAAGCAGGTTGCCGAGACGCAGGCGCGGATATCCGAGCTGACGGGTCGGATCGAAGCGGCCGGGGCGAAGCTGAAGACCGGTGCGGACATCTCGATCGACATCGAGAACGCAACGCTCGAGGATGTGCACCGGCACACGGAACTGATGAACGCCAACATTGCCGAGCTCATCATGGGGCTCGACGACGTCACGGCGGGGTTCTCGAAGGACTTCGACGAGATGCGGTCCAAGACCGGCTGGGAAAGCTTCGTCGGCATCTTCTCGGACGCGAAGTCCGAGGCGATGCGCCAGGAGCGGCTCAGGGCGGCGACGATCGACGACAAGCTGCAGGACCTGATCGCAAAGTCCGACACGATCGTGAAGCTGCTCGAGGGCCAGCTTGCCGTCCTCAACGATCACAAGGGCAAGGTGGAGGCCAACCTGACCGCGACGCTGACCGAACGAGAAGTGACGGTGGGCGAGCTTGAGTCCGTGCGGTCTGCCATCCAGGCGCTCGATCCCAAGATCATCGAGCTTGAGAACAAGATCAGCGTCGAACAGGACGCGGCCGCGCGAACGAAGCTCGAAAGCGAACTGGCGGAGCTCAACAAGCAGCACAACGCCATGGTGCAGGACGAGCAGGTGAAGCTGGCGAAGTCCCAGACGCTGGAGCGTTACATCGAGAAGGGCAAGACCTGGGTCGACAGCTTGCAGAACCAGGCGGCGACGCAGATGGTGCTGATCAACAAGCTGCAGACGGATACCAAGCAGAGGGTCGTGCTCTATGACGCGCTGACGAAGAGCCTCAAGACCGCCCAGCAGCAGGACGTGGCCCACCGGATCAACGAGATCGGGGTGAAGACCGACCAGGAGGCGCAGGCGGCGATGGCCGGGATCGGCGCGGCCACGAACACGCGGATGGCCGAGATGCTGGAGAAGCACGAGGACCAGATGGTCTTCGCCCGCAAGGTTCTGGAGGAAAAGGCCAAGGCCGACGAGCGCTTCGCGCGGCGGTTCGCGGCGATCGTCGAGAAGCACGACAAGAACCTCTACGGTGGCTAAGTGCCCGAGCTTGACCTGACGACCGACCACAAGGCGCTCGACGACGATCTCGCCGCGCGGCGGTATTTCGCGAAGTTCGCGCGCATCACCCGCCACCTCGCCGAGGTCTCGGCGGAAATGGAGAGGGACCGGGCCCTTTCGGCCATGGACGGAGACGTGATCGAGAGCTACGTCGCGGCCATCGCCCGGACCTTCGAGGCGCTGAGCCTGAAGTACCTCGTCTCCGGCCGGATGGCGGGGATAGGGCAGAAGCACCTCACGATCGATCTGCACGAGAGCGGGTTTCCGGTCTTTCAGGAAATCGTGACAATGGCGAACGATGCCGCGCAGGCCGCGCGCCATCTTGCCGGCATGCCCGACACCGCGCGGCTGAAGGACGAGATGGTGCGCCAGATCCTCTCCGAACGGGTGGTGCCGACGAAGCTGCAATATGCGCTTTCGCAGCGGCTCTACTACGAGGCGCTGGCGGAGGGCGGGCTCTTCTTCGCGCAGATGCACCCCGCGGCCGAGTTCATCGCCGAGGTCAGCGGCGGACGGCGCGGCTACCTGCTCCACTGGGCGGTCTATGACAGCCAGCGGAACGTGCCGGTGATTCATCTCATGGAGGTGGTGGATTCGGCCCGAAAGGCGCTGCCTCTCGACGAAGGCCGCTGGCCCGGGGTGCAGGCGCATCTCATGGCGCAGTCCGTGGGGGGGCTGAAGCTCCTGACCATCGCCAAGGGCTTCGACACCGATTTCGCCGACCTCCACCCCAAGCGGCTGAGGCGCATCACGCTCGGCCCGATGCATTCGCAGGCCTTCACGCTGCAGACCGGCGCGATCCGCGATGTGCTGGCGGAAGCGAAGGCGCCCGACGGCGAGGACTGGGCGCTGGCCTGGACGGTGGAGGAACTTGAGAGCGAGCGCGTGGAGGTCGAGGAGGGCTGGTTCTCGAAGACCGAGCGCGAGGTCTTCCGGCTCGATCCCTTCGCGGGGCAGGGGGCGGAGACCGGGGCTACGCGGATCACCCGGTCGATCATCTTGCCGGAACGCCCGTTCCAGGTGCTGGCGGAGAAGGACCCGGAGGGGTTCCGCAGGGTGCGGAAGTTCGTGGTCGGACGCGACGGACGGGTGCTCGTCTCGGGCTGAGGCGGGTCGGGGGGTATTTTGGCAACGAGGAAGCCGGGGGTCGAGGGATGACTGCGCCGCGAAACGAGATGGAGCTGAAGGAAGAGGCGATCCGGGCGCATTATCCGGCCGCCGCCGCCTTGCTTCAGGGCCTCGACCATGTGCCGCGCATTGCCCGGCCGCAGGTGGCCGAGGCGGCCGTCGAACGGTCGCCCGGGGTCGGCGCGCGGCCGCGTTTCCGGTCCACCACGCCCGGCCTCGTGACCCGGCCGATGGGTCGCGCTGAGGGCGTGCGGCTTGTCGAGCGGATCGAGGGGATCGGCGGCGAGGACCCGATCGTCGATCCGGTTGAGGCCGCCGTCCTGCAGGCGCTGCGTCGTGCGCTTGCAATCGCACTGGCCGTGGGCGAGGCGTTTTCGGGACAGACGGGCCTTGCCGAACTGAAGCGCGGCAACCTGGAGAACCGGCTTCCCGCCGACCGCAAGTCCGAGTTCTCCGAGCTTCTGGCGGCGGAGGCGCTTGCCGTCCTTTCGGTCTTCGCCAATGCGACGGCCTTCCTCCTCGCGCCCCATGCGACCGAAGCGGTGGTGGAGATCGGGGCGGTGGAGGAGGTGCTGACCGACAATGCGCAGCTTGCGCTTCACGGCGCGCTCTGGGAGCTCGATCAGGACATCGCGGTCTTTGCCACCGAAGTGCCGAAGCTGGTGCCGGTGGTGCTGACCTATGCCGAACAGCTGATGGCGAAGGTGAAGCTGCGGGCGGACTCGGCCCCGCGGCTGCAGGCCTTCACCGGGGCAAACTACCGGGTGGAGGCCGACGATTTCCCCATCGCGGGCTTCGAGCCGGCGCGGAAGGCGCGCGGCACGGCGCTGGTGATGACCTTCAAGAAGCCCGAGGAGGTGGTCGGCAACCATATCGCCAAGTACCAGGCGATGCGGCTGGCGAAGATGCTGATGGCTTACGATTTCGAGCGGAAGCTCAACCCTTTTGCCGAACTGGGCGGCTTTATCTTCACCTTCATGGGCGACGGCAAGCCGGGGACGGGGAAGACGACGCTCATCCAGATGATGGCGGGGCTCCTGAACGACTATTGCAAGGTGGCGAACTATCCCTTCCGCTACCAGAACCTCTCCATAGACAACGTCGACAGCTACCAGGGCAAGTCGGGGCAGAACGCCAAGGCCTTCATCACATCCGTGATGGACCCGGCGGTGATCGGCTTCGGCACCGTGGACGACATCGACCAGGTGGCGGGCAAGCGCGGCGACCGGCAGTCCTCGGCGGGTCAGCAGGAGATCACCGCGGTCCTGATGGAGGCCTTCGCCGGCGCCAATACGGTGGTGCGCGGCAACTGCACCTTCGGCATGTTTTCGAACTTCCCCGAGAACGTCGACGACGCGCTGCGCCAGCGGGCCGGGGCGCGGTTCCTCGTCGACGGGCCGCAGACGCGGGAGGACTACATCGACATCCTCGCGCTGCTTCTGGGCAAGAACCACGCGATACCGCTCGGGCAGCACGAGCTTTACGCCGCGCAGGAAATTCAGCGGGCGGTGGCCGAGAGCTTCGAGAAGCATTCGCGCCCGATGGAGGACGGGCTGGTGGCGGTCTTCGACCGGCTGCGGCACGAGATCGGAGAACTGGACACGCTGGCCAAGCTCGGGACCTACCTGAAGGCGATCCAGGAGGCGGACGACCGCTTCACCGGACGCGCGGTGAAGAACATCACCGACGCCGTGAAGGTGCGGGCGATGGACTTCGAACTGCCGGACGAATGGATGGAGCAGCCGGAGCTGTTCCTGTTCAAGGGCTATGACGAGAAGAAGGCGATGATTTCCGAGCTGCGGAAGCCCATCACCGTCGGGATGGTGGTGCAGGAGATCAACCGCTACGCGGATTCGGAATTCCGATATGCCGACAAGTCGGACGAGATCGCCATCGAGGGGGCGGTGCGGGACATGCGGCGGATGGAGGAGGCGAGGCGGCGGTATCTGGAGGGGAAGGGGTGAAGAATGCCTTATGCGCGGATTTCTCTGCCGGCATCAACTGCAATTGACTCTATTTTGCCTTTCGCGATTGAGCTGGATCGCTATGTGCAGCATGATCGCCTAATAATAGATGTCCCTGAGCGCATTTTTTTTAGCCCATTTGTCATGCTCTTGCTTGGATCAAAAATTTCTTACATGAGAAAGAAGTACCCCGGACTTGTGGTGATATTTAACGGTTGGGAGAGGCATCCATATGCATCTCATATGGGGTTCTTTCACATGTGCGGCTTTGAGCATGGAAGGCACGTTGGCGAAGCCTGGGGAAGTCAACATTACCTTCCTATAACCAGGTTCGACAAATCCGAACTCATTGAGAAGGAGTTTGACAAACTTGAGGAGATGCAGGATCTCGTGCAAAGGCGCGCAGATCGAATCTCCGAAGTCCTTTCCCGAGACACCTTGCACAGGTCGGCGCTGTATAATGTTCTTTCCTACTGCATTCGGGAGCTGTTTCGCAATGTCTTTGAACATGCCGAGGCCGACGATCTTTATTATTGCGCGCAGTACTGGCCAAAAAGCGGGAAGGTAGAGTTGGCAGTTAGCGACTACGGTGTCGGAGTGCGGCGAGCGCTTTCTCGAAACCCAAACTTCAAATTTACGCAAGACAAGGAAGCGCTGGAGTATGCGTTGTTGCCAAGCGTCTCGGGAAGAACTCAGGAGCCTAGACGGTCCTCTGTCTGGTTTAACTCAGGTTATGGCTTATATATGACTAATCGTCTAGCGCGAAACGGAGGAAGTTTTTTGATAGCAAGTGGCGAAAGCGCCATTTGCCTAACCCCAAAGTCGAAGACGAACTTTCGAACTTCTTTTAAAGGGACAATTCTTCGCGTAGGTATGAATGTTGATGCTATCGGCGATGTCCAAGCCAGACTTGCTGAATTTCGTCGTGAAGGTGCGATGTTGGCGTCGAAAATTGCGGGGTCGGGAAACCGACCGCCGTCCGCTATGTCGATGCTTTTGCGCCGCGACTACCACTAGTTGAGGACGCCATGATCCACCTCATCCAAAAGGGCCTGATGTTCGGCAACCTCTTCGCTGTCGAAAGCCCGGCTCTCATCGAACGCTACAACCGCGCGCTGAAGGCGCTCACCGGCAAGACCACGGCCCTGACCGATTTCCACATGGATATCTCGGGCTACAGCCCCGAGATCGGCGATGAACTCGGCGACCATCTCTACCTCAACAAGAACGGCATGAACCGGCAGTTCATCCTGCTGACGACCGACCAGAAGGACGCGCCGCTCCTGAACGCCAAGTTCTCCACCTCACGCGGCATTCTCCGGCGTTTCATCGAAGAGAACGAGGCGCAGCTCTTCAGCCTGACCGCGCGGGACGCGGTGGCGGGGGAGCTTGAGAACACGGTCTACGAGCTGACGAGCCCCGCCCGCCTCTTCGACATCCGCCGCATCACCGTGGTCGCCGACACGACCGGCAATCACCTCGCCGAGGCGGAGAAGCTCGCGCGGCTCGTCGAGCGGTTCCGCACCGAGGAGGACGCCTGGTGGGACGACTTGCTCATAGCCGAGATGATCCAGCTTGCGGAGAAGACCGGCGACGTGACCCGCAATCCGGTGGCGCTGAAGGCGACGACCTATGACCAGGGCAATTTCTGGACGGCGCATTTCGGCGGCCTCTACATCTTCCGCGACCTCGACCATCCGGCGGCGATCTCGGTCGGGCCGAAGGAGGCGCTGGGCCAGCTTCCGGTCAGGTATGCCTTCGACCTCGGCGACCGGAACCAGATCGCCAAGTTCCTCGAGATCAACGACCTTGCCGAACCGATCGTCAGCGCGCCGGGCGCGGACGCGTCGGCCATCCTGCGGCAGAAGATGGATTTCATCGTCGTTGCCGCGGCGGCGGAGCTCGGGCTCGACATCGGCCACGGATCGCGGCGCGACCTGAGGCAGGCGGCCGCGGCCCTCGGCGCGCGGCTCCCCGAGGCGTTCCAGGGCCTCGCGGCGCTCCTGCGCTGGGTGGAGACGGGCGGGCCCTGGCCGCGCATCACCTCCGCCCATCCGTCCTATTTCTACACGCTCCGCGCCAAGGCCCACGCCGACCGCGACCTCGTCAACATGCTCCTGGCGGAGCTGTCGCCGCTCGACGTGCGGCAGCTCTTCATCTGCCACAAGGAGCTCTTCTACCACCTCTACCGGTCCTGGCCCGAGGCGAAGAAAGAGTACGTCGCCGACTATCTCGAACGCGAGTACCAGATCGACAAGGCGGGCGCGCGGGCGCGGCTCTTCGGGCCCGAGCCGGGGATGGAGGAAGCGCCGGCGATCCCGGGCTGGTCGCGGCCGGGGCGGGGCGATATCCTCGATGCCGTCGGCCCCTGGGGCGCCGTCCGCAAGGAGAGAAGATGATCGCACTGCTGCGCCTTGCCATCGTCGGCGTCGTCGGCCTGTCGGTCGTCTATCTGCTTCTGTGGATCTACGCCCGCTCCGTCCGGCGCGAGGAACTGGAGAAGGAATGGGCCGCCGACCATCCGGACGGCGGCGATCCCGATGCGCGGGAGGCCTATGTCGAGACCGGCGTGACCGACTACGAACCGCGGCTCCGGCGGCGGCTCATCCTCTTCGTCTTCGTACTGCCCGCGGTCGCCGTCGCCGCGATCCTCTTCGTGACCAACTACCAGTGAGGCCGAGATGCGCTATGTGAAATGGACCTTCATCGCGACCCTCGCGGCCGTGGTCATCGGCTTCCTGCACTACACGCTGCCGCAGCACGACGTGGTGCGGATCGTCGGCACCTACCAGGAACGCCAGGACCTCAGCGACTGGACGCGGATCTTCTGGGCGACGCCCGACGATCAGGCGACGGGGCTCATCAACCGCGACGTGCAGTTCATCCAGGCGGTGAAGGCGAACGGGAAGGAGGTCGTCTACCGCAACGAGGATACCGGCTGGTCCTGGCCGCCCTATTTCAAGTTCGACACGGCGAACCTGCTGGCCCGCGCGCAGGACATGATCTCCACCTCCGAAAACCCGAAATGGGCGGTCGTCACCCATTACGGATGGCGCAACATCTACGTCTCGTCCTTCCCGAACGCGGTGAACATCAAGCCGGTGGCGGGACCCGACGTGACGATCATCCCCTGGTTCAACATCGTCTTCTTCGTCATGCTGGCCCTCCTGATCTTCATGCTCCGCCGCATGTGGCTGCAGTTCCGCGAACGCGCGCTCGATCCCGCGCTCGAGGATGTGGGCGAGGCCTGGGAGGAGGTCGAGGGACGCGCCGGCCATGCCGCCGACGAGGTGCGCGGGGTCTGGGGCCGGTTCAGGGCGTGGCTGATGACCTGGAAGGGCAAGCCGCGGGGCTGACCCGCGACGCGATCCGGGCACTGGCCTTCCCGAGGTCGTGCCGGGGTGTAGCGAAACACGTGGCGATCCGCTTCGGGGCCCGGATCCCGTATCCGTTGCCGCCCCGGGTCAGGCGGACCGGCGCGGGAATTTCAGAATGTGAAACGGAAAGTTGCCGGAACCGACACGACAAGATGCGCCGAACCTCGCCTTCCCGCTCGACACTACGGGGGAGGTTCCGTTAACCTCTCGTGGCTCGGCCTTCGGCCGTCGGAGATTGTGTGAGTTGAATGAACCGATACCGGCCCTTGAGGTCCCTCCTGCCGGCCGTCGCGCTGGCTGCGGCCTTGGGCTGCGTCAGGTCTGCCGCGGTGGGCGCTGAACCCGTGATCTGGTCGTGCCGCGTCGCCGCGCCGGCCGCGTCGGCGGCAGACTTCTGCCCGGCCATCGGCGCGGCACTGGAGACCGGCCTGCGCAACCGCGATCCCGACCGGGCCGTCGCGGCGCTTGCGCCTGACGCCCCGGTCGATGCTGCGGCGCTCAACCTCGTGATAGAACTCGTCACGGCAAGTGACCGGAGTCTCTCGGCGCGGCTCCTCTGGCAGGTGCCGAACGCCGACGGGCAAGTGGCCGGTCCGGTCCTGACGCTCGATGTCGTCGACAGGTCGCTTCACGATGCCGACCTGCGCGCCACGCTCGCGTCACAAATCGCTGCCAATCTTCTGTCCCACGGCGGAGCACCGCTGTGACGCTGTGCGCCGCCGGGATTATTCGAGACATACGTCGTAGCAAGGGGTGAATTTTCATGTGTACGGTTTGCATGGCGTCGCGCGCGCCCGGTGTCGAGTGTGATTACACCTACGCCGGTCCCGCACAGCAGATCCTGACCGAGGTCGGGGATGCCGCGGGCAGCACCGCCACATCCTACGTCATGGCGGTCGGCGACACGTTCAACGGCGCCCTCAACGCCAACGGCGACGACGACTGGATCCGCATCGACCTGACGGCGGGCGACATCGTCCAGATCGACCTCGCGGCGACGACCTTCTTCGACCCCTATCTGAGGCTCTACGATTCCTCCGGGACCCTTATCGCCGAAAACGACGACAACGGCGTCTCCGTGAACTCCTCGCTGACGTTCCTGGCGCAGACGAGCGGGTCCTACTACATCAGCGCCCGTTCGCTCGGCGACAACGAAACCGGCACCTACGCTCTCTCCGTGACGAATGGCAGCCTACCGCCCGCGGGCACGGTGGACGAGCTCGCCAGCTACCTGACCGACGGTTACTGGACCCGCCGTTCCTTCGACACGACCACCGACAACACGCTCACCGTCAACCTGACGGCGCTGACGGCAGCGGGCCAGCAGCTGGCCCGCTGGGCGCTGGAAATGTGGGAGGGGGTGGCCGACCTTCAGTTCGTCGAGGTCGGCGGCACCGCCGACATCACCTTCGACGACAACCAATCCGGCGCCTTCTCTTCCTCGGTGACGAGCGGCGCGACGATCGTGTCGTCCACCGTCAATGTCGACGTCAACTGGCTCACCTCCTACGGCACGGCCATGGGAAGCTACAGCTTCCAGACCTATCTGCACGAGATCGGCCACGCGCTCGGCCTCGGCCACCAGGGAAGCTACAACGTCTCGGCGACCTATCCGACGGATGCGGTCTTTGCCAATGACAGCTGGCAGATGTCGGTGATGTCCTATTTCGACCAGATCGACAACACCACGGTCAATGCCGACCTGGGCTATCTCTTCGGCCCGATGCTGGCCGACATCCTTGCCATCCAGACGCTTTACGGTGCCCCTTCGGGCACGGTCGTCTCCACCGGGAACACGGTCTACGGGGTGGGCCATACCCTGACGGGCGCGCTCGGGCAGCTGTTCGACGCGATCTACGTCACGCCGAACAGCGCGGTCTACGACGGCGCGCCGCTCGCCTTCACGATCCACGACGTGGGCGGAACCGATACGATCGACTACAGCGACGATACCGTGGCACAGCGGGTCGACCTGACGCCCGAGGCGATCTCGGACGTTTACGGGCTGGTCGGCAACATGGTGATCGCCCGTGGCACGATCATCGAGAACTACGTCGCCGGCAGCGGCGACGACAGCGTGACGGGGAACGCGGCGAACAACGACCTGCGGGGCGAAGGCGGCAACGACAGCCTGCTG
>NZ_WBUS01000103.1 GCF_008933605.1 Albidovulum sp.
GTGCCGAGCGCGCCGCGGCCGGGGACGCGGTCCGGCACATGCAGGAAGCCCGGAAGGGCGACCCGTGGCTTCTCGATGCGATACATCAGGTAGGCCCGCCGGCCTTCGGCGAAGTCCCGGTAGATCCAGGACCCCTGCGTCCCCGCCCAGAGCCGCGCAAGCCGCCGCGTCCCGCGCGGAAAGCGCGCGCTGATCTCGCGCAGGCGCCGGCCGTTGTCGCGGTCGAGCCCGGCAAGGATCGCCGCCGTGATGTCCGTCATGTCCGGTGGCGCGAAGCCGGCGAGCGAGAGGTCATCCGCGATCCGCGCGCCCGCCGCCTCCGGCCGCGTCCGTGGCGGGGTGAAATCGGCCATCAGGAAATGCCCGCCCGGCCTCAGGACACGGAAAACCTCGGAAAAGAACGCCGCGCGGTCGGTGTAGCAATGCGCGCTCTCGACGTTCAGCACCGCGTCGTAGCTTTCCGCCGCGAAGGGTAGCGCCAAGGCGTCGCCCTGGCGGAAGCTCAAGCCCCGTACTCCGGCATGGACCCGCTCGCAGAAGGCGATGGCACCGTGGGCGATGTCGCAGCCGACGGTCTCGGCGGCGCCGAGGTGCCGCTGGACGAAGGAGGCGCCCCCGCCGCGTCCCGTGCCCACGTCGAGCACCCGGCGACCGGCGAGCGGGACCTGGGTCGCCACCGCCTCGTAAAGCGCGGCGCTGTAGCGTTCGGCGGCCTCGTCCTCAGCAAGCGCTGCGCTCTCGTCGCCGGCGAAATAGCCGTAGTTCATGAACCGTAGATCGGTGTCATTGCGGAACTTCCAGGCGATGAGCTCGTAGAGAACCCTCGCCCGCGCGCCGTGAAATACCTGGCGCTCGCGAAGCGTGAAGGAAGGCAAAGTCGCTCGTCCCACTGTCCCGTTTTGCACAATGGCCCAAACCATTGAGGGTTCAAGCCGTTTCGTCAACGTATCCTTTGGTTTGGGCGGCGATCGCGGCGCGCGGTCCCCCTGTCGCCGCTGAAGCCGTTGGTTGCAGGTGACGGTCGCTCCGCTGCATGATCCGGGGCACGGGGGGGGGCGGCAGGCGCTGGGACGGATGGCAGGTCGGAACGAGAGGACCCGGGTTGCGATGAACATGAAGGCCCTTGCGGCATCACTTGCCGCCCTGACCTCGGCGCTGCCTTCCGGGGCGGACATCTTGCGCTGCGACGCCCCGCTCGTCACGGCCGAGGCCCGCACGCCGGAGCTTGCCCGCGCCACCTGTGGCGCGGTTTCCGAGGCGCTCGAGGCGCTCGGCCGCTGCGGGCTGACGATGATGCAGCCGCTCCTCGTCACGGTCCTCGCCGCGCCCGAACACCCGGTCCACGGCGTCTGCCTCGGCTATTACGACAGCCACAGCCGCTGCATCTCGGTGGCCGAACCTGCCCGCTATCCCGCACTCCTTCCCGCCGGCGACGCACGCCGCGACCTGCCGCCGGACAGGCTCTTCCGCGGACTGGTGGCCCACGAGGTCGCGCATGCGGTCATTGCGCAGTTGCCGGGGGGCACGAAGGTCGCGCCGGAACACCACGAGTTCATCGCCGCGGTCTTCGAGATGGAGGTCTATGGCCCCGAGTCGCGGGCGGCGCTGCTCGCGGCCGACCCCGTTCGCGCGGAGGGCTCGCGCGACATGGTGAACATGGGCATCTACGCACTCGCGCCGCGGGTCTTCGGCAACAATGCCTGGGCGCTCTACCAGGCCGAGCCCGACGGCTGCGCACTCGTCCGGGGCATCGTCTCGGGCGAACGGGCGCTCGGTTTCAGATGACCTCCGCCTGCGATGGACTGGCGCCGATCCCCCTCAGGATGATCGACTTCACGCTTTCCTTCGCCCGGGCCCATTCCTGCGCGCTGAGCGGCCGTCCGCCGTTCAGCGTCTCGATCTGGTGGCCGAAGTCGGCGTAGTGCTGCGTCGTCGCCCAGAGCATGTAGAGCAGGTGGTAGGGATCGACCGGCGCCATCTTGCCGGCGGCGATCCAGCGCCGGATCACCGCCGCGCGCCCCTCGGTCCAGTCCCTGAGCGTCGTCTCCAGGTAGTCCTGGATCACCGGCGCGCCATGCATCACCTCGCTCGCCCAGACCTTCGAGCCGAAGGGATGGCGGCGCGAGATTTCCATCTTGGCGTCGATGTAGGCGCCGATCCCCTCCACCGGCCCCGCGGCCTTGTCGAAGCTCTTGGCGGCGTGAAGCCAGATCTCGAAGATCTGTTGCACGACCTTGCGGTAAAGCTCCTCCTTGGTGGCGAAGTAGTAGTGCAGGTTCGCCTTGGGCAGCCCTGCCATGTCGGCGATGAGCTGCATCGTCGCACCGCCGAAGCCCGCCTCGGCGAAGACCTTTTCGGCGGCGGCGAGGATCAGCCGCTCGTTCTCGCGGCGGATCGCGTTGCGCTTCGTCAGGCGGTCGGGGGCGGCCATGTCCTCGCCAGATTTCCGTTGACCAGTTGGTCAGGCTGTGATGCTCTCGACCTTGACCATACGGTCAGAAAACGAGTCGTCGCAAGGGGCACGGAAGACCCCGGAAGGACCGACAGGAGGACAAGATGCCCGCACCCGGAGAGAACCTCAGGATCGATTCCGCTCGGCTCTGGGACAGCCTGATGGAGATGGCCAAGATCGGCCCCGGCGTGGCCGGCGGCAACAACCGCCAGACCCTGACCGACGCTGATGCCGAGGGGCGCCGGCTCTTCCAGAAGTGGTGCGAGGATGCCGGCATGACGATGGGCGTCGACCAGATGGGATCGATGTTCGCCATGCGGCCGGGCGAGGACCCGAAGGCAGCGCCGGTCTACATGGGCTCGCATCTCGACACCCAGCCGACCGGGGGCAAGTATGACGGCGTGCTGGGAGTTCTCGGCGCGCTCGAATGCGTCCGCACGATGAACGATCTCGGCGTGAAGACGAAGCACCCGATCGTCGTGGTCAACTGGACCAACGAGGAAGGCACGCGCTTCGCCCCGGCGATGCTCGCCTCCGGCGTCTTCGCCGGCGTGATCGACCAGGGCTATGCCTATGACAGGCGCGACGCCAAGGGACTGCGGTTCGGCGACGAGCTGGAGCGGATCGGCTGGAAGGGGACCGAGACGGTCGGTGCGCGGAAGATCCACGCGCTCTTCGAGCTGCATATCGAGCAGGGCCCGATCCTCGAGGCCGAGGGCAAGCAGATCGGCGTCGTCACCCACGGCCAGGGGCTGAGGTGGATCGAATGCACCGTGACCGGCAAGGGCCAGCATACCGGCTCCACCCCGATGTACCTCCGCCGCAACGCCGGGCGCGGCCTTGCCCGCGTCACCGAGCTGGTCCACGAGATCGCGATGAAGCGCCAGCCCAACGCCGTCGGCGCCATCGGCCATATCGACGTCTATCCCAACAGCCGCAACATCATCGCCGAGAAGGTGGTCTTCACCGTCGATTTCCGCAGCCACATCCTGCCGACGCTCGAGGAGATGGTGGCGGAGTTCCATGCCCGCGCGCCCGGCCTCTGCGCCGAGGTCGGGGTGAAGTTCTCCGCCCAGCTCGTCGGCCAGTTCGACCCGCCGGCCTTCGATGGGGCCTGTGTGAGGGCCGTGCGCGATGCCGCTGAAAAGCTTGGCTATTCCCATATGGACATCGTCTCTGGCGCCGGCCACGACGCCTGCTGGATCAACCGCGTCGCGCCGACCGCGATGATCATGTGCCCCTGCGTGGATGGGCTCAGCCACAACGAGGCCGAGGAGATTTCCCCCGAATGGGCGGCGGCGGGGACGGATGTGCTGTTGCACGCCGTGCTGGAGACGGCGGAGGTCGTGGGGTGAGGGGGCGCCCGATCCTTGGAGCGGCGGTGCTGTGTGCTTTCTCTACAGGCACTGCCAGTGCCGATTGGAAATTGGATTGGGCTAACGGGGTCGGCATGACGCTTTGTCGGGATCTGGCTTCACTGGAGGACCAGCGATTAACGGATTGGATCTTTGGCTACTGGACGGGTGCTAATCTCTACTTGGGAGGCACGGACCTTTGCCTTGAGAGAGCCGCCATTCTGGGCGTTTCAGCATCGCAAATTCGGACCATGCTTGAGTTGCACTGCGCGTCTATTCAGGACTCGCCGATAATGATGGCAGCGTTCAATGCCTTGAAGGGCCTGCCGAAAGATCAGGGCAGTCGTGCTGCCGCGTGTGGAGGGAGATAGAATGACCACAGTCATCAAGAATGGCACCATCGTCACCGCCGACCTGACCTACAAGGCCGACGTGCTGATCGAGGGCGGCAAGATCACCCAGATCGGGGAAAACCTTAAGGGCGACACCACCCTCGACGCCACCGGGTGTTATGTCATGCCGGGCGGGATCGACCCGCACACGCATCTCGAGATGCCCTTCATGGGCACCTATTCCACCGACGATTTCGAAAGCGGCACCCGTGCCGCGCTTTCCGGCGGGACGACGATGGTCGTCGATTTCGTGCTGCCCTCGCCGGGGCAGGGGCTGATCGACGCCAAGAAGATGTGGCACAACAAGTCGGGCCGGGCGAATTGCGATTACAGCTACCACATGGCGGTGACCTGGTGGGGCGAGCAGGTCTTCAACGAGATGAAGGACGTGATCGAGAAGGAGGGCATCACCACCTTCAAGCATTTCATGGCCTACAAGGGCGCCTTGATGGTGAATGACGACGAGATGTACGCCTCGTTCCGCCGCCTCGCGGAACTGGGCGGCATCGCGCTTGTCCATGCCGAGAACGGCGACGTGGTGGCCGAACTGCAGCGCAAGCTGATGGAAGAGGGCAATACCGGGCCGGAGGCGCACGCCTACAGCCGCCCGCCGCAGGTCGAGGGCGAGGCGACGAACCGCGCCATCATGATCGCCGACATGGCGGGGGTTCCGCTCTACGTCGTCCACACCTCCTGCGAGGAGGCGCATGAGGCGATCCGGCGGGCGCGGATGCAGGGCAAAAGGGTCTGGGGCGAGCCGCTGATCCAGCACCTGACGCTGGACGAGAGCGAGTATTTCAACAAGGACTGGGACCATGCCGCCCGCCGCGTGATGTCGCCCCCGTTCCGCAACCAGAAGCATCAGGACAGCCTCTGGGCCGGCTTGCAGTCGGGGTCATTGTCGGTGGTGGCGACCGACCACTGCGCCTTCACCACGGCGCAGAAGCGTTTCGGGGTCGGCGATTTCACCAAGATCCCGAACGGCACGGGCGGCCTCGAGGACCGGATGCCGATGCTCTGGACGCATGGCGTCAATACCGGCCGGCTGACGCCCAACGAATTCGTCGCGGTCACCTCGACCAACATCGCCAAGATATTGAATTGCTATCCGAAAAAGGGCGCAATCCTCGTGGGCGCCGATGCCGACATCGTGGTCTGGGACCCCGAGCGCGAGAAGACGATCAGCGCGAAATCGCAGCAGTCGGCCATCGACTACAACGTCTTTGAGGGCAAGAAGGTCAAGGGCCTGCCGCGCTACACGCTGACCCGCGGGGTGGTCGCGGTCAATGACGGCAAGGTGGAGACCCGCGAGGGGCACGGCGAGTTCGTGGCGCGCGAGGCCGGCAACCCGGTCAACAGGGCGCTCTCGTCCTGGAAGGAACTCACCGCGCCCCGGCCGGTGAGCCGCACGGGCATTCCGGCGTCCGGGGTCTAGGCATGGCACGAGTGGCTCTCGTCTTCGGCGGCGGTTCGGGCATGGGCGAGGGCGCGGCGCGGCGCCTTGCCGCCGACGGGTTTCGGCTCGGCGTGCTGTCCTCCTCCGGCAAGGGCGAGGCCCTGGGGCGGGAACTCGGCGGCATCGGCGTGACCGGATCGAACCAGTCCGAGGCGGACATCGTCGGGCTCGTCACGGCGGCGATGGAGGCCTGGGGCCGGATCGACGTGGTGGTGAACAGCGCCGGGCACGGGCCGCGCGGGCCGCTGCTCGATCTCGGCGATGCCGACTGGCACCGGGGGATCGAGGTCTATTTCCTGAACGTGGTCCGGGCGGCGCGGGCGGTGACGCCGGTCATGCTCGCCCAGGGCGGCGGGACCATCCTCAACATCTCGACCGCCTGGGCCTTCGAGCCGGCGGCGATGTTCCCGACCTCGGCGGTGGCACGGGCGGGCCTTGCCGCCTTCACCAAGCTCTTCGCCGACGAACATGCGGCCCGGAACGTGCGGATGAACAACATCCTGCCGGGATGGATCGACAGCCTGCCGAAGACCGACGAGCGCGCCGCCTCGGTGCCGATGAAGCGCTATGGCACCGTCGCGGAAATCGCCGCGACCGTGAGCTTCCTCGCCTCCGACGGCGCGGCCTACATCACCGGCCAGAACATCCGCGTCGACGGCGGTCTGATGAGGTCCGTCTGAATGCCCGCGTCACGGCACCAAGGCCTCGAGGTCCGGCAGCAGGACGACGCTTTCCTGTTCGCTGGGGTCGGTGCGCGCGATGACCGCCGTGCAGGGTCCGGGTCCGGGGTTGAAGGGCAGGTGGGGCATGTCGGCGGGGATGTAGATGAGGTCCCCGGCCTCGGCCTCCAGCCGGTGCTGGAGGCGCTCGCCCCAGTACATCACCGAACGGCCGGAAAGCTGGTAGATAGCGGTCTCGTGGGTGGCGTGCTTGTGGGCGCGGGCGCGGCCGCCGGCAGGGATCGTCAGAAGGTGCATGCAGATGCCGGTGGAGCCGACGCTTTCACGAGCGATTCCCGCATCATAGGTGAATCCCTGCTTGCCGGCGTAGCGTTCGGCGGGGCGGACCTTGCGGCATTCGGACATGGCGAGTCTCCTGCGTGGGTGTCTGTAGCCTACCATGGCGGCGCGGCTCGGGCAGGTGAACGGGAAGGGATTCGGGTGTGAAGGATACGGCAGGTCAGGGCGCGCCGGTGATCGAGGCGCGGGGGGTGGGGCTGACGTTCCAGACGAACGACGGTCCCGTCGTCGCCCTGAAGGACGTCAACCTCACCATCGGCAAGGGCGAGTTCGTGAGCTTCATCGGCCCCTCGGGCTGCGGCAAGACCACCTTCCTGCGCGCCGTCGCGGCGCTGGAACACCCGACCGAGGGCACGCTCACCGTCAACGGCCTGACGCCCGACGCCGCGCGGCAGGCGCGGGCCTATGGCTACGTGTTCCAGGCTGCGGGGCTCTACCCGTGGCGGACGATTGCCGGGAACATCCGGCTTCCCCTTGAGATCATGGGGTTTTCCAGGGCCGAGCAGGAGGAGCGGATCGCCCGGGTGCTGAGCCTCGTCGACCTCGAGGGGTTCGGGCGGAAATATCCCTGGCAGCTCTCGGGAGGCATGCAGCAGCGCGCCTCGATCGCCCGGGCGCTGGCCTTCGATGCCGACATATTGCTGATGGACGAGCCTTTCGGCGCGCTGGACGAGATCGTCCGCGACCGGCTGAACGAGGAGCTTCTGAAGCTCTGGGCGCGGACGGAAAAGACCATCGGCTTCGTGACGCATTCGATCCCCGAGGCGGTCTATCTCTCGACCAGGATCGTGGTGATGAGCCCCCGTCCGGGGCGGATCACCGACGTCATCGAATCGACCCTGCCGCGGGAGCGGCCGCTGGATATCCGGGATTCGCGGGAGTTCATCGAGATCGCCCACCGGGTGCGCGAGGGGCTGAGGCATGGGCATGGCGATGAGGTTTAGTGGAAAAGGAAAGTTGAGATGATTACGAAGGATGATCTTAGGAATTGGGTCGCACGCGCGCTTCACGATTTGGGCGGCGAAGCAAGCATCGTTGATGTCGCCAAGTGGATTTGGGATCGACACGAAAGCGATCTACGGGGTTCCGGAAGTATGTTCTACAAGTGGCAATATGAAATGCGATGGGCCGCCCAATCCCTGGTGAAAGAAGGCAAGCTCAACAAGACGTCAGAGCGAGGCGTGTGGAAGCTACTGCGATAATGAAATCGCTCCTCCCCATCCTGACCGTCCTTCTCGCCATCGTCGCGCTCTGGTACGCGGCGGCGGTGAAGCTCAATTCGGCATGGACCTACGACCAGGCGGTGCGCGCAGGGACGGAGGTTTCGCTCTCGGCCCTGGTGAAGGACACTCTGGCGCAGGAGCGCCCCGTCCTGCCCGCGCCGCATCAGGTCGCGGTGGGACTCTGGGACGGGGTCTTCGGCCAGGCCATGACCTCGAAGCGGAGCCTCGTCTATCACGGCTGGGTGACGCTTTCCGCCACGCTCCTCGGTTTCGCCATCGGCACCGCGCTCGGCATCGCGCTCGCCATCGGGATCGTCCACAACCGGGCGATGGACATGAGCGTGATGCCCTGGGCCATCGCCAGCCAGACGATCCCGATCCTCGCCATCGCGCCGATGATCATCGTGGTGATGAATTCGCTCGGGCTGACCGGGCTCATTCCAAAGTCGATCATCTCGGCGTACCTCTCGTTCTTCCCGGTCGTCGTCGGCATGGTAAAGGGGCTGCGCTCGCCCGATGCAATGCAGCTCGATCTTCTCAGGACCTACAACGCCTCGGCGCGGGACGTGCTCCTGAAGCTGCGGTTGCCGGCCTCGCTCCCGTATCTCTTTGCCTCGCTGAAGGTGGGGGTCGCCGCATCGCTCGTCGGGGCCATCGTCGGCGAGTTGCCGACCGGCGCGGTGGCGGGGCTTGGCGCGCGGCTGCTCTCGGGCTCCTACTACGGCCAGACGGTGCAGATCTGGGCGGCCTTGTTCGCCGCCGCCATCGTTGCGGCGGGGCTGGTCATGCTGATCGGCGCGGCCGAGCGGGCGACGCTTGCCCGCATGGGGCTGGTGCGATGAGCCGGGCGATCTCCCCCGGCTGGTGGCTCGCGGCGGCGCTGGCGCTCGCGGCGCTGCTCGTCGATATCCGCCTTGCCGCGCTCATGGCGCTGTGGTTCGGCGCCTGGTTCGTGAACGCGCGCCTCGCGCGCGGGCGGGGGCCTGCGCCGCGCTGGCTGGTGCCGGCGCTCTTCGGGATCACGCTGCTGGCGCTCTGGGAACTGGCGGTACGGCTCTTCGGCGTCTCGCCGGTGATCCTGCCGGCACCCTCGGCCATCGCGGCGCGGATCGCGGCAAGCCTGCCGGTACTCTGGGCGGATTTCGTGCAGACCGCGCTCAAGGGCGCGCTCGCCGGCTATGTCCTTGGCTGCGGCGCGGCCGTGGCGACGGCGATCGGGATCGACCGCTCGGCCTTCCTGCAGCGCGGGCTCCTGCCGGTCGGAAATTTCGTCGCGGCGCTGCCCATCGTCGGGATTGCGCCGATCATGGTCATGTGGTTCGGCTTCGACTGGCAGTCGAAGGCGGCGGTGGTGGTCGTCATGGTGTTCTTCCCGGTCCTCGTGAACATGGTGGCTGGCCTCAAGGCGACCGAGCCGATGCAGCGCGACCTGATGGCGACCTATCATGCCAGCTACTGGCAGACGCTGTGGAAGCTTCGCTTTCCTGCGGCCTTGCCGTTTCTCTTCAACGGATTGAAGATTGCCACGACGCTGGCGCTGATCGGTGCCATCGTCGCGGAGTTCTTCGGCAGCCCGATCGTCGGCATGGGCTTTCGCATCAATGCCTCGATCGGGCAGCTGGCGCTCGACATGATCTGGGCGGAAATCGCGGTGGCGGCGCTGGCGGGGTCGGCCTTCTACGGCCTCGTGGCCTTCATCGAGAGGCGGGTGACCTTCTGGCATCCGTCGCAACGGCGTTAACAGGGTCCGGGAACGGGACCCGCAACAGGAGAGGACGACATGACGAGACTGATGATCGGAACGGCGATGGCGGCGCTGCTGGGTTCGACCGCCTGGGCCGAGGATGTGACGCTGCAGCTCAAATGGGTCACCCAAGCGCAGTTCGCCGGCTACTACGTCGCCAAGGACAAGGGCTTCTACGACGAGGAGGGGCTGAACGTCACCATCCTGCCGGGCGGGCCGGACGTGGCGCCGACGCAGGTGATGGCCGGCGGCGGGGCCGACGTGATGGTTGACTGGATGCCTTCGGCGCTGGCCGCGCGCGAGAAGGGCCTGCCGATCGTCAATATCGCCCAGCCCTTCAAGTCCTCGGGCATGCAGCTGACCTGCCTGAAGGAATCGGGCATCACGACGCCTGGCGACTTCAAGGGCAAGACGCTGGGCGTCTGGTTCGGCGGCAACGAATATCCGTTCCTGAACTGGATGGGCAAGCTCGGCCTGCCGACCGACGGCAGCCCCGACGGCGTGACGGTGCTGAAGCAGGGCTTCAACGTCGATCCGCTGCTGCAGAAGCAGGCGGCCTGCATCTCGACCATGACCTACAACGAATACTGGCAGGTCATCGACGCCGGGATCACCTCGGACCAGCTCGTCAACTTCAACTACACGACCGAGGGCGTGGCGACGCTGGAGGACGGGCTTTACGTCATGGAGGACAAGCTTGCCGATCCGGCCTTCGAGGAGAAGATGGTGAAGTTCGTCCGGGCCAGCATGAAGGGCTGGAAATGGGCCGAGGAGAATCCGGACGAGGCGGCGATGATCGTGCTGGAGAACGACGATACCGGCGCCCAGACCGAGAACCACCAGAAGCGGATGATGGGCGAGATCGCCAAGCTGACCGCGGGGTCGAACGGGGCGCTGGACGAGGCCGATTACCAGCGCACCGTCGAGGCGCTGATGTCGGGCGGGTCGGATGCGGTCATCACCAAGGCGCCGGAAGGGGCCTGGACGCACCAGGTCACCGACAAGGCGCTGCAGTGAGGCGCGCGTGACGTTGCGGAACGGCGGGGCTTTCTACCTGCCGTTCCGCGCCCCGGTTGATCCCGGTCAATGTCAGAGGGCCCGGCCCCGGCGCAGGATGGGGTCGGGAGCCGGCACTGGACCGGCGCCCGGCATGATGACCGAAGTGGCCGGCATAGCCGCCCGGAAGGAGAGGAAATGCGCCTGACCGATACCCGCCCCGCCGTCGCCCGCAACCTCGCGCTCGCCGCGATCCTGCTCGCGGCGCTGGCCGCCTGCGCCGAGCCGCAGAAGCCGCTCGAGAATTGCGAACCCGGCGTGAACGAGATCAGCGACATGTCGACCGTCGCCCCGGGCAACTGCTGAGGTCGGGACGGCGCGGGCCGGGCGGGCGCTGCCGCCCGGCGCCCATGGGTCACGGGCAGGGACGGACGTGATATGTCCCGTCGCCCCGCGCATAGGCGCATTCGTTCGTCGCGCTGTTCTGCGCCACGAGCGTGCCGACCGCGGCGCCGGCGAGCGCGCCGATGATGATCCAGTCACGGTCGTCCTCGAGCGCCTTGGCGGTCAGGGCGCCGAGCGCGGCGCCGGTCAGCCCGCCGGTCACCATGCGCTCCTGCCGGGTCATCCCCTCGCAGGCGGCAAGCGTGGCGAGCGCGGCGAGCGCGATCATCCGGGCATGGCGGGTCATCCTTTTCTCCTTTCCGGTTGTCCGGCCATCAGCATCCGCCGTTTCGCGCGGCGCGCGCTGATCCCTGTCAGCCGGGCGACCGGTGTGGCGGTCTGCGCGCCTTTTCGCTTGCCCTCGGGCGGCAATCGCGGTCTATCTGGGCCGGCGTTGGAACCAGGGAGCGGATGCGATGCGGCAGGAGGCTGTGGCAGGGCGCGATCACCCGTCGCGCGCGGGCGCGAAGGGACGGCCGGGAGGGCGTCCCGTGCTGCTCGCCGCAGCCCTGCTGGCGCTCTCGGCCTGCACGCGCAACCAGTACGTCGTGACCGAGTGCGTCGACGGCCGGCCGGTCGTGGAACGCACGCTGGACGTCGCCCCGCCGAACTGCTGAGCCTTGGGGCGCGCTTCGGAAAACCCGGGCGCAAGGCTCGATCCCGGTTCGAATAAGCTGTAAACTCCGGCGACCCCGGCGGGCGGGGAAGGGAGCGGATGGGGCCATGGCGCGGTCGGCGCTGACCGGGACTCGGGTGCGCGAGAGGCGGCAGCGGATCGGCCTGAAGCAGGCCGACCTGGCGCGGGCGGTCGGCGTTTCGCCCGCCTACCTCAACCTCATCGAGCACAACCGCCGCCGGGTCGGCGCCGATCTGCTCGCCAGTCTCGCCGAGGCGCTCGGCGTGGGCGAGGCGGCGCTGGCCGAGGGCGCGGACAGCGCGCTTTTCGAGGGGCTGCGCGAAGCGGCGGCCGGGGCCGCCGGCGCCGAGGCGGGCGCGGCCGAGAGTGCGCCGGAAACTGACCGCATCGAGGAGTTCGTCGGACGCTTTCCGGGATGGGCGGCGCTCCTGGCCGAGCGGCAGGCGCGCATCGGAGCGCTC
>NZ_WBUS01000104.1 GCF_008933605.1 Albidovulum sp.
GCCCCCGGCCCGCCCAGTGCCATTCACGGAGGCCCTGGGCGACAGCCTGCGCTTCCTCGGCGTCATCGTCGCGGCCAACGCGGTGGCGCTGGTGCTCTACGTCCTGTCCGGCCCATTCGCGCCCCTCGTGTTCTGGGCCGTGAACGGCTACCTTCTCGGGCGCGAGTATTTCCAGATGGCGGCGATGCGGCGGCTCGGACGCGCCGGGGCCGCGGAACTGCGCCGGCGCCACGGCGGCCAGATCTTCGTCGCGGGGCTCCTGATGGCCGCGCCGCTCACCCTGCCCTTCGTGAACCTCCTCGTTCCGGTCCTCGGCGCGGCGACCTTCACCCATATCTTCCACCGGCTGAACGGCGACCCCGGGCAGCGCTGATCGGGCGGTCAGGATTCCGCTTGCGCGCGTGGCCACCCTGGGCGCAGGCTGACATGGATGATCCTCTTTTCACCGGAGGGGCGCATGAAGGTCGATGGCACCTGCCATTGCGGCCGCATCCGATACGAGGCCGACGTCGATCCCGGCCGGGTTGTGATCTGCCACTGCACCGACTGCCAGACCCTCTCAGGCTCGGCGTTCCGGACGGTCGTCGCGACGCTCCCGGGCACGTTCCGCCTCCTGGCTGGCACGCCCAGCACCTATGTCAAGACCGGCGACAGCGGCAACCGGCGCGAACAGACCTTCTGCCCGAAATGCGGTACGCCGATCTATTCGGCTGTGCCCGGGGACGGCGCAGGGGTGGTCTCGCTGCGCGTGGGCGCGCTCCGCCAGCGCAACATGCTCATTCCCAGCGACCAGTTCTGGCATCGCTCCGCCCAGTCCTGGCTTGCAAGGCTCGGGGACATCCCGCACCGGGACCGACAGCCGGTCTTCGGCGCCGACGGCTCGTTCGGAGCGCGGTCGGAGGACCCTTGACCGAAAGCGGGCCGCCGAAACGACACCGGCGGCGCGAGGGGCGCCGCCGGTGTCGTCAAGTCAGGCTGCAACGGCCGTCAGGCGGCGCGGGAAAGCAGGACGTCGTCCACCTTCTTCTGGGCGCCGGCCTCGTCGACGCCGGCCACGGCCGCCACCTCGCGGGTCAGCCGGTCAAGCGCTGCCTCGTAGAGCTGACGCTCGGAGTAGGACTGCTCGCGCTGGTCGTCGGTGCGGTGCAGGTCGCGCACGACCTCGGCGATGGCCATGAGATCGCCGGAGTTGATCTTCTGCTCATATTCCTGTGCGCGGCGCGACCACATCGCGCGCTTGACCTTCGCCTTGCCCTTCAGCGTCTCGAGCGCCTTGGTCACGAGGTCGGGCGAGGAAAGCTGGCGCATGCCGATCTCGGTGGCCTTGTGCGTGGGCACCCGCAACGTCATCTTGTCCTTCTCGAAGGTGATGACGAACAGTTCGAGCTTGAACCCCGCGATTTCCTGCTCCTCGACCGCCATGATCCGGCCCACGCCATGCGCGGGATAGACGACAAAGTCGTTCGGGCGGAAATCGTTCTTCTTCGTCTTGGTCATTCGTGGCGCTTCCTCGCAACTGCCCTGCCTACGCCACAGCGACAGAAAAACGCGGAGGCCGCAAAGCCACCGTTTCGCGCTTTCGCTATCGCCCAGTACCCCCGTGGCTGCCGAGTGGAGCAGCCTGACGCGCAGAGATCCTCGTCATTTGTAACGGAAACATAGCAAAAACGGCGTGCATTTTAAAGGGCTGCAACGCGGCAAGTCGGCATTGCGCCTGCGGCATAGCCGCCCGAATCGCCTCCTCGGGCGATATTTTTCGCTTGCGCTGCCCTGCGGCGACTGATTCGCGCCGCTGGAGCGAATCGCCCCGAGTCGACCGGGATCAGTCCCCCGCCCCCGGCGCTTCGGAGAAGTACTTGTCGAGCTTTCCGGTCTCTCCGTCGCGCGCCTCGGCCTCGGGCAAGGGGTCCTTGCGCTGGGTGATGACCGGCCACTTCTCGGAATACGCCCGGTTGAACTCCACCCATGTCTCCATCGCCGGCTCGGTATCGGGCCGGATCGCGTCGGCCGGGCATTCCGGTTCGCAGACGCCGCAGTCGATGCACTCGTCCGGGTGAATCACCAGCATGTTCTCGCCCTCGTAGAAGCAGTCCACCGGGCAGACTTCGACGCAGTCGGTGTACTTGCAGGCGATGCAGTTGTCGGTGACGACATAGGTCATGGCACGGGGTCCGGACTTCCGAAGGGCAGAGGACTCCTAGCCCCAAGGCGGGCGCCATGCAAGACGGCGGGGATGGGAAAGACCGTCGCAGGTCCGAGGATGCAGTCGGCGCGAACGTCAGTCCTCCGCGGCCGCGGCCGGCGGAACGGAGGTTTTCGCGGCGGCGGGGGCCAGATCGTCGTAAAGCGCGCGCGCCTCGGGGGCGGGGCCGCGCCGCGCGCCGCAGGCGAGGATGCGGACGACGCGGACCTGACCGCCTTGCGGGAAGGTCAGCACGTCGCCCGGGCCGACGGCATGGCTAGGCTTGCCCATCCGCGCGCCGTTGAGCCGCAGGTGGCCGCCCGACACCGCCTCCGCCGCAAGGCCGCGGGTCTTGAAGAACCGCGCCTGCCAGAGCCACTTGTCGATGCGGATGCGCTCGCCCTCGGCCAAGCGGGCCTCAGATCTTGTCTTTCAGCGCGAGCAGCGCGGCGAAGGGGTTGTCGGGGTCGATGCGGTCGACCTTCGGCGGGCGCGATTCGAAGGATCTCGGCCGTTCCTCCTCGCGCCGCGGCTTGCCGCCGGGCTTGCCCTGCGGCTTCCCCTGCGGCTTCCCTCCGCGCGGCCGGTCGCCACGTTCGCCCCGCTCGCGCCGTTCGCCCTGCGGCCGGCCGTCGCGGCGCTCGGCGCCCTCGCGGGGCTGGCCTTCACGGGCCTGACCTTCTCGGGCCTGACCTTCACGGAATTGGCCGTCACGCGGCTGTCCTTCGGACCGGCGCCCACGACCCGGGCGCTCGCCGCGGTTGCCGCGCGGGCGCGGCGCCCAGGTGAAGGTATAGAACACCTCCGTCTCGGTGACGGTCTGGAGCGCCGCCTCCTCCTCGGTGATCGGGTTCACGGCCTCGCCCTCGGCGACCGGGGCCGCGACGGGTTCTGCGCGCACCTTCTCGCGCTCGGCCCGCTCGCCCTTGTAGCCGAGCCCGGCCATGAGATCGGCGAACTGCTCCAGCGTCATGCCGGTGATGGAGAGCATGTCGGGATTGGCCTCGAACCCGGCGCGGCTGTCCTGTGTGCGCAGGATGTCGGCGAGTCTTTCCAGCATGTCGATGCGGATGGCCCGCGCGCCGGCCGGGTGATAGCCCGACAGCGTGTAGTAGCCCCTCGGCACGCCCTCGATGTTCGGCACGGTGACAAGGCCCGGCGGCGGGCTTTCGGGGAACTCGTCGAGCCCCTCGTGAAGCGACCAGAGCACAAGGCGGAGCCGGGTCGGCGCCGGTTTCAGCAGCAGCGGCTGGAAGATCGTGTACTGGCCGAAGCGCACGCCGTGCTTTCGCAAGGCGCCGCGCATGTCCTGGTCGAGCGCCTTGACCTCCTCGGCCACGCCGTCGCGCGGCAGGACGCCCATCGCCTCGGTCAGGCGGAAGGCGAAGCCGCGGGCGAGGCCCGCGAGCGTCTCGTCGCGGCCGAGGTTGAGAAGCGGCTCGAAGAGCGTCGCCACCTTGCGGTCGATGAAATGCTGCAAGCGCCGGCGGACCTTTTCGGCCACGTCGAACCCGGCCTCCTCGTCCACGAAGGCCGCAACCTGCGGTTTCAGCGACTCGGGCCCCTTCACGAGCTTGCCGACGGCGTGGCTACCCCACATCAGCCCGCCCTGCTCGGTGAAGTCGAGTTCGGTGTCCGGTGCGTTGTAGAAACGGTCCGCCCGCAGGTGGAATTCGGGCTTGAGCGCCTCGTAGGCGGCCTGTCGCACGGTCCGTGCCTCGTCGGGGGAAGCGGTGCCGTCCTGGTGGAAGCGGAATCCTTCGAGACGGCCGACAAACTCGCCCTCGACCGTCACCTCGCCCTTGTCGTTCACCTCGGCCACGAGGCCCTCCTTCTGCTTGAGCCGGCGAAGGAGCACGCTCGTCCGCCGGTCCACAAATCGCTGTGTCAGCGCGGCGTGGAGCGCATCCGACAGGCGGTCTTCTACCGCGCGCGTCTCGCCGCGCCAATGGCTTTCGTCTTGCACCCAACCCGTGCGCTGCGCGACGTAGGTCCAGGTACGGATATACGCGAGCCGCTTGGACAATGTGTCGATATCGCCCTGCGCCTTGTCGATGCGGCGGATTTGCGCCGCCAGCCAGTCGTCGGGGACGTGCCCTTCCTGGAGGAAACCGAAGATGCGGGCGAGGAGGCTTGCGTGTTCCTGGGCCGAGATGCCCTGGAAGTCCGGCACCCGGCAGACGTCCCACAAGAGCCGCAGGTCGCGCGGGTGGGTGAGCCGGTCGCGTACGGCGGGCAGCTCCGAAAGCGCCTTGAGCGCTCGGAGATCGTCGGCCTCGCGCCCGCGCTGGAGCCATTCGCTTTCAGGTGACGACTCCAGCGAGGCGATGAGCCGGTCGACCAAGCCGAAGTCGAGCGCGGAGGCCCGCCAGTTCAGCCGCCGGATCGGCGCGAAGCGGTGGGTCTCGATGGCCTCGATCACCTCGGGGTCGAGCGGCCCGGCCTCGCCCGTCACGCCGAAGGTGCCGGGCGCCGTGTGCCGGCCGGCGCGGCCGGCGATCTGCGCCAATTCGTGCGGAAAAAGCTGTCGCATCCGCCAGCCGTCGAATTTCGCCGTGGCGGAGAAGGCGACATGGCCGATGTCGAGGTTGAGGCCCATGCCGATGGCGTCGGTGGCGACGAGGTAATCAACCGCGCCCTCCTGGTACATCGCCACCTGCGCGTTGCGCGTCCGCGGGGAAAGCGCCCCCATCACGACCGCCGCCCCGCCCTTCTGGCGGCGGATCAGCTCTGCGATGGCATATACATTTTCAACCGAGAACCCGACGATTGCAGACCGCGCGGGCATACGGCTGAGCTTTTTCGAACCTGAATAGCTCAAGGTCGAGAAGCGTTCGCGCTTCAGGAACTGCACCCCTGGAACGAGGGCGGCAATGGCACCGCGCATGGTGTCGGAGCCGAGGAGGAGCGTTTCATGAAGCCCTCGTGCGTGCAGGAGGCGGTCGGTGAAGACATGGCCGCGCTCGGGGTCGGCGCAGAGCTGGATCTCGTCCACGGCGAGGAAGTCGCAGCCGATGTCGGTCGGCATCGCCTCGACCGTGCAGACCCAGTACTGCGCGCGGGCGCCGACGATGCGCTCCTCGCCCGTCACCAGCGCGGCGACGGAGGGGCCGCGCGCGGCGACGATGCGGTCGTAGACCTCGCGGGCAAGAAGCCGCAAGGGCAACCCGATGACGCCCGTGCGGTGCGCGAGCATCCGTTCGATCGCGTAATGCGTCTTGCCCGTGTTCGTCGGTCCGAGGACCGCCGTGACCCTCGCGCCCGCGTTCATGCGCCTGCTCCTCGGGTCGCCTTGGCGGCGGCCTGCCCGTCTGCCCGATCCTAGAGTGACCTGCCGGAGGTCTTCTTCTCCAGCCGGTCGAGCGCCTGATGTAGGGCGTCCTGGTGCGGATGTATAGCCAGCGAGGCGCGATAGGCCCGGATCGCCGCCTCGTCGCGGCCAAGTTCCTCGAGAATCATGCCGAGCCCGGCGAGGGCGCCGAAATGGTGGTCATTCAGGTTGAGCGTCCGGGCGATGTCGGTCATCGAGGGACCGAACTGCCCGGCCATGTAGAAGGCGGTCGCCCGCGCGTTCCAGCCTTCGGCGAAGTCCGGCGCGTGATCGGTGAGCGCGGTCAGATGCTCGATCGCGACGGCAAGGTCGCCCGCCTCCATCGCGTCGCGCCCGCGCTTCAGCAGGAGGTCCATCGCCGGAGAGCCCGATTTCGACCATTCGCGCAGGATGTCGGCCTGCGTCCGCTGCCAGTGCTCGTTCGCGGGGTCGGCAAGCTCGGCATAGAGCCGGTCGAGCGGCTCGGCCGCGGCGGCCGGCAGGCTCGCGGCGAGACCCAGCGATAACGCTGCGGCAAAGACGAGGAAAAACGACCGGAAGGGAGTGGCGATGCTTTCCATTACAGGGCAGAGTGTAGCCGAAACGCCGAACCCGCGCGAGGGTCCCGGCGGTCACATTTGGAGGAACGCATGAGCGATGTGGTGAACGCGGCCGTGGCCGCGCTGAGCGAGAAACTGTCGGGCGGCCTGCCCGGCACCGCGAAATTCGTCATCTCCGGCGAAGGCGCGCTGATGATCGACGGCGCCGGCGTGCGCGCGGGCGACGATGAGGCCGACGTGACCATCACCGCCGACCGCGAAACCTTCGAGGGCCTCCTGTCCGGCGACGTGAACCCGACGGCGGCCTTCATGCAGGGCAAGCTTTCCATCGACGGCGACATGGGCCTTGCGATGCAGCTTGGCGCCGCGCTCGGCTGACGGGATGGTGCCCGCGCCCTTCTTCGCGGAGGTGGCCGACGCCCCCGCAGGCGAGACCTGCGTCTGGCTCGACACGTCCGACGGGGTGCGGGTGCGGGCGGCCTTCTGGCGGGGCGGCGGCAAGGGCACAGTGCTGCTCTTTCCCGGCCGGACCGAGTACGTCGAGAAATACGGCCCGGCCGCGGCGGAGTTCGCGGCGCGAGGCTATGCCATGGCGACAATCGACTGGCGTGGCCAGGGGATCGCCGACCGTCTGCTCGACGAACCCGCGCCGGGTCATGTCGGGCGCTTTCGGGATTATCAGCGCGACGTGGCGGCGTTTGTCGCTGTCCTGCGGGCCGAGGCGCTGCCGGAGCCCTGGTTCCTCGTTGGCCATTCGATGGGCGGCTGCATCGGACTGCGGGCGATCCACGACGGCCTGCCGGTCCGCGCCGTGACCTTCTCGGCGCCGATGTGGGGCATCCGGATGCACCCCGCGCTGCGCCCGGTCGCCTGGACGCTCGCGATCCTTGGTCCCGTCGCCGGGCTCGGCGACCGCCTGGTGCCCTCCACATCGCCCATGACCTACGTGCTGGAGGCGCCGTTCGAGGGGAATCTCCTGACCCGCGACCGGGGCATGTTCGAGTTCATGCAGCGCCAGCTCACCGCCCACCCCGACCTCGCCATCGGCGGACCGACGCTCACCTGGCTGCGGGAGGCGCTGCGCGAATGCCGCGATCTGCGCCGGATGGCGTCACCCGCCCTGCCGTGCCTCACCGTGCTCGGCATCGAGGAGCGGATCGTGAACATCCCGGCCATCGAGGAGCGGATGGCGCGCTGGCCCGGGTCGAGGTTCGACCGCGTCGCGGGCGCCGAGCACGAGCTGATGATGGAAACGCCGGCGATCAGGTCACGGTTCTACGACGCCGCCGCAGCGTTCTTCGACGCGCACCGCGCCTGAGGGCCGATCAGATCCGGATCTTCAGGAAGCTGTCCTGCAGCGCCTTGGACCAGGCCTTGCTGATGCGGGTGAAATCGGCATCCCCGGCCTCGAACCGCCGGGTATGGGAGACACGGCATTCGCCCGCGCGGACGACCGCTAGGTCGAGCGGCATTCCCACCGAGAGGTTGGACCTGAGCGTCGAATCCATCGACAGGAGCACGGCCTTCTGCGCGTCGTCGAGCGAGGTGGAGGGGCGCACTACGCGGTCGAGGATCGGCTTGCCGTACTTGTGCTCGCCGATCTGCAGGAAGGGCGTGTCCTCCGTCGCCTCGATGAAGTTGCCTTCGGGGTAGACGAGGAACATCCGCATCGCGCCGCCCTTGCGCTGGCCCGCGACGATGAGCGAGGCCGACGCCCCCTGGCGCATGGTGGAAAGCTTCTCGTCCACCGAGCGGCGCACGCGGCCAAGCGTGTCGCCCACGACCTCGGCGACCTTCAGCAGCGTCGGGGCGAGCATGATCGAGGTTTCGGGCGTCGCCTCAGGATCGTCGATGGCCTCCCGCAGTTCCGCGATCGTCGTCTGCGTGATCGAAAGGCTGCCGGCGGTCAGGATGACGATGACGCGCTCGCCCGGCTCCTCGAAGGTGAACATCTTCCGGTAGGTCGCGATGTTGTCGAGCCCGGCATTGGTGCGCGTGTCTGACAGCAGCACCATGCCGTCATTGAGCAAGAGCCCGACGCAATATGTCATGAAGCGACCCCCTGTCTTTCCGGGCGGGAGACTATTGCTGCCCTTGGGCGACCGCAACCGTCACGTCGAGCGTCTCGCGGCCCGGCCCCCGCGCGATCCCCCGGATCGGCGCGGCGTCGCGGGCGTCGAGACCGGAGCCGAGGCGGATGTAGCGGTCGTCCGGGCAGGTGCGGTTCGCCGGGTCGAAGCCGATCCAGCCAAGCCCGCCGACCCAGAGTTCCGCCCAGGCGTGGGCGGCCTCGTGCGGCGCGCCGTCCGCCGCCGCGAAGAGGTAGCCCGAGGCATAGCGCGCGGGCATCCCCAGAACGCGCGCGGCGGCGATAAGGGCGTGGGCATGGTCCTGGCAGACGCCCTCGCCCAGCGCCAGGGCCTCGACCGCGGTTGTGTGCGCCTCGGTGGCTCCCGGGCGGTAGGCGATGGCCTCGGAGACACGGCGCGACAGGGCATGCGCCCGCGCGAGCGGTTCGTGCGCCTCGGTCGCGGCGGCCTCCGCGAGGTCGGTCAGGGCGGCGTCGGCGCGGGTGGCCTGCGTCTCGCGGAGATAGACCGCCGGGTTTACCGCCTCGCGGTGGCCGGTCAGCAGCCCGGCAAGGTCGGAGGTTTCGACCGTGCCGGTGACGCTGACCGTCACGCGGTCGGCCGGGCCGCGCACCGACCAGCTCTCGATCCAGTCGCCGGCCCCGTCGCGGAACCCGGCGCCCTTCTGGCCGTCCACGACGGCGACCGACCAGTCGATGACGCTCTGCCCGGCGAAGACCGAAGGCGTCAGGCGCAGGCTCTGCACCGCCACGCGGATCGGCGAGTCGTAGCGATAGGTTGTGCGGTGTGCCACAGTGAGGATCATCGCATCTCTCCGCTGAGGTACGCGTCGTGCACGACCGCGGAGAGCGCGGCGGTCCGGCGGATGAAGCGGCTGAGGAATTCGTGCAGGCCCTCGGCGAAGACCGCCTCGATGGTGAGCCGCGCCAGCTCGTCCCTGAGCGCGTCGGCCGCGTCCTGCGCCGCCGTGAGCCGGCCATAGGCCACCGCGAGGTTGTCGAGATGCACCGCCGCGCCGACGACGGAGGTGGTCAGCGAGCGCGGGCACTGGCGGTTGAGGATGAGGAAATCGGCGACCTTGGCGGCGGTGATGTCGCCGCCATAGGCCCAGTGGAAGGCGCGATGTGCGGACAGCGCCCTCAGAAGCGTCGTCCACTGGTAACTGTCGAGCCCGGTGCCGACGTAATCCGCGCGCGGCAGTAGCACGTAGTATTTCACGTCGAGAAGCCGCGCCGTGTTGTCGGCGCGCTCCAGTCGGTAGCCGAGGCCGAGGAAATCGTAGCCGTCGTTCCTCAGAAGCGTCGTGTCGATCGCGCCGCGCACCTGGGCGGCGTGGCGCATCGTCCATTCGGTCAGTTCTCCGAGTTCCAGCTGGCTGCGCGGGCGCCGCTCGATCCGGCGCAGTTCCTGGAAGGCGGTGTTGAGCGCGTCCCAGACCTGGGAGGTGAGAGCGGTGCGGACGATGCGGCCGTTCTCGCGCGCCCGTTCGAGGCAGGAGGCGATGGAGGAGGGATTGTCGCGGTCGAAGAAGAGGTAGCTTTCGATGTTGCGCTGCACCGGGTCGCCATACTTCGCCGCAAAGCCCGCCGCCGTGCCGGAGGCCTGGAGGAGCGATTCCCATTCGTTGCGGTAGCCGTGCCCGGCCGAGGGCAGGAGCGCGATCCGCGCGCCGACCTCCAGAAGCCGCGCCGTCATCTCGGCTCGCTCCATGTAGCGGCCGATCCAGAAAAGATTGTCCGCCGTCCGGCTCAGCATCGCGTCACTCCGCCAGCACCCAGGTATCCTTGACCCCGCCGCCCTGCGAGGAGTTGACGACAAGCGAGCCTTCAGTCAGCGCCACGCGCGTCAGCCCGCCGGGAACGAGCTCGATCGTCTCGCCGACGAGGCAGTAGGGACGCAGGTCCACATGACGGGGCGCGATCCCCTCGGCCACGAAGGACGGGCAGGTCGACAGCGCGAGCGTGGGCTGGGCGATGTAGTTCTCGGGATCGGCAAGGATCTTTTGACGGAAGGCTTCCACCTCGGCGGCCGTGGATTTCGGGCCGACGAGCATCCCGTAGCCGCCCGAACCATGCACTTCCTTGACGACGAGGTCGGAGAGATGCGCGAGGACGTGTTTCAGGTCCTCCGGCTTCGCGCATTGCCAGGTGGGCACGTTCTGCAGGACCGGCTCCTCGCCGAGGTAGAAGCGCACCATCTCGGGCACATAGGTATAGACCGCCTTGTCGTCTGAGACGCCGGCCCCCGGCGCGGACGCGATGGTCACGCCGCCCGAGCGGTAGACATCCATGAGCCCGGGCACGCCGAGCATGGAGTCGGGCCGGAAGCAGAGGGGGTCGAGGAAGGCGTCGTCGATGCGGCGGTAGATCACGTCGACCCGCTTCGGCCCCTCGGTCGTGCGCATCCAGCAAAGGCCGCCCTCGACGAAGAGGTCGGGACCCTCCACCAGTTCCACGCCCATCAGGTCGGCGAGGAAGGAGTGTTCGTAATAGGCGGAATTGTAGTGGCCGGGCGTCAGGATGACGACGGTGGGCTCGCCCTCGCAGCGCGCGGGCGCGACCGAGGCCAGCGTGCGGCGCAGCAGTTCCGAGTAGGCCTCCACCGGCTCGATCCGGTTCTCGCGGAAGAGCGCGGGAAACATCCGCATCATGATCTCGCGCGTTTCCAGCATGTAGCTGACGCCCGAGGGGGTGCGGCAATTGTCCTCCAGCACGAAGAACTCCTCGGGCCCGGTGCGGACGATGTCGATGCCGACGATGTGGGAAAAGACGCCCTTGGGCGGCACGAAGCCCACCATCGCCTTCTCGTAGGCCACGTTGCCGTAGACGAGATGGGCCGGGATGCGACCGGCGCGCAGGATCTCGCCGCGCCCGTAGACGTCGACCAGAAAGGCGTTGAGCGCCCGCGCCCGCTGCTTGATTCCGCGTTCGAGCCGACGCCATTCGCCTTGCGTGAAGACCCGGGGGAACATGTCGAAGGGGATGAGCCGGTCGGGATCGCCGCCCTCGCCATAGACGGCAAAGGTGATGCCGATGCGGCGGAAGAGCGCCTCTGCCTCCGCCTGCTTCATTTGCCGCAGTTCCGCCGGCATGGCGCGGGTCCAGTCCTCAAGGCGCGCGTAGGGCCCACGGACCGTCGCGCCGTCGAACATCTCGTTGAAGTACGCCGACCCCATCCCCCGCCCCTTCCGTCCCGATGGTGAAAGCTTAGGCAGCGATTCCGGCGAAGGAAAGCCGGACGCCGGTTTCCGTCGGTTACGGCCGCGCGCCTTGCCTGTTTTTTCGGCGCAGCGCAGATTGCGGTGGTGGCGCGCGGCGGGAGGGCTAGAGTCCGGACCATGACGCGCGCGCCCGTGTTGAGCTTCACCGATCGCGGCCTCTACTGCGCCGCCGGCGACTTCTTCATCGACCCCTGGCGCCCGGTGGCGCGGGCGGTGATCACGCATGGCCATTCCGACCATGCGCGGCCCGGTCACGATACCTATCTCTGCACCGTGCTGACGGCGCCGGTGCTGAAGCTGAGGCTCGGGGACGTGCGGATGGAGACGCTGCCCTATGGCGTGCCCCTCAGGATCGGCGGCGCCGAGGTCAGCTTCCATCCCGCGGGCCATCTTCCCGGCTCGGCGCAGGTTCGCGTGGAGGTCGGCGGCGAGGTCTGGGTCGTCTCGGGCGACTACAAGACCGAGGCCGACGGGCTCGCCGACCCGTTCGTGCCGGTCCGCTGCCATACCTTCGTGAGCGAATGCACCTTCGGCCTGCCGGTCTTCCGCTGGGCGCCGCAGGCCGAGGTCTTGAGCGGCATCAATGCCTGGTGGCGGGCGAATGCGGCCGCGGGACGCGCCTCGATCCTCGGGGCCTATGCGCTTGGCAAGGCGCAGCGAATCCTCGCCGGTCTCGATCCCGGCATCGGCCCCATCCTGACCCACGGCGCGGTCGAGAACGTGAACGAAGCACTGCGTGCGGCCGGCGTGGCGCTGCCCGCAACGCAGCGCGTCATGCCCGAGGCGCGCCCGGCGACCCGCCCCGGTGCCCTGG
>NZ_WBUS01000276.1 GCF_008933605.1 Albidovulum sp.
CGTGAAAGCTCATCCCGGCTGTCCCATAGCAGGCCCGGATGTTGGCACTCAGGGGAAAAATTGCGGTTAACGCGCATGGCTGGCACCGAACCGGCCACAATCCAAGCAAAGACTTGCCGGTACGCCCGGTCCCGTGCATATCGCCCGGCATGGCCAGCCAGCTCGACTACACCACGATCCGCGAGATCTTCACCCGCTTCCACGCCGCCGAGGCGGAACCGAAGGGGGAACTGGAGCATCGGAACGCCTTCACGCTCCTCGTCGCGGTGGCGCTCTCGGCGCAGGCGACGGATGCCGGCGTGAACAAGGCCACGCGCGTGCTTTTCCGGGTCGCCGACACGCCGGAGAAGATGCTGGCGCTGGGGGAAGAGGGGCTGATCGAGCATATCAAGACGATCGGGCTCTTCCGCCAGAAGGCGAAGAACGTCATGCGGCTGTCGCAGATCCTCGCGGAGCAATACGGCGGCGAGGTGCCTTCGTCGCGTGCGGCGCTGATGACGTTGCCGGGGGTCGGGCGCAAGACGGCGAATGTCGTGCTGAACATGTGGTTCCATTTCCCGGCGCAGGCGGTCGATACCCATGTCTTCCGGGTGGCCAACCGCACCGGCATCGCGGCGGGCCGCGACGTGCTGGCCGTCGAGCGCGCCATCGAGGACAACGTGCCGGCGGAGTTCCAGCGCCACGCGCATCACTGGCTGATCCTGCATGGCCGCTACATCTGCGTCGCCCGCAAGCCGAAGTGCGGCGCCTGTCTCATCCGCGATCTCTGTCCTTACGAGGAGAAGACCCTGTGACCAAACGCTATCAGGTTGTCGGAATCGGCAACGCCATCGTGGATGTGCTGACCCAGTGCGACGACGACTTCCTCGACTGGATGGGGATCGAGAAGGGCATCATGCAGCTCGTCGACCGCGAGCGGGGCGAGACGCTCTACGCCGCGATGAAGGAGCGGACGCAGGCGCCGGGGGGCTCGGTCGGCAACACGCTGGCGGGCTTGGGCAACCTTGGGCTGAAGACCGCCTTCGTCGGGCGGGTGAAGGACGATGCGCTGGGGCGGTTCTACGCGAAGTCGCTGGAGGCGGAGGGCACCGACTTCCCCAATCCGCCGGTCGCGGCCGAACCGCTGCCAACGTCGCGATCGATGATCTTCGTCACGCCCGATGGCGAGCGGTCGATGAACACCTACCTCGGCGCCGGGGCGGACTTCGGGCCCGCTGATCTCGACGCCGGTGTGGTTGCGGAGAGCGACTACCTGTTTCTCGAGGGCTATCTCTTCGACAAGGACCACGGCAAGGCCGCCTTCCGCAAGGCCGCCGCAGCCTGCCACGAAGGCGGCGGCAAGGCCGGGATCGCGCTGTCCGACCCGCTCTGCGTGGACCGCCACCGCGCCGACTTCCGCCGGCTGGTGCGCGACGAGATGGACTATGTCATCGGCAACCAGCACGAATGGACCTCGCTCTACCAGACGGCCGACCTCGAAGCGGCGCTGGCGCAGGCCCACGCCGAATGCGGCACCGTCGTCTGCACCCGTTCGGGCGCCGACGTGATCCTCATCCGCGGGCAGGAACGGGTGGAGGTGCCGGTGCACCGCGTCGTGCCTGTCGATGCCACAGGCGCCGGCGACCAGTTCGCCGCCGGGTTCCTTTACGGTCTGGCCACCGGACAGCCGCTGGCCAAGGCCGGCCGCATGGGCTGCATCGCCGCCGCCGAGGTGATCAGCCACTTCGGCGCGCGCCCCGAAGCGGATGTCAAGGCGCTGTTCCGGTCGCACGGGCTGATCTGACCGGCCATGCGGGCGACGTTTGCCCGACTCGTGCAACCCGTGGTAGAATTTCCAAGCGGCTGGCCGGAGATGCGGCCAGCGGCGTGACGCCATTTTTTCGAAGTCATTGGAGAGAGCCATGGAAAAGTTCGTCATCCTTCGGGATGCCAGCCGGGGCATGCGCCCCGAGGCCATCTACCCCCGGCCCGGACCCTTCGGCACCGCGGTTGGCCGCCTCGACGTTCCGCCCGAACCCCGCATCGACACCGCGGAGCTTTCCTCGGCCGAGTTGCGGGGAGCGGCGCGCGACCCCGAGGTCGTCGCCGTCGCGCGGGCGATGCCGATCCGGCTCATCGAACCCCGGGG
>NZ_WBUS01000001.1 GCF_008933605.1 Albidovulum sp.
GCCGTGGTACGCGACCAACCTGGGAGATCCCTGATGAAGAAGTTCCTGCTCCTCGTGCCGCTCGCGGCGGCCTCGCCGCCTGCCAGAACACCACCGACCAGAACGTCGCCACCGGGGCGCTGACCGGCGCCGCCGTCGGGGCGATCGCCTCCGACGATGGCGACAAGCTCGAAGGCGCGGTGCTCGGCGGCGCGGCCGGCGCGGCGGTGGGCGGCCTCGTCAGCGCCGCCAACCAGCCGCGCCAGTGCACCTATCGCTATCCCAGCGGCTATACCTACGTGGCCGCCTGCCCGTGACCCCCGTTTCGTAACGAGTGACGCCGGCAAGGGTAAAGCTCGTGCGCGCGTCAGGCGCGCACGAGCTTCTCGTACTCGCTCGCCACCCGCTTCGTCAGGTCGCCGACCTCGAAGTTGTAGCTGCCGATCTGGCCCACGGGCGTGACCTCGGCGGCGGTGCCGGTCAGCCAGCACTGTTCGAAGCCCTCCAGCTCCTCGGGCAGGATGTGGCGCTCGTGCACCTTGACCTGCATGTCCTTCAGCATCCCGATCACCGTCTGCCGGGTGATGCCGTTCAGGAAGCAGTCGGCCTTGGGCGTGTGCACCTCGCCCCCCTTGACGAAGAAGATGTTCGCCCCGGTCGCCTCGGCGACATAGCCGCGGTAGTCGAACATCATCGCGTCCGAACAGCCCTTCGCCTCGGCCGCGTGCTTGGACATGGTGCAGATCATGTAAAGCCCCGCGGCCTTGGCTTCCGACGGGATCGTCTCGGGCGAGGGGCGCTTCCATTTCGAGATGTCGAGCTTCGCGCCCTTCAGCTTCGCGTCGCCGTAGTAGTTGCCCCATTCCCAGCCCGCCACGGCGACCCGGATCGGGTTGCGGCGGGCCGAGACGCCCATGTCCTCGCCCGCCCCGCGCCAGGCGATGGCGCGGACATAGGCGTTGGTCCAGCCGTTCGCCTTCAGCATCGCCTCCTTGGCGGCGTCAAGCTCCTCGGCCGAGTAGGGAAGTTCCATGTCCAGGAGGTCCGCCGACCGGCGCAGCCGCAGCGAGTGCTCGTGGCCCTTGAATATCTTGCCGTCATAACAGCGCTCGCCCTCGAAGACCGAGGAGGCGTAGTGCAGCGCATGGGTCAGGATGTGGACCTTGGCATCGCGCCAGTCCACCAGCTTGCCGTCCATCCAGATCTTGCCGTCGCGGTCGTCATAGGCCCCTGCCATCGCATCCTCCTCGGGCGCACCCGTTTTGCATAAGTTGCGCGAACTAGGTCCGCTTCGGACATAATGTTGCGCGAAATCGGAGACTCGCTAGCAGTTGAGTCTTGGAAAGTCAACATCGCTGACATAAAATCGCGCTCAAGGCAGGTGCGGAGGGTTCCGGTTCATGGGTGCGGACAGCAAGGCGGGCCAGGGGGGCGAAAGCCTCCTCTTCCTGACCGATGAACAGCTCCGCAAGGGGATCGAGGCGATGTTCTTCGCCTACCGCGCCTTCACCGCCGACCCCGACCGGATTCTCGAGAACTACGATTACGGCCGCGCCCATCACCGGGCGATCCATTTCATCCACCGCCAGCCGGGCCTGACGGTGAACGCGCTTCTCGGCACGCTCGGGGTGACGAAGCAGTCGCTCAACCGGGTACTCCGGACACTGGTGGACGACGGGCTGGTGGAGGCCCGGGTCGGCCGGCGCGACAAGCGCGAGCGCAACCTCTTCCTGACCGAGAAGGGCGCCCTTCTGGAGCGCGAACTCAGCGACGCCCAGCGGGCACGGATGCGCGCCGCCTACCGCGCGGCGGGGCCGGCGGCGGTGGCCGGGTTCCGCCAGGTGCTGGAGGCGATGATGGACCCGGACATCCGGCGGCAGTACCAGGCCATCAAGGACGGTGCGGCATGACGGCCCAGCCCGACACCCATCTCCTCATCGTCGATGACGACGAGCGCATCCGCTCGCTCCTCCAGAAGTTCCTGATCCGCAACGGTTTCTGGGTCACGACGGCGCGCGACGCCGGCCATGCGCGGCGGCTCCTCGCCGGGCTCGACTTCGACCTGATCGTGATGGACGTGATGATGCCGGGCGAGGACGGGATCAGCCTGACGCGCGAACTCCGCGCCATGATGGCGACGCCGATCCTCCTGCTGACGGCGCGGGGCGAAACCGACGACCGGATCGCGGGACTGGAGGCCGGTGCCGACGACTACCTCTCCAAGCCCTTCGAGCCGAGGGAGCTTCTCCTGCGGATCAACGCCATCCTCAGGCGCACCCCGGCGAAGGTGGAACCCAAGCTCCCCAAGGTCCTGACCATGGGCGAGGTGCGCTATGACGTCGACCGCGGCGAGATGTGGCGCGGTGCCGACCTCATCCGGCTGACCGCCACCGAGGCGGCGCTGATGCGCATCTTCGCCGCGCGTCCCGGCGAACCGGTGAGCCGCACCGCGCTGGTGGAGGACCTGAACCGCGGCGGCGGCCGGGGCGACACCGGGCAGGCGCAGGAACGCGCGGTGGACGTGCAGATCACCCGGCTGCGCCGCAAGTTCGAGACCGATCCGAAGCAGCCCCGCTACCTCCAGACCGTGCGCGGCGCAGGCTACATGCTCGCGCCGGACTAGGGACCTTGGGTGATGCGCGCCGGCGCCCGGCAAGAAGGCGCCCGTGCACGGTTCATGGAATTCGGCCCGGCGTCCGGCAGCCGCGAATCCCGTGGTCTTGCCATTGCCCGCGCCCGCGCTAGGGTCGCGGGATGACCACGCTTTTCCTCACCCACTCCGCCGCCCTGAACCACGTCACGCCCGCCGGCCATCCCGAGCGGGTGGAGAGGCTCCACGCCATCCTCGCGGCCCTTGCGGCTGACCGCTTCGCCGCGCTCGACCGGCGGGAGGCGCCGCTCGCCGATGAGGCGGAGCTCCTGCGCTGTCATGCGGCGTCCTATGTCGCGGAGATCAAGGCGGCGCGCCCCGTAGCGGGCGAGGGCGCGCAGATCGACGCCGATACCTTCATGTCCGAAGGCTCGTGGGAAGCGGCGCTGCGCGCCCTGGGCGGCGCCGAGGCCGCTGTCGATGCCGTCCTCAAGGGCGAGGCGCGAAACGCCTTCGTCGCCATGCGCCCGCCGGGCCACCATGCCGAGACGAGCCGCGCGATGGGCTTCTGCCTTTTCGGCACGGTCGCCATCGCGGCGAAATACGCGCTCGACCGGCATGGGCTCGCCCGCGTCGCCGTGCTCGACTTCGACGTCCACCATGGCAACGGCACGCAGGACCTCCTCTGGGATGAACCGCGCGCGGTCTTCGTCTCGTCGCAACAGTTCCCGCTCTGGCCCGGCACCGGAGGGGCGGAGGAGACGGGCGCGCACGGGCAGGTCATCAACCTGCCGCTGCGCCCCGGCACCGGCGGGGCCGAGATGCGCGCGGCCTGGGAACCGGCGCTCGCCCGCGTCCGGGCGTTCCGGCCCGAGTTGGTCCTCGTCTCCGCCGGGTTCGACGCGCACCGCGACGACCCGCTCGCCAACCTGATGTGGACCGAGGCCGACTACACCTGGATCACCCGCGCGATCCGTGACCTGGCCGAGGAGGTCTGCGCCGGCCGGGTGGTCTCCGCCCTTGAAGGCGGCTATGATCTCGACGCGCTCGCGGCCTCCGTCGCGGCGCATCTGGACGTGCTGATGGAGCGGGGCGCATGAGCGATCTGACCGGGATGAGCTTCGAGGAAGCGATGAAGAAGCTGGAAGCGGTCGTGCGCGATCTCGAATCCGGCAACGTGGAGCTGGAGAAATCCATCGCGCTCTACGAGGAAGGCGCGCGGCTCAAGGCGCATTGCGAAAAGAAGCTGAAGGAGGCGGAGGAGAAGGTGGCGAAGATCACCCTCGGTCCCGACGGCGCGCCCGCCGGAACGGTGCCGGTCGAAGGGCTCTAGGTGTTCGCCCAGCGTTTGCAGGCGGCGCAGGCCGGGGTGCAGGCGGCGCTCGACGCCGCGCTTGCACGGCGGGCCGAGGTGCCGGTCGTCCATGCCATGCGCTACGCGTTGCAGGGGGGCAAGCGGCTGCGCGCCTTCCTCGTGCTGGAAAGCGCGGCGCTCCACGGAATTCCCGCCACCGTCGCCATGCCGGCCGCCGCAGCGGTCGAGGCGCTGCATGCCTATTCGCTGGTCCATGACGACCTGCCCTGCATGGATGACGACGCGCTTCGCCGCGGCCTGCCGACAATCCACGTCAAATGGGACGAGGCCACCGCCGTCCTTGCGGGCGACGGGCTTCAGACGCTCGCGTTCGAGCTTCTCACCGATCCCGCCCTTGGTTCCGCCGAGCGGCGCATCGCGCTCGTCGCCGCCCTCGCCCGCGCCGCCGGCGCCGAGGGCATGGTACTCGGCCAGGCGCTCGACGTCGCCGCCGAAACCGCGCCCCGGCCGCTGACGCTCGACGAGATCACGGCGCTCCAGGCGGGCAAGACCGGCGCGCTCATCGCCTATTCCGCGACAGCCGGCGCGATCCTCGCCGGGGCCGACCCGGCGCCGCTCGCCGCCTATGCCCGCGCCCTCGGCCTCGCGTTCCAGATCGCCGACGACATCATCGACGTGGAGGGCGACCCGGCCAAGGCCGGCAAGGCGCTCGGCAAGGATGCCGCCGCGGGCAAGGCCACGTTCGTCTCGCTTCTCGGCCTCGCGGGCGCGAAAAAACGCGCCCGCGACCTCGTTGCCGAAGCGGAGGCCGCGCTTTTCCCCTATGCTGGCGCAGCCGAAACCTTGAGAGAGGCCGCGCGTTTCGTTATTGCCCGCGAGAACTGAGCGCACGCCCGGGGAGGGCGCATGACCGACCGACCCTTGACCCCCACGCTCGACCGCGTATCGACGCCCGCCGACATGAAGGCGCTGTCGGACCGCGAACTGCGGATGCTTGCCGACGAACTCCGCGCCGAAACGATCAGCGCGGTGTCGGTGACGGGCGGCCACCTCGGCGCCGGGCTCGGGGTTGTGGAACTTACCGTCGCGCTCCACGCCGTCTTCGACGCGCCCCGCGACAAGATCATCTGGGACGTCGGCCACCAGTGCTATCCGCACAAGATCCTGACCGGCCGGCGCGACCGCATCCGCACGCTACGCCAGAAGGGCGGGCTTTCCGGCTTCACCAAGCGCTCGGAATCGCCCTACGACCCCTTCGGCGCGGCGCATTCCTCCACCTCCATCTCCGCCGCCCTCGGCTTCGCCGTGGCGCGCGACCTCGGCGGCAGCCCGGGCGACGCCGTCGCGGTGATCGGCGACGGCGCGATGAGCGCGGGCATGGCCTTCGAGGCGCTGAACAACGCCGGCCACCTTAAGAAGCGGCTCTTCGTCATCCTCAATGACAACGAGATGTCGATCGCGCCCCCGGTCGGCGCGCTCTCGGCCTATCTCTCCCGCCTCTATGCCGAGCCGCCGTTCCAGGAGTTGAAGGCGGCTGCCAAGGGCGCGATCAGCCTCCTGCCAGAGCCCTTCCAGGAAGGCGCCCGCCGCGCCAAGGAGATGCTGAAGGGCATGACCATCGGCGGCACCCTCTTCGAGGAGCTGGGCTTCACCTATGTCGGGCCCATCGACGGCCACGACCTCGACCAGCTGCTTCCCGTCCTGCGCACCGCGAAGGCGCGGGCGACCGGGCCGATCCTGATCCACGTGCTGACGAAGAAGGGCAAGGGGTTTGCGCCCGCCGAACGCGCCGCCGACAAGGGCCATGCGACGGCGAAGTTCGACCCGGTGACGGGCGAGCAGAAGAAGGCACCCTCGAACGCGCCCGCCTATACCAAGGTCTTCGCGCAGAGCCTGATCCGCGCGGCCGAGGCCGACGACCGTATCGTCGCCGTCACCGCCGCGATGCCGGACGGCACGGGCCTCAATCTCTTCGCCGAGCGGTTCCCGCGCCGCACCTTCGACGTCGGCATCGCCGAACAGCACGCCGTGACGTTCTCGGCCGGCCTCGCCGCCGGGGGGCTGAAACCCTTCTGCGCGATCTACTCGACCTTCCTGCAGCGCGGCTATGACCAGGTCGTGCATGACGTCGCGATCCAGCGACTTCCCGTCCGCTTCGCCATCGACCGCGCCGGCCTCGTCGGCGCCGATGGCGCGACCCACGCCGGCAGCTTCGACGTGGCCTTCCTCGCCAACCTGCCCGACTTCGTGGTGATGGCCGCGGCCGACGAGGCCGAGCTTGTCCACATGGTCGCCACCGCCGCCGCGCTCGACGACCGGCCCAGCGCCTTCCGCTACCCGCGCGGCGAGGGCGCCGGGGTGGAGATGCCTGAACGCGGCACGCCGCTCGAGATCGGCAGGGGCCGCATCGTCGCCGACGGCGGCCGGGTTGCGATCCTTTCCTTCGGGACGCGGCTCGCCGAGGTGCTGAAGGCGCGCGAGAACCTCAGCCAGCGCGGGCTTGCCCCGACCGTGGCCGACGCCCGCTTCGCCAAGCCGCTCGACCGCGACCTGATCCTGTCGCTCGCCCGCCACCACGAGGCGCTTGTCACCATCGAGGAGGGCGCCATCGGCGGCTTCGGTAGCCACGTCGCCCAGCTTCTGGCCGAGGAGGGCGTCTTCGACCGCGGCCTGAAGTTCCGCTCCATGGTCCTGCCGGACACCTTCATCGACCAGGCGAGCCCCGACGACATGTATGCCGTGGCCGGCATGAACGCGGCCGAGATCGAGGCGAAGGTGCTGGAGGTGCTCGGCGTGGCCATCGTCGCCGGCAAACGCGCCTGAATAGACCCTATTCTTGCCGATCGAGCCGCGACTCGATGGCCCTAAGCCGCGCCAGCACCTCCTCCCGGTAGGCATCCGTCTGGGCGACCTCCTCGGCGCTGTGCGCCGCCTGCATGGAGTTCACGATGAGGCCGACGACAAGGTTCATCACCGCGAAGGTGGTGAGAAGGATGAAGGGCAGGAAGAAGGCCCAGGCCCAGTCGTGGACCTCCATCACCGGCCGCACGATGCCCATCGACCAGCTTTCCAGCGTCATCACCTGGAAGAGCGTGTAGCCCGACCGGCCGAGCGTGCCGAACCATCCGGGGAAGCTCGCGCCGAAGAGCTTCGTCGCCATCACCGCGCCGACGTAGAAGATGATTCCCATCAGCAGGAAGACCGAACCCATGCCGGGTAGCGCGCTGAGGAGGCCCTCGACCACGCGCCTGAGCCTTGGCGCCGCGGAGATGAGCCGCAGCACCCTGAGGATGCGCAGCACGCGGAGAACCGCGAACCCCTGCCCCGCGGGCACGAGGGCGATGGCGACGATGGTGAAGTCGAAGAGGTTCCAGCCGTCGCGGAAGAATCCCAGCCGGCGGACGAAGATCTTGGCGCCGATCTCGGCCACGAAGATCGCAAGGCAGATCCGGTCCAGCGCCACGAGAAGACCACCGGCCACCGCCATGGCACGCCCCGACGTCTCAAGCCCGAGGATCAGCGCGTTAAGGACGATCACCGCGATGATGCCGTTGCGGACCAGAGGACGTTCCAGAACAGCGGAAAGTCTTTCGCGAAAGTCCATGCTGGCGCCCCACTCCGAATTCCTGTCCCATATGGTCCGCAGGCCTCGCCCCGGCAAGCCTGCCGCCGGTCCGCACATCTGGGAGTTTCCGATGATCCGTCTGCTCGTCGCGCTTGTCCTCCTCGCCGCCGCGCCGGCCTCCGCCCAGGTCGCGCCCTCGTCCGCGGACATCGCCGGCTACCGCAGCCTCCACCGGGCCGCGCTCGACAACGACGCGGCCGCGGTGCGCCGCCTGATGGCCGAGGGCGCCGAGGTGAACGTCCGCGACCGCCGCCGCCGCACGCCGACGATCCTCGCCGCCTTCGCCTCGGCGGACGAGGCATTGCGGGCGCTGGCGGAGGGCGGCGCCGACATGAATGCGCAGGACTGGCAGGGCTACGACGTCGTGACCATCGCCGCCGTCGCGGGCGACGCCGATCTCATGTCGCTCGCCCTCGATCTCGGCAACCGCCCCGATCTCATCCACACCAACTGGGACGGCACCGCGCTCATCGCCGCGTCCGAGCTCGGCCATGCCGAGGTGGTGCGCCGTCTCATTGCAGCGGGCGCGCCGCTCGATCACGTCAACAACCTGGGCTGGACCGCGCTCCTGGAGGCGGTGATTCTCGGGGACGGCGGCCCGGACCACCAGGCGACCGTCCGGGCACTGGTCGCAGCGGGCGCGGATGCGACCGTCGCCGACCGTGACGGCAAGACGCCGCGCGATCACGCAAGCGCGCGCGGCTTCGCGGCGATCCTGGCGATTCTCGAGGGTGACGGCTGAGGCCGCAGGCCCGCCGTCAAGCCGTCCGCCCCCGCTCGATCCGGGCGTATTCCCGCACCTTGGTGCCGTCGTCGCGCTCCGCGGCGCGTTCGTGCAGCGCCCGGGCCGCGGGGTGGCTTCCCTCGGCCCCCTGGGCCTTCTCGATCTCGATGAAGCGCTTCAGACGGCTTCCCTCGGAACTCGTGCGACGGTCAGCAGCAGGCCGGCTCATGGTTTCCTCCTCGGTTCTTCCGCCCGACAGAGCGGGACACCCCAAGGATGCAGCCGAATCGCCGGCGTGGCCACCCCGAATTCGGCGGGCGCCGCCGGCGGTCCCTATTCCGCCAGCCGACCCACCGCCCAGCGCGCCGCATCCGCCACCGCCGGGTCGGCGTCGCCGAGATGCGCGGCAGCCGCCTCGCGGAGCCGCCGGTCGCGGGAATTGCCGATGGCATAAAGGACGTTGCGCAGGAAGCGGTCGCGCCCGATCCGCTTGATCGGGCTTCCCGAAAACCGCTCCCGGAACCCGGCATCGTCGAGCGCCGCCAGCTCCGCCAGGGGCGGCGCGCCGACCCGCGCGGCATAGCCCGTCTCGCGGGCGGCCTGCGCGAACTTGTTCCACGGGCAGACGGCGAGGCAATCGTCGCAGCCATAGACGCGGTTTCCGAGCAGGGGCCGGAGCGCCTCGTCCACCGGGCCCCGGTACTCGATCGTGAGGTAGGATATGCAGCGCCGGGCGTCGAGCTGGCGGGGGGCGGGGAAGGCGCCCGTCGGGCAGATGTCGAGACAGGCCCGGCAGGAACCGCAACGATCCGTCTCGGCCTCGTCCTTCGGCAGGTCGAGCGTGGTGAAGATCGCGCCAAGGAAGAACCAGCTTCCGAGATCGCGGCTGACGAGGTTCGTGTGCTTGCCCTGCCAGCCGAGTCCGGCGGCCTCCGCCAGGGGCTTTTCCATCACCGGCGCGGTATCGACGAAAACCTTGATTTCGGCCGCTTCAGAGCCTTTCGCGGCCTCCTCGATCAGCCAGCGCCCGACCCGCTTCAGCCGCTTCTTCACCAGGTCGTGATAGTCCCTGCCCTGCGCGTAGCAGGACACCGCCGCCCGGTCGCGCGCGGCAAGAACCGCGAGCGGGTCGTAGCCGGGCGCATAGGACTCCGCCAGCATGATCACGGTCCGTGCCTCGGGCCAGAGCGCCGCCGGATCGCCGCGCCAGGACATCCGCTCTGCCATCCAGCCCATCTGCCCGTGCCGCCCGGCGGCGACGAAGGCGGCGAGCCGCCCCGCCGCCTCGGGAATCGCGGAGGGCGCGCAGTAGCCGACCGCCGAAAAGCCCTCTGCCACGGCGCGCGCAGTGATCGCGGCCCTGAACTCCGCTGCGTTCATCTTGCCCCAAATACCTCGGGGGTCCGGGGGCGGCGCCCCCGGCCGCCCGCCTCAGAAATCCAGATCGGCATAATGCGCCGGCGGCGGGAAGCCCGGCACCTGGTCGGCCAGGAGCGACCGGAACGAGGGCCGCGACTTGATCTTGGCATACCAGTCCTTCACGTTCTGGCTGCGGTTCCAGTCCACGTCCGAGATGTAGTCGAGACTCGAGAGATGCGCGGCGGCGGCGAAGTCCGCCAGCGTCATCTCGTTGCCCGCCAGCCAGCGCCGCTGATCGAGAAGCCAGCTCAGGTAGTCGAGGTGGTACTTGATCCGCGCCGAGCCGGACTTGACGTTCTTCGAATCCGGGTAGCCGAGCTTCATGACCTTCTTGTTGACGCGCTCGTAGAGCAGCTTCGAGGTCACTTCCTCGTGGAACTTGTCGTCGAACCAGGCGCAGAGCCGGCGCACCTCGTAGCGCCCCTCCGGATCGCGCGGCATCAGCCGCGGCTCGGGCACCGTCTCGTCGAGGTACTCGCAGATCGCCTGGCTCTCGGACATGGTCCGGCCGTTGAGCTTGATGACCGGGATCTTGCCCGCCGGATTGCGGCGCAGGAATTCCGGCCCCTGTTCCCAGTAGCGCTCCTCCACCAGTTCCACCTCGATCCGCTTCTCGGCAAGCGTCAGCCGCACCTTGCGGCAGAAGGGCGAGAGCGGGACGTGGAAGAGACGGGTCATGCGGAAAGCTCGTGTCGCGGATGCGGCCCCGTGATACCGGCCGCGCCCCTCGCGATCAATCCTCGAAACAGTCGGCGCGGCCGTCGGCGCGGATCGTCGCCGCCCCGTCGGCGATCTCGGCGGCGCGCTTTCGCAGGAATCCCGAGGGCCGGCCGGGGTTGCGGCCCTTCGGATCGGGCAGAGCGGCCGCGATGAGCGCCGACTGCACCGGCGTCAGATCGGCGGCGGGGCGGCCGAAATAGGCCTCGGCCGCGGCCCCGACCCCGAAGAGGCCCTTTCCGGTCTCGGCGACGTTCAGATAGACCTCGATGATCCGCCGCTTCGTCCAGACAAGCTCGACCACCGGCGTCATCAGCGCCTCGAGCGCCTTGCGGGGCCAGCTTCGCCCCTGCCAGAGAAAGACGTTCTTCACCACCTGCTGCGTGATCGTCGAGGCGCCCCGACCGGCGCCCTCGTCCAGCGCGGCGCGGATCGCGCGCATGTCGAAGCCCCAGTGCAGGCAGAAATTCGCGTCCTCCGCCGCCACGACGGACCGCGCCACCTCGGGCGGGATCTCCTCGAGGGCGACCCAGTCCCGGCTGACCCCGCCCTGGCGCCAGCTTTCGGCGATCATGTAGGGGGTGAAGACCGGGTTCACGACGGTGAAGGCGAGGACGAGGAAAAGGAACAGCCCGACAAGGCCCAGGAGTCCGCGTCCGCTCCATCTGACGAGGTCGCGCAGAGTGGCGCCCCTGCGCGCCGGCGCGGGCTTTCGCCGCGATCTCGTTCTCGGTTTGCTGCCCTTCGCCATCGGAGGAGATCAATCATGCGAGGGCCGTCGGGGTCAAGCCGATCACGCCGCCGCGGGCGGATTCAGCCGCCGAGAACGCGGGCCTCTCGCCCGCCCAGGATCGGGCGCGCGGCCGCCAGGCTCGCCGGATCGCGCGCCGCCAGTTCGGGGAAGATCGACACGATCTCGGCGTAAAGCGCCCTGTCTCCCGCCAGCAGGATGCTGCCGGGGTGAAAGCTCTCCGTTGGCGCGCCCTCGGCGAAGATGACCTCGTGATCGTCGAACAGGAGATGGCAATAGTCCACCTCCGGGACCGGTGTGCGTTCGATCCCCGGACGGCCGACGAGGTGGAGGGCAGCGACCAGCACCTCGGGTTCGCCGAAGTGGAGTTCCGCCCGCCAGCCGGTGAGGAGCATCCGGTGCTGCGGCGAGACGACGAGCGCCCGCCGGTTGCCGAGCGCGCCCGCCGCGATCCGCACCGGGGCGAAGTCACCCGTGCCGTCCACCTTCCGCCGGCCGGTCCAGCGCAGCGGCTGCGGACCCCCGTCCAGTGTGTCCACGAGGTCGCCCGGCACCAGCGTCTCCACCGGCGCGTCGCCGGCCGCTGTGCGGATCCGCGTGCCCGGCGTGAAACAGGGCGGTCCGAAGGCGCCGACCGGCAGCCCGCCCTGCGTGTTGACGAAGGTCGAGCTCTGGAAGGTCGCATCGTAGAGCCGCGTCCCGTCCGTCGGCGTGAACAGGACGCGACCGTCGGCGAGGTAGAAGGTCACACCGGTGATCGTGACCGTCTGGCCCCTCATGATCACGGTGATCGTGTCGCCCGGATACATCTGCCGGATGTCGGAGCCGTCGATGCGGTCGCCGTTGTTGTTGTTGGTGTTGATGACGTTGTTGTTCTGCCAGTCGACGAGGTCGAGCTGCTGGACGTCCAGCGAAGTCCCCGACCCGGGCGGGGCCGAGGGGTCGATGGCGAAGAATTGCTCCAGATAGGTCGTCGGCATGGACCCGCTGCCCGGCTGTTCCGGTTGGGCGAAAAGTGGAACCGCCATGGCGGCGCAGGTCAACCTCGACGGCCCCGCTCCCGTCCCGGAGCGGGGCGCTTTTCCCGCGTCTGTTGCCGGATTGTCCCGTGCCGGCCTGCCCCGCTGCGGCGTTCCGCCGCACCGGGGCGCGGGTCGACGTGCCGGCCTATTCCGCCGGAACCGCCTCGGCGTCTGCGCTCAGGGGATGCGCCAGGTGTACCAGCATCTCCTTCGGGCAGACCTGGATGAAGTTCACCCGCTCCGCCGACCAGTGCTGCAGGATGCGCCTGGCCTTCAGGCTGCCGGTCTCGGCCGCGTGCCGTTCGACGAGGCCCCTGAGCTGCGCTTCCCAATGCGGATGGCTGACCGCGCAGGTGACGAGCGTCTCGAGGTTCATCAACTCCTCGGCAGTGCCGTCGGGATCGTGGACATAGGCCATGCCCCCGGTCATGCCGGCACCGAAGTTGGCGCCGATCCGGCCGAGGATGACGGCGACGCCGCCTGTCATGTACTCGCAGCCGTTCGAGCCGCAGCCCTCGACCACCACCCTGGCACCCGAGTTGCGGACGGCGAAGCGCTCGCCCGCCCGGCCGGAGGCAAAGAGATACCCGTCGGTCGCGCCATAGAGCACGGTGTTGCCGATGATCGTGTTCTCCGACGCCTCCAGCGGCGAGGCCATCGGCGGCCGCACGACGATCATGCCGCCCGACAGGCCCTTGCCGACGTAGTCGTTCGCGTCGCCCGACACCTCGAGCTTCAGCCCCGGAGCCGCGAAGGCGCCGAGCGACTGGCCGCAGGACCCGGTCAGCTTCACCGTCAGGTGGTCGGGTTGCAGGCTGTTGCGCATCCCGAACTTCCGGACGATGAGCGAGGAGGCGCGTGTCCCGATCGTCCGGTGGGTGTTCCGCACGGCATAGGAAAGCTGCATCTTCTCGCCGTCCTCGAAGAACCGCGCGCCGTCACGGATGATCTCTGCATCCAGCGTGTCGGGCACGGCGTTCCGCGGCCTCGACCGGTCGTAGACGATACGGTCCGACCCGTCGACGGTGATGAGGAGCGGGTTGAGGTCGAGGTCGTCGAGGTCCGCGTGACCCCGGCTCACCTGCGTCAGGAGATCGGCGCGGCCGATGATCTCATCCATCGTCCGCGCGCCGATCTGGCTAAGGATTTCCCGCACCTCCTGGGCGTACAAGGTGATGAGGTTCACCACCTTGTCGGCCGTGCCGTTGAACACCGCGCGAAGCTTCTCGTCCTGGGTGCAGACGCCCACCGGGCAGGTGTTCGACTGGCACTGGCGCACCATGATGCAGCCCATGGCGATCAGCGCGGCAGTGCCGATGCCGTATTCCTCGGCGCCCATCATCGCCGCCATGACGACGTCGCGCCCGGTCCTGAGCCCGCCATCGGTCCTGAGCGTGATCCGGTCGCGGAGCTTGTTCATCGCAAGCACCTGGTGCGCCTCGGTCAGGCCCATCTCCCAGGGCAGGCCCGCATACTTGATCGAGGTCGCCGGCGAGGCGCCGGTGCCGCCGTTGTGCCCCGAGACGAGGATCACGTCGGCCTTGGCCTTGGCCACGCCCGCGGCGATGGTGCCGACCCCGGACGAGGCGACGAGCTTCACCGTGACCTTGGCGCGCGGGTTGATCTGCTTCAGGTCGTAGATCAGCTGCGCGAGGTCCTCGATCGAGTAGATGTCATGGTGCGGCGGCGGCGAGATCAGCGTCACGCCGGGGGTGGAGTGCCGGAGCCGGGCAATCAGGCTCGTCACCTTCATCCCGGGAAGCTGGCCGCCCTCGCCGGGCTTGGCGCCCTGCGCGACCTTGATCTCAAGCTCCTCGCAGGCGTTCAGGTATTCCGCGGTCACGCCGAACCGGCCGGAAGCCACCTGCTTGATCTTCGCGGAGGGGTTGTCGCCGTTCGGCATCGGCAGGAAATGCGCCGGATCCTCGCCGCCCTCGCCGCTGTCGGACTTCGCGCCGATCCGGTTCATGGCGATGTTCAGCGTCATGTGCGCCTCGGGGGAAAGCGCGCCGAGCGACATCCCCGGCGTGACGAAGCGCTTGCGGATCGAGGTGATGCTCTCGACCTCCTCGATCGGAACCTGCCGGCCGAGCGGCTTGATGTCGAGGAGGTCGCGGATATGGATCGGCGGGTTGGCCCGCATCGCGGCCGAGTACTGCTTCCAGAGGTCATAGCTCGCGCGGTCGCAGGCCGATTGGAGAAGGTGCATCGTCTGCGCCTCCCAGGCATGCTTCTCACCCGACCGCCGCGCCTTGTAGAAGCCGCCGACGGGCATGACATCGGCGCCGCCCTTCCAGCCCTTGGCGTGGATTTCCTCCAGCTTGTGCTGGATGCCCGAAACGCCGATGCCCGAGATGCGGCTCTGCATTCCGGGGAAGTATTCCGCGACCATGGCACGGGAGAGCCCCACCGCCTCGAAGTTCAGGCCGCCGCGGTAGGAGGAGACGACCGAGATCCCCATCTTCGACATGATCTTCAGCAGGCCCGCGTCGATGGCGTCGCGGTAGCGGCGCATCGCCTCCACGAGGCTCCCCTCGATCAGGCCGCGGCGGATGCGGTCGGCGATCGAATCCTGCGACAGATAGGCGTTCACCGTGGTGGCGCCGCAGCCGATCAGCACCGCGAAGTAATGCGGGTCGATGCACTCGGCCGACCGCACGTTCAGCGAACAGAAGGTCCTGAGCCCCTTGCGCGTCAGCCACGAGTGCACCGCCGAGGTGGCGAGGATCATCGGCATCGCCACCCGCGCCTCGGACTGATGCTGATCGGTCAGGACAAGATGCCCCGCGCCCGAGCGCACGGCATCCTCCGCCTCGGCCCGGATGCGTTCCAGCCCGAGCCGCAGCGCGTCCGGCTGGCCGTCGGCGGGGAAGGTGCAGTCGATGAAGGCGACGTTGGCGCCGAACTGGCGCACCATCTCGTCAAACTCGGCATTGGCGATGAACGGGCTCTCCAGCACCAGGATCTCGGTCTGGGAACTGTCCTCGTCGAGCACGTTCTTGAGGTTGCCGAAGCGGGTCTTGAGGCTCATCACCCGCGCCTCCCGCAGGGAGTCGATGGGCGGGTTCGTCACCTGGCTGAAGTTCTGGCGGAAGAAGTGGCTGAGCGGCCGGTACTGCTTCGACAGGACCGCGGCCGGGGTGTCGTCGCCCATGGAGGCGACCATCTCCTTGCCGTCCTCGGCCATCGGGGCCAGGACCTGCTCCAGCTCTTCCAGCGTGTAGCCCGCCGCGATCTGGCGGCGGCGCAGCTCGGCGCCCTCGAAGACGGCCTTCTCCGGCACGTCGCGCATGAGCGAGTTGAGGTCGATCACCTTCGACAGCCAGTCGCCGAAGGGCTGGCTCGCCGCCAGCCGATCCTTGATCTCCCGGTCGTGGAAGAGCTTGCCCTCCTTCATGTCGACGGCGATCATCTGCCCCGGGCCGAGCGCGCCCTTCTCGCGCACCACCGCCTCGTCCACGGGCACCATCCCGACCTCGGACCCGGCGATCAGGAGGCCGTCGCCGGTCACCACAAAGCGCATGGGCCTGAGCCCGTTGCGGTCAAGCCCGCCGCAGACCCAGCGCCCGTCGGTCATGGCCAGCGCCGCCGGCCCGTCCCAGGGCTCCATCACGCTGTTGCAATAGGCATACATGTCGGCCCAGGCCTTCGGCATGTTGGTCGTGGCCTTCGACCAGGCCTCCGGCACCAGCATCGTCTTGGTCATCGGCGCCGATCGGCCCGAGCGGACCATCACCTCGAAGACCGAATCGAGCGCGCCGGAATCCGAGGTGCCGGCCGGGATGATCGGCTTGATGTCCTCGGCCATCTCGCCGAAGGCGGCCGAGGCCATGCGGATCTCGTGGCTCCGCATCCAGTTGACGTTGCCCTTCAGCGTGTTGATCTCGCCGTTGTGGGCGAGCATCCGGAAGGGCTGGGCCAGCGACCATTGCGGGAAGGTGTTGGTGGAATAGCGCTGGTGATAGATGGCGAAGGCGGATTCAAATCGCTCGTCCATCAGGTCGGGGTAGAAGACCGAAACCTGTTCGGCCAGCATCATCCCCTTGTAGATCACCGACCGGCACGAGAGCGAACAGATGTACATGCCGGCGATCTGCGCCGCGATCACCGCCTTCTCGATCCGCCGGCGGATGATGTAGAGCTCGCGCTCGAACTGCTCCTGGTCGATGTCCTTCTCGCAGCGGATCAGGATCTGCTCGATCTCGGGGCGCGTCGCGTTGGCCTTTTCGCCCAGGACGCTCGTGTCCACCGGCACGTGGCGCCAGCCGTAGATGTAGTGGCCCATCCGCAGGACTTCCGTCTCCACGATGGTCCGGCAGCGTTCCTGTGCGCCGAAGTCGGTGCGCGGCAGGAAGACCTGGCCGACGGCGATCAGCTTCTTCGGGTCCGGCTCGTGCCCGGTGCGCCGTACCTGGTCGTAGAAATACTTCACCGGGATCTGCACATGGATGCCCGCGCCGTCGCCGGTCTTGCCGTCGGCATCGACCGCGCCGCGGTGCCAGACCGCCTTCAGCGCCTCGATCCCGTTGGCCACGACCTTGCGGCTGGCCTTGCCGTCGATCGAGACCACGAGCCCGACCCCGCAGGAGGAATGCTCGTCCTCGCTGCGATAGAGGCTGTTTTCGGCCATCCATTTGCGCTTCGCGGCCTCTGCCTCGGCCCAGTGCGTGTCAAACTCGGTCATGGCCGTCATCCTCCGCTTGCGAGGGTTGGAAAGGGTTGCGCCGCCTGGGTCACCAGTTCGTCGCAGTCGTAGATCGGATCGGTCGCGAGGAATCCCTTCTCGCCCGGAAGCGCGAACTGCATCGGCGTGTCTACCAGGCTTTCCCGGTCGCCGAAGCTGTTCTCGAAATCTTCCGTGTCGGCCCAGAAGATCCGCCAGTCACGGTGGACAAGCTGGCGCCCCCTGCGGTGCCAGAGCATCTGGCCCCCGGAATCCCAGGCGGTCAGGTCAAAGCGCGTGCGCTCCAGCGTCACCCCGTCGATGGTGACACGCTCGCCGGTCAGCTCATCATAGCCGGTATAGCGGCGCACCTCGCCCGTTCCGCTCTCCGTGGTGAAATCGTAATCGTCCCGCCCGGTGGAAAGGAGCGTGGTGAAGGACGCCGGGTCGGTCTCGCCCGCCAGCCGGTCCTGCTCGCCCGTGGTCAGGTCGTAGCTTTCCAGCCAGCGGGTCTCGCTGTCGATCTTGCTGAGGTAATAGGGCCCCTGGCCGTCCATGTAGAGCGCCCACTGGTCGCCCGCCGCATCGCCCTGGCAGCGGTAGTGCTGCGAGACCTGGCAGGACCGCATCTGCACGGTCGCAAAGACCTCGCAGCCCTGCGGCGCGGCGAACTTGCCGCCGGCGAGGGCCGGCGGGGCGAGAAGCGCGAGCGCCCCTGTCAACACGATCCTTGCCGCGTTCGCCACGGTCAGGTTTCCTTCACTCTCAAGGTCAGCGTCCCTGACCCGTTAATCTTTGCGGCGCACGCTCTGTCGGGACGGAAAACCGACGCGAACCCGACGCGAACCCGACGCCAGCCCGACGCCGATCCGACGGCCCTTTCCCCGGGCCGCCGTCCCTCATTCCGCCGCCACGGCCTGCGCGCCGGCGAGATAGTCCAGCACGCTGTCCGCCGCCTCGCGCCCGTCGCGGATCGCCCAGACGACAAGCGAGGCGCCGCGAACGATGTCGCCCACGGCAAAGACGCCCGGCAGGCTCGTCGCGTGGCTGCGGAAGTCGGCCTTCACGGTGCCCCAGCGGGTGACCTCCAGGCCCTCGACGCCCCAGAGCTTCGGCAGGTCCTCCGGCTCGAATCCCAGCGCCTTGATCACCAGATCGGCGGGCTCGACATAGTCCGCGCCCTCGATCACCTCCGGCGACTGCCGCCCGGTGACGTCCGGCGCGCCGAGCCGCATCTGCTGGACGAGCACGCCTTCAACGGACTCGCCGGCGGTGAAGCCGCGCGGCGCGGTCAGCCAGACGAAGTCGACGCCCTCCTCCTCGGCGTTGGCGACCTCGCGCTGGCTGCCCGGCATGTTGGCCCGGTCGCGGCGGTAGAGGCACTTGACCGACTGCGCGCCCTGGCGGATCGCGGTGCGCACGCAGTCCATCGCAGTGTCGCCGCCGCCGATGACGACGACGCGCTTGCCCTCCGCGTTCAGTTCGCCGGAATCGAATTCCGGCACGTCGTCGCCGAAGCTCTTGCGGTTCGCGGCGGTCAGGTAGTCGATGGCGCGGACGATGCCGGCGGCACCCGCGTTCGGCCCGCCGAGGTCGCGGCTCTTGTAGACGCCGGTGGCGATGATCACGGCGTCGTGCTTGCCGCGGATCGCGTCGAAGGCGAGGTCCTCGCCGACATTGCAGTTAAGCACGAACTGGACGCCGGCCTGTTCCAGCTGGGCGATCCGCTGCATCACCACGTCCTTCTCCAGCTTGAAGCCGGGGATGCCATAGGTCATGAGTCCACCCGCGCGGTCGTAGCGGTCATAGACCGTGACCTGCATGCCCGTGCGGCGCAGCGCATCGGCCGCCGCCAGCCCGCCCGGCCCCGCGCCGATGATGCCGACGCTTTCGGCGCGCTCCTGCACCGGTTTCACGGGTTTCACCCATCCCATGTCCCAGGCGGTGTCGGTGATGTATTTCTCGATCGCGCCGATGGTGACGGTGCCGTGCCCCGCCTGTTCGATGACGCAGTTGCCTTCGCAGAGCCGGTCCTGCGGGCAGATGCGGCCGCAGATCTCCGGGAAGGTATTGGTGGCCTGCGCAAGCTCGTAGGCTTCCTGCAGCCGGCCCTCGGCGGTCATCCTTAGCCAGTCGGGGATGTTGTTGTGCAGGGGGCAATGGGTCTGGCAATAGGGCACGCCGCACTGGCTGCAGCGGCCGGCCTGCTCGGCCGCCTTCTGGGCGGCGAACTCGCGGTAGATCTCGTTGAAATCCTGCGCGCGGACACTGGCGGCACGTTTCTCCGGCATCTCCCTCGAGACGGTCACGAACTGGAGCATGCGTTGCTTGGCCATGGGCAGGACTTTCCGGCGGAACACAGGGTGCGCATAGCTACCGCCGATCCGGCAAGAATAAAAGTCAGTATGGTTTACCTATTTCACCGTTTTTCGCGGAGCTGCATGCGCCTGGTCGAAAAAAAACGAAAATTTAGGTAACTCGTTCTGACGTATTACTCAGTAACCGAGGCTCAGCGCGGCAAGAACCGTAGCGCCGACGATGATTCGCCACCATCCGAAGAGCGCATAGCCATGCCGGCTGACGTATCCGAGGAGCCAGTTGACGACGAGAACCGCCGTCACCAAGGCCGCCGCAAACCCGACGGCGATCTCGCCCAGCGCGCTCCAGTCGAGAACGTCGCGGTTCTTCCAGAGGTCATAGGTGAAGGCAGCGGCCATCGTCGGCATCGAGAGGAAGAACGAGAACTCCGCCGCCGATCGCTTGTCGGCCCCGAAGGCCAGTGCGCCGACGATGGTGGCGCCGGAGCGGGACACGCCGGGGATCATGGCCAGGCACTGGACGACACCGATGCCGAAGGCCATCCAGAGCGGGAAGCGGTCGGCGTCGTGATAGCGGGGGCTGAGCGGCAGGCGGTCCACCACGAGCAGCACGACACCCCCGGCAATGAGCATCGTGGCGATGAGCCGGGGGCTTTCGAAGAGTACGTCCTTGATGAAGTCATGGGCCAGCACGCCCACCACGACCGCGGGCAGAAAGGCGAGGAGGATTGACCCCGCGAAACGCCGCGCCTCGGGGTCCGAGGGAAGCCCCGCTATGGTGCGCGAGATCTTGGCCGCGTAGACCCCGAGAATGGCAAGCACGGCGCCGAGCTGGATCACCACCTCGAAGGTCTTGCCTGCACTTTCGAAGCCGAGAAAGTGCCCCGCCAGCAGAAGATGCCCGGTGGAGGAGACCGGGATGAACTCGGTCAGCCCTTCGAGAAGCCCCAGAACGAGGGCCGTCAGCGTATCGCTCATCCCGGGGCCTTTCCAATCGCACCGTCGCGCGCCGAGGTGTATTCGCGCGCAGGCGGAGTCACAAGGCCGGTTGGATCAGCGCGCCGCCGCCAGCCGCTTCGCCGCCGAAGTCGCGGCCGCGGGCATCGGCACGGCAACGCCGCCGCCGTATTCCGACAGGTCGAGGTAATGCCCCACGATCTTCGCAAGCTCACGGTTGCTGTCATCGAACCGCCCGCGGAACGTCCTTTCCACAAGGGCTGAGACGGGGTGGTATCCCTTCAGCAGCCACGAGAACGGCGGCCGTCTCAGCACGTAGCCGAAGACGCGGTAGAACCCGTCCGGCGTGGTTCCGATGCGGATTGTGGGCGCCGGAACGAGCACGCTCTTTTGCAGCTTGTTGATGCGGCGCAGAAGCGGCACGGCATATTCCGGGTAGCTCGGCGCATAGGCCGACCTGTGCGACGCAAGGACCCCGTCGAAGGATCCGTTGCCGGCGAACTCCGCGAGCCGGCTCGTCGCGCCGTCCATGTCCGTCTTTAGGCTCTCCTGCGTGATCACGTGGACGTTCTCGGCGCCGAAGAGTTCCTGATAGAGCTTCACCAGACGGTGATACTCGAAATGCTCCGGCCGGAACCCGTAGAAGCCAAGCTCCGGATCCCCTGCGAAGAAGAGTTCGGGGCTCATCGTGCCGCCGCGCAGCAGATACTGCATGTAGACCGACGTCAGGATACGCATCTGCGAACGGATGGAGATCAGGATCCTCGCATCTGGAGCGATGGCCTTGAGCCGCCGCGCAAAGTCGTCGCTGCCCATGCCGCCGAAGAAAGGATGGCCCGAGAGAATTTCGGACGAGATCACCGGGACCTTGCCGGCCGGCACGGCGCGCATGCCCTCCGCGATGACCGCGCGCATCGCTTCGGGGTCGAAGAGAAGCCCATGCGGAGCGACGATATTCTCCCAGACCTCCCGGTGGCGGGCGATCTGGTGATAGCCGTGCTCATGAACGAAGAGACGTTGCTGCATCCAAGACGTGGCCGTCTTGTGGTAGCCTATATGCAGCAAAAGACGAGCCGTCATTCGACGCCCTTCCCACGATCAATCAAAACCACTCCCGCCCGACACTGTCCCCCGTGAGGGCGGCGAGGTCAAACGATTCCGGAAAAACGATTGAAAAAGAAACAATTCCGGCCCGGCAGGGCCGCCGTTCCCACCCAGGCGATCAGCCGTGGCCGCGGAGGTTCTTCGCGGAGGCCTTGATCGCCTCGTATTGGCCCGACGGGCGGAAGCGCCACAGATAGTCGGGCAGAACCGCCTCGGCCGGCGTTGGCGTGATCCCGAGATCGGCAAATCCCTTCGCTCCCGGTGCCACGACGTTGTCGCGGCGGAGCATCTTCACCTGGTCCCCGGTCAGCATCCGGTTGGCGAGGAGCCGCCCGGTCGCAAGGGAACCGAAGTCGAGCAGAGCGGCCATGATCCGCGCGATCCAGAACGGCAGATTAATCACGAGCCGACGCCGCCCGATGATGCGGAGCATCCTGCTCATCAAGCCTCGGAACGTCTCGACGTCCGGACCGCCGAGCTCGTAAGTCCCTGCGGGCACTTCACCGTTCACGGCCTTGACCGCAGCGCGTGCGACGTCGTCCACATAGACCGGCTGGAATTTCGTGCCTGCGCCGACGACGGGGAGGATCGGACCCAGCCGCGTCATGCCGGCGAAGCGGTTGAAGAACTGGTCCTCGGGCCCGAACATCACTGACGGGCGCAGGATCACGGAAGACCGGAACGCGGCCTTCACCGCCGCCGCGCCCGCAGCCTTTGTGCGGGCATAGGCGCTGTCCGACTCCGGATCGGCGCCGATGGCCGAAACATGGACGAGACGCGCAACGCCGCTCTCGGCCGCGATCCGGGCGATCCGCGCGGCGCCTTCCGCCTGCACGGCCCCGAAATTGTTGCGGCCGCCCTTGTCGAAGGTGCCGACGCAGTTGACCACCGCATCGGCACCGGCCATGGCGGCCCGGACGGAGGCGTCGTCGCGGATGTTGCAGAGCACCGGCTCGACCTGGCCCACCGCACCGTAGGGGCGCACGAACAGCGCCTCGTTCGGCCGCCGCACGGCGACACGGATGCGCCAACCCTCCTTGGCGAGCCGCCGGGCAATGTAACGGCCGAGGAATCCCGAACCGCCGTAGATCGTGACGAGCTTGGACATGGGCAGGCGCCTCCGCAGATTTCCGGCCCTGATTAGCGCCCCGCGGCACGGCGAACAAGGCGCGAATGCGCGCGGGGGCAATCCGGCGGCGCCCCGTTGACAGGCCCCGGCAGCCGCTATACATCGCCCGTCACGACACCTGCCCAGGTGGCGGAATTGGTAGACGCGCTGGTTTCAGGTACCAGTGCCGCAAGGCGTGGAGGTTCGAGTCCTCTTCTGGGCACCATTACTACCAGAAAAGTCCTGCAATCCTAATGGGTTGCAGGACTTTTGGTTTTTCGATCCACCTTTCCATCCACCCTTGGGCGCTCGTGAAGGTGGATAGAGGCGTTCCTCCCGCCCCGAGCTACGAGTCCTAGCCCCGGATGTATGGACGGCGGCTTTCGCCCAGCATCGCCTTAGACCGCGTGCAGTGACTCACCCAGGCAGAACTTGTCAGAAGCCTTGCCTTGGAACATGCGCCCGTGTCCCATCGTAGAGAGGAGGTAGGCCTGAAGAGGGAACGAAGTCTAACGCCCCAAAGCCTAGTGGCATTCGCGCCCTCCAAGTCTGGCGCGCAGTGAAAATCGACTTGCCTTGTCCACTTCGCCGCTGCACTTCTGGGTTGAGGTGTTCGCGGGAGGTTGCTTTGTTGGTTCTTCTGGCAGTTGTTTCAATGGCCGCTCTGCTTTGGGCTGGGGTCTCGTTGCTTGGGGTTCTTTATCCCTTCAAGCCATTCCACACGCGCAAACGAGCATTGCGGTCCTTGGGTGGTTCGCTTGCGATATCTATCGCATCTTTGCTTTTTGTCGGTTTCAACGCCGAGTCAAAGCCCAAAGCGGCAAGTGAAGTTGCTGCAACACGGTCGGCTTCCTCTGCCGAAGTCGCAGTTGAAGAGGATAGGACTGCCGACGCGCCCGTAGAACCCACCGCTTCCCCAGAGCTTGACCAAGCCTCCACCGAGGCGGAGACATCTGTGCAAATGTCCGCGAATGCTTGCAGTGGCGGCACAGCCTCGCCGGGCGATGTCGTCGCAGTGTCCGGGGAATATGCGCTATATGTAGAGCCAGACGAAAGCTCCGCTCGGATCAAGAATGAAAAAGCTTCAAAGATACTTGGCGAGGCGCACTATCACCAGATCGACAAGTCAACGACTGTTCGCCGCCTTTGCGTGAAGGGGGATTGGACAGAGGTTCAGATCGTCACCCCCGAATGGCTGACCTTTGTAAAAGGCTGGGTGCCAAATGCGGCCCTAAGGGGGATAGAGCACTCGGGAGACGGCGCGCGGGTCTTTGTCGAGGACCACTTTTATTGGGATGACAGCACTTCAAAGTTTAAGGCGGAGATTGTGGCGGTCGTTAACAAGATTGCCCGTGAGAACGCAAACTGCCCCAACCCCGACCCCGGCACAGTTTCCAAATCCGCCGACCGAAGTAAGCCAAATGATCCGGTATTTTTCGTCATGTGCGGGGAAGGGACCGACGTGTTCAATGTGTGGTTCAAGCCGGGCGACGCTTCGGGGGACACAACATTTGAAGCAGTCCTTCCCCTTTCACAAACCGCTGCTGTCGATGCCTGCGAAGTAGTGGCGAAAAGCGCGGCAACGCACCCATCCACCGTTGATTTTTCGCGCTTCGTGGACCTGTCATACTTCGCGCACAAGAACGGAAATGTGCGGGTCACTTCGACATTTACCGCAAAGAACGCGCTGAACCTCGAACTGAAGTATGACATCTACTGCTTCTTCGAGGGCAACAAGTTGGTCGAGCATTCCATCGCCGAAGCGTTGCAGTAGGACGCAGGTGCCACACGGTTTTGGCTTGGCGACTTGATCCAGCGCCGCTTGCGTATGCAGCGCAGTGCGCTTTTTAGGAGCAGCTAGGGCCTTGGTGCAAGCGAAACCCTTGCAACAGGCGGGCTATCACCGCGCCTTCGGTCGTGGTTGGCGGATCGAAGACATGGGCGTGCAGGTCGGACAGGAAAGCGTTCTGCCTGCCGTCGAGCCAGAAGCCTGTCAATTCGGCACAGCGGTCAAGGTGGGCGTCCACGTCCCCCGCCGCGCTGAACCCGTTGCGAAAGGTCCGCAACGCCTGCCAGATGGCCAAGGCGAAGGTCAGGTCGCCCAGCGTGTCGTCGTCTTCCAGATCGGCCAGCCGCTTTTCCAGCTTGGACAGGGCAGCTTCGGCAACGCTGATTTCAGGGCTGTCAGGGTCAAAGGCGTAGGACAGAAAGTCCAGAGGTTCCGTTCCCGGCCCCGCATAAACGGCGGGGCACAGGTTCAGCGGGCCTGCGGGGCAATCGCGCTGGAAATACGCGACCAAGGATTCAATCACCGCTTGCCTTGTGGTAGGGTCTGCGGCGGCAACGGCGATGTTGTCGGTGCAGATCAGAACCATCGCACCCTCGGGCATGGACATGTCGTTCAACAGCCATGCGAGGATGAGATTGGAAGCTGGCGAGCCTTGCAGCAGGCCCCGTGGCCCGCTTTCACTGTGAGAGTGCATAGGAATACCAGAGAGGCGTCGATTGGCCGTCGTCCCTTTCTGGGGTTCCCATTCTTCAAACGTCATGTTGCGCGTATCGAGCGCGCGGCGGATCACCTCCTTTGGCAGTGGCAGTTGATAAAGGCTGTCGGGGTTGATGCTCTGGAAGCAGTCCACGATGTCGAGCTTCGCAAGATAGGTCTGCCCCGCGTTCTGGGCTTCCTTGAGACGGCGGGCGGCTTCATCGCGGCCCCGACCCGTCACCCCGTAAATATGGTTGTTCGGCACAAACGCCGCCTTGAGCGCCCCGGCAATCACGTAGTGCACGGCTTTCAAGTCGGGCGGCAGCGCACAGATCGGGCGATAGCCGCCGCTTTTCTTAGAGTGCTTGTGCCACCGGATGGGCCGGTAGCCCTCGCGCCAAGGGTTTACAGTGGCGGCAAGGGCTTCGGCGGTCTGTCGGTCCGGTTCACCGCGCAATGCCGCCAGCGCCCCGCAGAAGCGCGCGGCAGCGGCGGAAAGATACTGTCTGATGTAAGGCTGCACCCGCTCCCCGCGCGCCTGCTTTTCACGCAGCCCGTTGGCCAACTTGGTGCGCGCGGCATGGGCAAGGCCCACCTCGCGCTTCCATTGCTTGGCAGAGGTGGATTTTGCACCCCGTTGCACGGGGCGGAGATTCGGGGCGGGACGGGGCGTGCCAGTCATCAGAAAGAACCCCCTGCGACCTTCTCCACCTTCGACAGCAGGACGTAGCGGGCATGGGTGCCGGGATAGGCCCCGCCGTGCTTCTCCCGCTCGGTCTTGATGATCAGGCCACGGCAGCGCAGCTTGAAAATGTTGCCTGCCCAGCGCGGCGCGGGGTCATCGTAGAACGTGCAACCCGTTGCACCGCCCCGGATCAGGGCATCCAGCGTGTCACGTTCCCGACCGTGGCGCAGGGAAATAATGAAAGACTGTCCGTCTTGATCGGACACCCGATATTCTAAGCGCCCCTGATCACGCATGGCGGGCCTTCAGGTCGGCAAGGTGGGCTTGAAGCATGGAACCAACCCAGTAGGTGCGCCGCCCGATCCGAAGCGGGCTGGGCATCAAACCCCCCTTGACCCAGCGCCAGATCGTGGAGTGGCTGACGCCGTAGAGGAAGCAGACCTCCTTGGTGCTGATCAGCTTTTCAACCGGGTATTTTCCGCCTTCGTTCGGCAGCTTCTGGACTGCCAAGATGGCAGGCTGCGTTTCAGGGATGATAGAAAGTGACATTTCCTGCGACCTCTTGATTCGCGTTGAGATGTCATTTGATGCCGCCACATGCTGCGGCCAGCATTGGCGCTATTCCTTTAGGAATGGGTGCAATGCTTCGCCGTCGGCCCCGCTTTGCACCTCGTTGCACAGACGGTGAAACCATTGGCTGCGCTCGGCGCGGGCTTTCTGCATCGCCGCGACGAAACTGCGCTTGTGCCATACATTCATCGCGGTGTTCTGTTCGAGCGTTACGCCCCGTTCATCGACGGCAGGAATGCCCGCCTGTTTGAAAACCTTCTCAATGAGCGCGGATGCGCTCCACCTTAGGTCTTGCCTTGCTGGGGCGTCCGCATCCGTCGGAATGCCGAAGGTCGGGTTCAGGCCGAACTCGTCAACCAGTTCGTGCGTGAGATGGAAAAGCATGAAATTGCGTTTCCAACTCTTGGTGGCTGCCTTGGATTTTCGCTTGGGCCGCTTAACCGTTCCATCAAGCACGCCCGATACAAGGTTCCGAAATCCTCGGGGCACCGAGCCTTCTAGGCGAACGGATGAGGCGCAGATGTCCATGACCAAATCGAAAACATCCGTGTCGTGCGCCGCCGCAGAGGCCATTTCGGGAACGAATTGCGGCACAAGCCTGTAACGACGAACTTCAGACCCATCTTCTGTGGTCACATGGTCCAAAGTAAACGCAACTTCGTAGTAAACCTCCGCCACAGGCCCCCACCAGTCTGGAAAATACTGCGACATGAACAGCCGTGCGCGGTCCCAGACCAATTCCTCCGCCCTCGGGTCGGGTCCGGGTTTGAAAAACCCCTCTGTCTCTCTCTGCTTGATCTTTGCCATCACTGCCCGACGACCAGCTTGACGACCTCGCCCGAGGACTTCCCGGTGACGAAATCGGCCCAACGGTTCGTCAGGGCACGGCGCTGTTCCAAGAAGTCGGTTCGCAGGTAAGCCTTCACGACTGCGCTTCCAATCGAATGGGCGATGATAGTCTCCGCCACCTGATGCGGGGCGTCAGTGCAATCCGCCAGCCAGACACGCAGGCTGCTCCGAAAACCGTGCGGCACGGCGTCAAGGCCGCGCGACTTCATCACCTTCCGCATTGTATTGTCGGAAATAACGGCTGATTTCTTCCCCGAACTCGGAAAAAGGTAGCCGTTCCGCTCAAATGCTCGGGCCTGTTCGATGACGCGAAGGGCTTCCGGCGAGAGCGGCACGCGAAACTCGCGTGTTGTATCCAACCTTCCCTTCACCCCGTCTTCTGGAATGGTCCACACATCGCCGCTGATCTGGTCTTCTCTGATGAACCGGATCGGCTCGGACCTCATCCCGGTCAAGATCAACAGGCGAAGCGCCAAGTGCGATATGCTTCCATCGTTCAAGCTCTGATAAAAGTCTGGAACCTCTTGCCACGACATGGCGGGGATGTGCTGCGCCTTGTGACGCCGCTTGCCCAGCAAAGCCTTCGCCTTGTCTGTCGCGTCGAGGTTCACATTCAGGTTCAACGCAGCGGCGTGCTTCAAGCAGATGCCGATGCGGTCCATCGCCTTGCGGGCTGTCTCCGCCTTCGTGTGCCAGATCGGGGCGAGGGTGTCGCGAATATCCATCTGGTCGATTTCAGAAACTGGCGTTTTACCCAGCTTCGGCAGCACATGAAGCTCAAGAGGGCTGAACCACCGCCTCGCTTTGCCATCCCGTTTCAGTTCGGCCTTGCGGCTTTCGAATGCATCGCGGGCAACATCCTCGAACAGGTGCAGGTTTCGAACGGCCTCCTTCCTCTGGCGTTCCCGGTCTTTGATCGGGTCAACGTTTTCGCGGCCCTTAGCGTTGGCCTCCTCTGCCTTCCGCCGCGCGTCCGCCAGTGAGACGCCGGGGTAAGGACCAAGACCCATTTCCCTCCGTCGCCCGTGAATGGTGAATCGCAGAACCCACTGACCGCCGCCGTCAGGACGCTTCACAAACCACAACCCGCCGCCGTCGCAATACTTGCCGGGCGCTGCCGCCGCGATACCCTTTGCCGTCAGCCTGTTCTTGGTTCGCATATCGCTTCTCAATCCACCCTTCTATCCACCTTTTACGATACGCTCTTATGAAACCTTTTGAAACACAAAAACATCATATGAAACATGAAGATGCTTGTTTTCTTGGGGACTTGAAACCCTATGAAACCTAATGAAATTCGGTGCATTTTCGGTGCCCTGCCTCTCCTGGGCACCACAGGGCCGCCGGCATCCCGAGTGATGCGGCGGCCCTTGTCGTTACAGGGTCCGGCCCACAGATGCCTCTGCCGCAACAATCTGGCCGAAAACACCCGCTTCGTTGCCAAAACCCACCGAGGGACTAGCCGAAAAAGACAAGTTCCAGAATCGCCGTCCGTTATGGTTCTCTACACGTGTAAGTGGTGGTCATTGTTAAGAATTCTACGTAAAGTATTTCCAGCGGATAGCATTTGTTTCCGGACTGACCCCCAATCGTCTCGGGTGGGCGATTGGGGGCAAGTCCGCGAAAGTCGCGCGGGCTGGGGGGCCCCGAGACCAGGAATGTTGAATCAGAGCGTGGTGGCAAGGTGCCGACGGCCGTCCGATGACCCGGGCGGCCGTTGCGCCTTTGCGCCGCCGGTCGTCGCCGTTCCGGCGTCGGCATTGAGCCCGGGCGGCAATTGGCCTAACTAGCAGGAAACCCGCGCGGGCAGCTGCCCGCCCGCCCCGCAGAGGCCCCATGACGATACATCTTCACCAGCACGACCTGCCCGAGGGGCTCGATCTCGGCTCCGTTGTCGCAATCGACACGGAGACGATGGGACTCGATCCGCGGCGCGACCGGCTCTGCGTCGTGCAGCTTTCCGCGGGCGACGGGGATGCGCACCTTGTGCAGATTGCCAGAGGTCAGGCGAAGGCGCCCAACCTGACGCGGATGCTGGCGGACCCGCAGGTCCTGAAGCTCTTCCACTTCGGCCGCTTCGACATCGCTGCGCTCAGGGCTGCGTTCGGTGTGACCACGGCCCCGGTCTACTGCACCAAGATCGCCTCGAAGATGGTGCGCACCTTCACCGACCGGCACGGCCTCAAGTACCTCCTGCAGGAACTCCTGGGCGTCGATGTCTCGAAGCAGCAACAGACTTCCGACTGGGGCGCCGAGGCGTTGACCGAGGCGCAGCTCGACTACGCCGCCTCCGACGTGCTCTACCTTCACCGGCTCAAGGCCGAACTGGACGCCCGGCTGGAGCGCGAGGGACGCACGGGCCTCGCGCAGGCCTGCTTCGACTTCCTGCCCGCGCGCGCCGAGCTCGACCTCATGGGGTGGGGCGACACGGCCGACATCTTTACCCATTGACCATGCCGGATCGCGCGACCCTCCTCGCCACCGCGCGCCGCGTCATCGCCACAGAGGCGCGTGGCCTCGCGGCACTTTCCGAAACGCTCGGCCCGAGCTTTGCCGAGGCGGTCGAAGTCATCCTGAAGGCCAAGGGCCGCGTCATCGTGTCGGGCATGGGCAAGTCCGGCCATGTCGGCCGCAAGATCGCCGCCACGCTCGCGTCCACGGGGACGCCGGCGCAGTTCGTTCATCCGGCCGAAGCGAGCCACGGCGACCTCGGCATGGTGACCGAGGCGGACGTGGCCCTGGTGCTGTCCAACTCGGGCGAGACGCCCGAGCTTTCGGACATCCTCGCCCATACCCGCCGCTTCGCCATCCCGCTGATCGGCGTGGCCAGCCGGGCGGAGTCGACGCTGCTCAGGCAATCGGACGTGGCGATCCTGCTGCCGGAGGCGGAGGAAGCCTGCGGGATCGGCATAGTCCCGACCACCTCCACCACGATGACGCTGGCGCTGGGCGATGCGCTGGCCGTGGCGCTGATGGAACACCGCCACTTCACGCCGGACCATTTCCGCACCTTCCATCCGGGCGGCAAGCTCGGGGCGAAGCTCCTCAAGGTCGCCGATCTCATGCACGGGGGCGAGGCGCTGCCGCTGGTGGTCGAGGGAACGCCGATGGGTGAGGCGCTGGTCGAGATGAGCCGCAAGGGCTTCGGCGTGGTGGGTGTCACCGACGCGGCGGGCCGGCTGGTCGGCATCGTCACCGACGGCGACCTGCGCCGCCATCTGGCGGGCCTTCTCGACCGGACGGCGGGCGAGGTGATGACGAAGGGTCCGCGCACCATCGCGCCCGACCAGGTCGCCGAAAGCGCCGTCGCGGTCATGCGGGACCGCAAGATCACCTGCCTCTTCGTCGTCGAACCCGCCGGCGACGGTCGCGCGGCCGGTATCCTTAACATCCACGACTGCCTGCGCGCAGGCGTCGTCTGAGGGCGCGAGGGTGCGCGACAACATCCACTCGCGGGTGGTCTTCTGGCTGAAGATCATCCTGCCGCTGGTCGCGCTGGCGCTCCTCTCCACGCTCTTTCTCTTCTCGCGCCGGATCGACACCGAGGCCGCCCTTCCCTACGCCGAGGTGGATGTGGAGGACCTCGCCCGCAACCAGCGCCTAGCGGCCCCGGAATATGCCGGTGTGACCGAGGACGGCGCCGCCGTGACGGTCCGCGCCGCCGTGGCGAGGCCGGCGAGCGAGGGAGGTGCCGCAGTCGCCGACACGATCACCGCGCGCTATGAAACGCCGGACGGAATGGTGATCACGCTCTCCGCCGACGAAGGGTCGCTCGACGATGCTGCCGGGCGGCTGGTCCTTGCCGGCGCCGTGAAGATCGCGACCTCGACGGGCTATCACGTGACCGCGATGCGGCTTGACAGTGCCCTGGACCAGACAGAGCTTCATTCGGAAGGATCGGTGCGCGTCCTGGCGCCCTACGGAACGATTGACGCCGGACAGTTGGATATCCGCCATGAGGATGCCGAAGTCCCGGGCTACGTGATGGTTTTCACCGGCGGCGTGAAGCTGGTATATGAGCCTGCGAAGAAGGACCCGTGATGACCCTTTCCCTCCCTGCCCTCGGTGTCGCGCTGGTTGTGGCCATGGCCGCGCCCGGGCTCGCCCGCGCGCAGGGAGCCGAGGTCGCCTTCGGCGGACTCAAGGCCGATACGTCGCTGCCCGTCGAGGTGACGGCAGATGTCCTCAGCGTCAACCAGACCGACGGGACTGCGATCTTCAGCGGCAACGTGCTGGTGATCCAGGGCGAGATGCGGCTTTCGGCGGACCGCGTGGAGGTCATCTACGGCAATGCCGAGCGGAGCCGCATCGAGCGGCTTCATGCCAGCGGCGAGGTGACGCTCGTCAGCGGCATGGATGCGGCCGCGGCGGCCGACGCGGTCTATACCATCGAGTCGGGCGCCGTGGAGATGACAGGCGACGTGCTTCTGACGCAGGGCGCCAACACCATCGCCGGCGAGAAGCTCGTGGTCGATCTGACCAGCGGCACCGGCAAGATGGAAGGTCGCGTGAAGACCATCCTCCAGCCCGGGGGCAACTGATGGCACGCGCGCATGGACTGACGGTGGCCGAGGGCGGCGCGGGCCTGAAGGTCCTGCACCTGCGCAAGAGCTATCGGCGCCGGCCGGTGATCCGCGACGTCTCGCTGGAACTCGCGCGGGGCGAGGTGGTGGCGCTCCTCGGGCCGAACGGCTCGGGCAAGACCACCTGTTTCTACAACATCGCCGGCCTCATCGCGCCGGACGCGGGCCAGGTTCTGATCGACGGGCGCGACGTGACGGGCCTGCCGATGTACCGCCGTGCACGTCTCGGCATCGGCTACCTGCCGCAAGAGGTATCCATCTTCCGCGGGCTTTCCGCCGAGGACAACATCCTCGCCGTGCTGGAGATCACCGAGCCGGATGTGCACAAGCGGCGCGAGCGGCTCGAGGAACTGCTGTCCGACTTCTCGATCACGCACCTGCGCCGCGCGCCGGCCCTGGCGCTCTCCGGCGGCGAGCGGCGCCGGGTGGAGATTGCGCGCTGTCTGGCGGCTAACCCGAAGTACCTCCTGCTCGACGAGCCCTTCGCGGGGGTGGACCCGATCTCCGTCGGGGATATCCGCACGCTTGTCCACGATCTCAAGACGCGAGGAATCGGCGTTCTGATCACCGATCACAATGTCCGCGAGACGCTGGAGATCGTGGATCGCGCCTATATCCTGCACGACGGCGTCGTTCTGATGAGCGGGACGGCCGAGGAGGTCGTGCGCGACGAGAACGTGCGGCGGGTCTATCTCGGCCAGAACTTCCGCATCCTCTGAGGGGACGGGCGGTGGCGCCGAAATCCGGTCTCGGACTCGTCCAGCGCCAGGGGATCTCACTGTCCGCGGGGATGCGGCAATCGCTTGCGCTTCTCAGGATGCCGACGCAGGCCGCAGCCGAGGCGATCACGCGGGAGGCCGAGGAAAACCCCTTCCTGGTGGTCGAGGCCGGCAGCGGCGGCAGCGGCAGCGCTTATGACTATGCGCTGAGCGTCACCGCCGCGCACGAGAGCCTTGGCGAAAGCCTGAGCCGGCAGATCGCCATGCAGCGGCTCGATCCGGCCACGGCGGCCGCGGCCAACTATCTGGTCACTGAACTGCGCGAGGACGGCTATCTCGACGTGTCGCTTTCGGAACTTGTCGCCGGTACCGGCGCGCCGCTTGGCGTTCTGGAGGCGGGGTTGCGGGCGCTGCAGGCCTGCGAACCGGCGGGTGTCGGTGCGCGCGACCTGGCCGAATGCCTGGAACTGAAGCTCGTCGATGCCGGCATCGACCGGACACTCGCCCATGCGGCCACGCGGAGGCTCGACGATTTCGCCGAGGGCAGATGGGCGCGGCTTGCCCGCGACCTTGGCCAGCCGCAGCCGGCCCTGGAACGGATCGCCCTGCTGCTACGCAGCTTCGGCTCCGCCCCGGTACACGAGGAAGACGCCTGGGTGGACGTCCTCATCCCCGAGCTGGCGGTGGAGGTCGGGCCCCACGGCGGGATCACGGTCTCGCTCCTGCCGGGCGCGCTGCCCGCGGTTTCGGTGATGCCGGTGGCACGGGGGTCGCTCGACGGCGAAACGCTGCGGTCGTTTCACGAACGCGCCCGGCGGATGGCCGCTGCCGTGACCGCCCGGCGTGACACGCTCCTGATGATCGGGCGGCACATCGCCGAGGTCCAGTCCGCCTTCTTCCTCGGCGGGCAGGAGACGATCCACCCCGTCACGCGGGCCGAGGCGGCCGCATCGCTTGCCATGCATCCCTCGACCTTCGGCCGCGCAATCGCCGCCAAGGCGCTTCTTTGCGGCACCAAGGTCCACCCGCTCTCGCTCTTCTTCTCGCGGGCGCTGGCCGGGCGGGCGGGTGCAGTGTCGCCGTTCGATGTGCAGCGCCGCATCCGCGAGATGATTGATCAGGAATCTGCGGACGCCCCCCTTGCCGACGAAGGCCTTTGCGCCCAGCTCAACAAGGAGGGCGTTGACATCGCGCGCCGAACTGTCGCCAAATACCGCAAATGCATGCGCATACCGTCATCGTTCGGGCGAAAGCGCCGGAGGGCCACCTGAGGGTCCTTTCCGCCTTGCGATTTCGGGCCCGAGAGCAATCCCCGCAGCCGGACCCAGAGGCGAGCCGCCACGTGCGGCGCAAGGGCTGAAGCCGGCTTTCAACCTATGGAGGTGTCATGCGTTACAAGATCAGTGGCCGGCAGATCGATGTGGGCGACGCCTTGCAGACTCATGTCAAGGCCGAGCTCGGGCAGACGGTCGAGAAGTATTCGCAGCGTCCCACCGACGCCACCGTCGTCTTTTCCCGCAACGCCTACGAATTCCTTTGCGAAGCGACGGTGCATCTGTCCACCGGCCTTACCGCCTCGGCGAAGGGCGGGGCGACGGAGATCTATGCGGCCTTCGAAGCCTGCCGCGAAAAGATGGACAAGCAGTTACGCCGCTACAAGCGGCGGCTGAAGGACCATCACCGCGAACGCAGCGAACCAGTTGAATTCGCGGGGGCACCCATGTATGTGCTCGCCGCGAACGAAGGACCTGAGGAATCGGAGCCCGAGAGCCTGCAGCCGATCATCATTGCCGAGATGGAGACGAAGATTCCCTCGCTCTCGGTCGGTGAGGCGGTGATGCAGATGGAGCTTGCCGGCGCGCCCCTGCTCGTCTTTCGCAACGAGAAGAACGGCGGTGTGAACGTGGTTCACCGCCGGGACGATGGGAACGTGGGCTGGATCGATCCGTCGGCCAGCAGCTAGGACGCCGGGACGACCGGCGCGGGAAAAAGTAGCGATATGGACCTCACAACTCTGCTCAAGCCGGCGGCTGTCCGGGTGCTCGGACATGCCACCAGCAAGAAGAGGCTTTTCCAGGATCTTGCCGAGATCGCGCATTCCGTCTACGGGCTGAATGCGACCGAGACGATCGACGCGCTGCAGGAACGCGAAAGCCTTGGGCCGACCGGTGTCGGACACGGGGTCGCGCTGCCGCACGCCCGGATGCATGGTCTCGACCATGTCGCGGGCGTGTTCCTGCGGCTGGAAAAGCCGCTCGACTTCGACGCGGTGGACCGGCAGCCGGTGGACCTGGTCTTTGCGCTCTTCGCGCCCAAGGATTCCGGCGTCGACCACCTTAAGGCGCTGGCGCTGGTGTCGAGGACCCTGCGCGACCCGGGAACCTGCGCGAAGCTCAGGGCGAACACCGACCCGGCGGCGCTGCACGCCGTGCTTACCGAGGCGCGGTCGAGTCAGGCCGCCTGACGCGCTTCGGCGCCTTCCAGGCGCCAAAGCCGAAGCTCAAGAAATCCCGTCGGTAGATGTCCCGCACGAGGGCATCTAGGTCGCGGTCGTGGATCGCATCGAGCGGCACCGGCGCAGGGTCGGCGGGTGCGGCAGGCGGTGGCAGGGCCGCGATGCCGACGGTGTCGGCGAGGTAGCCCAGGTCCTCCGCAAGGCGGTCCTCGCGCACCAGGAGGTCGGGCGCGACGAACCCGGCGAGCCCGGCGACGAGCGACCACTGGGTGCCCCAGATCGCCTCCTGCCGGAGCCCGGTCTGGCCGGCGAGGTTGACCTTCACGAAGCCGAGGAAAGCCGCGAAGGCGGCCCGCCACTCCGCGGGCGTCATGCCGTCCGCCCCGCCGTCGGCCGGGATCGGAACGGCGTAGTGCGCCCTCAGCCGACGGCGCAGGTCTGCGTGCTCCTCCGTCATCAGCACCGCCGCGAAGGCGTCGTGCACCCGCAGCAGCGGATGCCGCAGGACGGTGAAGCTGCGGTGACCGGTCGCGCCCCGTTTCCACTGGCGCAGCGTCTTCTGGGTGAAGCCCTCCTCCAGCCAGCCGGTGCCGAGTGCGGCAAGCCAGGCGCGTACATGCGCGTCGCGGAAGGGCGGCAGCGGCAGGTAGATCAGGGGCGCCCCCTTCGCCGCCACCGCGCGCGGAATGCCGGGGGCCCGGCGTGGCTCGAAATTCGGGGTGCGGGCAAGGCTCGCCCAGTCGATCCGCGCCAGCGCGTCCTCCATCTCGGGGAAGTTGCGCACCTTGTCGGCCATCTCCTCGGGGTTCTGGCGGACAAGGTCGGCCGAGATCGCTTCCACCCGGTCGTCGAGCCCGAGGTGGGCCAGCAGGCCGTTCACCACATCGACCCGCAGGGAATCCTCGTAGTCGAGATAGAAGGCCGTCTGCCCGCTGACCTGAAGCGCGTTGAGGAGCCGGACCTGGAACGCCTGTCGTTCGGCGAGGAAGGCCTCGAACTCCGCGGGCTTGAAGGGCGGCTTCCAGACGATCCTGTCGATCACGTCGGTCAGCCGCCAGCGCTTGGTGTTATAGGCGATCTTGAGGCTGATGTAGCAATCGACCGGGTTGCGGGTCAGCACGATCTTGGCGCAGCGCGGATCGGTCAGGATCGCGTCGAGAACCCGGGGCTCGTGGTCGAAGAAGAACCGGAAGCCGTTCAGCCCGGGCGCGGTCCGCACCCGGTCCAGCAGTACGGACGGATTGGCGATGCGGTCGGCCATCGTCACGCCGAGCACCTCTGCCACGGCCGGGCCGCCGAGGTGGTCGGGGTTGAAGATCTCGCCATGGCAGGCGATGCCCGGAACCTGCGCCAGCGTCGCCTCCAGAAGGTTCGACCCGGTGCGCATCTCGGCGAAGATCACGAAGCTGTCGAAGCGACGGTCCACGCGCCGGCCTCCTAGCGCACGAGGTAGGGCCGACCACGGTCGCGGGCCGGCGGCTGCGGCTCATCCGTCATGGCGAAATCGCCCATCAGGGTCGGCATCATCCCCTGGTTCTTGAGGTTCTGCAGGAACTGACCGAAACCCGTGAGGTCCACGAGCTTCGGCGCCTCGGTCACGGGTCGCACGGAGCGCGGGCTGATCTCGTCCAGGATGGCCTGCAGCGGTTCCATCGGGTTCTCGATGAACTCCGCCATCGTCCAGATGCGGACGCGCGCCTTTACGTACATGGTGCGCAGGATCTTCAGGTGCTCCGTCTCGATGCGTTGCAGCCGCGCTGCTTCCCTCCGGATGTCTGAGAAATTCCGGTTGGCACGCGACAGCGGCACCGCCCAGGTGCCGGAGACGACCGATATCTGGGCGTTGGAGTCGGTGGCCATGAACCAGTTGCAGTCCTGGTTGTCGCGCGGGCTGAATTGAAAGCACTGACGTTCGCCGCGGGTATTCCAGATGAGGTTGGTCAGGAAAGCCTTCGGATTGTAGTCCCTGAGCGCCGCGCTGTCGGATAGCGCGCCGTTGAACACCGTCTCGCCGCCGGCGAACTCGGCCCTTCCGGGGGCGAAGAGATGGCCATGGACGCGGCCGCCGACGGACTTCGACAGCCAGATGTCGAAATTCTCGAAAAGATCGGAAAAGCCGTGGAACACGGAATAGGGCGCGCCGGTCTTGCCGTTCTCGTGGTTCTGCACCGGAAACCGGCTTTGCATGTAGAGGCCCGCGCGTCCGCGCGTCCTCCGCTCGACCGCCTTGGCGAAGAGCCGGTCGATCTTGCCGGGATTGGGTTCGGCCCGGGGCCCGCCCGGAGCCTGCGGGGCGAGGAAGGTGCGGTAGAGCCGATCCGCCTGCGGCCAGGCCTTGCGGGCGACGAAGCAGTCAGACCGGCGCAGAAGCTGGAGGTGGTCGTCGTAGAACGTGTGGGGCTTGCCCTGCACGTCGAACTTCGCCAGCGTAAGCGACCGGCTCTCGATCCGGGTGGAGTAGAGCCTTGCAAGGGTCTGGAAATAGCTTTCGTCGGGGATCCAGACGCGGCGGAAATAGGCGTCGTGCTCGGCCCTGTCGGGGTCCTCGAGGATGGCGGACAGGGTCCTGCGGGTCAGGCACCACCACTGGCTGCCGAGATGGGGCACAAGGCCCTTCGGGACCGAGCGGCGGAACCCGATGCGGCGTTGCGCGCGTACGTAGAGGTCGAAAAGCCGGCGTTGCTTGCGCCACGAAAAGGGGAAGCGAAGCGTGAAGCGTTCCTCGGCCAGGCCGCCGACGGTCCAGGTGACATCGGCGGTGGTGACGCTTTCGATGAAGTCGGTCTGGGGTCGCGCATCGAGGTAGTCGATGAGTTCCTCCACCGGGCGGAGCGGCAGGCACGCGCCCGAGGCGAGGAAGACGTGGCGGACGTCCGGATGGCCGGCCAGGAGCCGGGTTGCGGCCGCCTGCGTCGCGGCGACGAGAGACCAGGTGCCCCAGTCGCAGGCATAGCGGCTGGAAAAGCTGATGATATCTATGTCGGCCAGGTCCTCGACAAGCCGGCGGTAATCCACCGCCGCGGTCCGACGGTCCACATGGATCACGACCGGGCAACCGGCCGCAGCCCAGAACCGCGCGACCTCCGCCGCCCGGTTGAGCGCCGTATGGCAGAGCATCACGAAACCGAGAGGCGCGGTCATGCCCAGTTCCCCTTTGACATGAGGCCGAGAATCTCGAGTTGCCGCCAGTTGATGTATTTTTCCGACCACTTGCACCAGAGGTCGCCGTTGTCCTTCAGCGTCTCGGCATAGGCGATGTACTCCCGGCTCTGGGCGAAATGCTCGCGCCGCTCCAGTTCCTCCGCGACCTTGGCGGTGAAGGGCGACAGGAACTTGGCGTGAAGCAGGCATCCCGATGCCCGCTCACCGCCCCATTCGTCGTAGACGAGATTCAATCCCCGCGGCAGGAGCATGTGGGTCGAGCTGACGAAGCAGTAGGACCAGTGCCATTTCACCAGCGGTATCTTGTTCAGGGAAGGCGCCTCGCGCGGGCGGTCGGCGAACATGGTCCGCGCCCGGGGCCCGCCCTGGATCCACAGGTTGCCGAAGGTCGGGTTGCGCGAGATCATGTAGTTGCCGCTGTCGAACCAGTTCGCGACCTCGAACGGGTTCGCGCCTTCACGATAGGGCTCGGCGTCGATGGGGCCTTTGGGATACATGTCCACGACCATTGCCGGGAAGCTGCGCCGGGTCGAGATATCGAGCCAGTCGGTCAGGGCGCGGATCGGCCGGGTGTCGCAGAAGGGATAGATGAAGAACTCGTCCACGTCGACGGCAAGGATCCAGTGGCCGCGCCCGTGGCGCATCAGGAGCCAGTTCATCCAGTCCGCGCCATAGCGCGACCCGCGATAGCTTGCCCGCGTCGTCCAGAGCGACACGTCAGCCTCCGCGGCCAGATGCTCGCGCGATCCGTCGTCCGACCCGTTGTCGACCACGAGGAAGTGGCTGATCCCGAGATTGCGGTAGTAGCGCAGGAAGAAGGGCAGACGAACCCGCTCGTTGCGCAGGACGGTGACCAGAAGGATCGCGTCCCGACCGATTGTGGCAGTGCGGTCGGCGGCGGGCGTCAGTTCACGCCGCTTGCGGAATGCACGAAACCGAAGCCGCTTGCGCCGAAGTCTCAGCCGGTAGCGTTCCCAAAGGCGCATACGGTCCTTTCGCACTCCCTGTCCGGGTCGCCGGACAGGCCATCATCACGATCCTAACACAGCCTAGAGGCACAGGAACTGGCCCGCGGTCAAGGTTCTTGATGTTGCGGCCTTCCCCGCGTTCGAAAACCGCAACCCGGGGCGCAGGATTGACACTTTTCGCGCCATGGGCACGCCCCTCGCCGCGGCGGTTCAAGCCTCGTAGCGGCCCGTCTGGTGCCAGCGCCATGCGTCGGCAATCATCGTCGCCAGGGTGGAGCGCCCGGGCTTCCAGCCGAGCTCGCTCCGCGCACGTTCGCTGCCGCAGACGAGAGATACCGCGTCGCCGGGACGACGGTCGCCCCATACGACGGGCACTTCGCGGTTGGTCACGATCCGCGATTGCGCGATCACCTCGCGGACGGTGAAGCCCGTGCCGGTGCCAAGGCAGAAGACGCGGTTCCCGCGCCCGGATTCCAGCCACCGCAGGCCCGCGACATGGGCATCGACGAGATCGGCGACATGCACATAATCGCGCACGCAGGTCCCGTCCCTGGTGGGATAATCCGTGCCGAAGACCGTCAGTGCCGGCCGCTTGCCGTCGATCGCGTCGAGCATCAGCGGGATCAGGTGCGTTTCCGGCCGGTGGAATTCACCGACCTCGCCCTCGGGGTCGGCCCCGGCGACGTTGAAGTAACGGAAGATGACGGAGTTGAGCCCATGGCTGGCGGAGAAATCGCCGAGCATCTGCTCGATCGCCATTTTCGACTTGCCATAGGCATTGAGCGGCGACTGCGCGGTGTCCTCGTCGAGCACCACGCCATCCCGGTCGCCGTAGGTGGCGCAGGTTGACGAGAAGACGAAATCCCGGCAGCCGGCGGCCAGCGCGGCCTCGATAAGGTTCAGCGCGCCGGTCACGTTCACGCGCCAGTAGATGCCCGGATCGCGCATGGCGTCGCCCACGAGGCTGATCGCGGCGAAGTGCATCACCGCTGCCGGCTGCCATTGTGCAAAGACCTCGGCAAGTCTTGCCGGATCGGCGAGATCGCCATGCTCGAAGGGCCCGAACCGCACCGCATCGCGCCATCCGGTGGAAAGATTGTCGAACGTCACGGGAAGGTAGCCCGCAGCTTTCAGCGCCTTGCACGCGTGCGAGCCGATGTAACCCGCCCCCCCGGTGACGAGAACGGTGCGGTCGGTCATCTTGCGCTATTCGGCTGCTTTGCGGACCGAAACCATCTCGTGCAGGAAGGCCGCAAACTCATCGTGAAGATCGTCGCGGGCGAGCCCGAAGGCGACGGTCGCCTGAAGGAAGCCGGCCTTCGATCCGCAGTCGAACCGCTGGCCACGGAAGCGGAAGCCATAGACGTTGTTGGCTGCGGCGATCTCGGCCGCGATGGCGTCGGTCAGCTGGATCTCGCCCGCGGCACCGGACTTCTTCCTGTTGAGGTTGTCCATGATCTTCGGCGTCAGGATGTAGCGCCCGATCACGGCGAGATTCGACGGCGCCTCGTGGGGCTTGGGCTTTTCGATCATGCCGCTGACGGCAACCAGCGCACCCATGTCTTCGCGGATGTCGAGGACACCGTAGGACGAAGCCTTTTCGGCCGGCACTTCCATGGCTGCCACCATGTTGCCGCCCGTCTCGGCGTAGGCCTCCATCATCTGCTGCAGGCAGGGCTTTTCTGCGGCGATCACGTCGTCGGGCAGGATCACGGCGAAGGGCTCGTCCGCGATGAGCCGGCGCGCGCACCAGACGGCGTGGCCGAGGCCGAGCGCCTTCTGCTGGCGGATATAGGCGATCGCGCCCGATTCCATGTTGGTCATCTTGAGGAGCTCGAGGAGGTCCTTCTTGCCCTTGCGGCGAAGCTCGGCTTCCACCACGGGGGCGGCGTCGAAATAGTCCTCCAGCGCAGACTTGCCGCGCGAGGTCACGAAGATGAATTCCTTAATGCCGGCCGCACGGGCCTCGTCGATCGCGTACTGGATGAGCGGACGGTCGACGAGCGTCATGATCTCTTTCGGGATCGACTTTGTTGCAGGCAGAAAGCGCGTCCCCAGTCCTGCCACCGGGAAAATGGCCTTCGTCACCTTGCGCTTCATGATCTCACCATCCGTTTCGGTCGTCATGCGACCGTGTAACCCGACCTGATGCCACATCCTAGGTGGCGGCCCTCGCCTAGCACAAACATAAGACGAATTAATGTTTGAACAGGGGGGAAAACGCCGAAATTTGAATCGCTTCGGCAACGGTATGCCTAACTCGCACCACATTGTAGTCTGGATTACCGGAACAGACCGTAATCTGAGCGCGAATCTCCCTAAAGTCGCCGCCGAGGCGAAAGCGGGACAGAGAGCGCCGGCGGGTTTCCCGTCAGTTCATTCCCATCGCGGCGAGCATGGCCTCGATTCGCGGCACGTCCTCCGGGTTGTTCAACTCCCAGAACTGCCGGCCGCGGGCGGCGACCTCGACGCAGAGAACCGGGCGGCCCTGTTCGAGGAACCGGAGCTGTTCGAGCCCCTCGAGCGTCTCGAGCGGCCCAATGTCCCAGCCCGGATAGGCGGCAAGCGCCGCAGGGCGGTAGGCGTAGACCCCGACATGGTGGAACACGGGGGTGTCCGCGTCATCGGCATAGCTCATACCGGTGTAGGGGATGACCTCCTTGGAGAAGTAGAGCGCGTGCCGGCCGGCACCGAAGACGGCGGTCGTGCCGCCAACACGGCCGGCGCGGCGGTCCGCAAGCAGCCCGTTCAGCGCATGCCCGTCACAGCGCAGGACCGGCGTCGCGATCTCGGCCTGCGGGTCGGCACGAAGGGCGGCGACAAGCTCCTCCACGAACCAGTGCGGGGTCAAGGGCGCATCGCCCTGCAGGTTCACGACGATCTCGTAGTGGCCGCCGACCGCCACGTGCGCCTCTGCGCAGCGCTCGGTTCCGTTACGGCAGGTGGTCGACGTCATGACGACCTCCGCCCCGAAGCCTTCGGCCTCGGTCCTGATACGGTCGTCGTCCGTCGCGACGACAACGCGGTCCACGCCAGTCACGGCCGTTGCGGCCTCCCAGCTTCGCCGGATCAGGCTGCGCGCCTGCCCATCCGCGCCGCGAAGCGCGACGAGCGGTTTTCCCGGGTAGCGGGTAGAGGCATAGCGGGCGGGAACGACGACAAGAACAGACACTATTTCACCAGAAGTACGCCCGGAGCATAGGCGATGAAGAAGGGGTTTTCAAACCCAGCCTTGCCGTAGGTGAGGGTGACATGGTCGTCAAACCGCACCACTTCGCCGCCTGCTCCGCGCAGGACCGCGTCACCGGCGGCAGTGTCCCATTCCATCGTCCGGCCGAGACGCGGATAGAGGTCGGCCTCGCCCGTGGCCACGAGACAGAACTTCAGGCTCGATCCCGCGCTCGTCATGTCGCGCACGGCGTAGCGTGCGATGTAGTCGTCCGTTGCCTGGTCGCGGTGCGATTTCGACGCGACGACCATCAGCGCGCGGTTGTCGGGCACCGAGACGCCGACCGGACGCTGCACGCCCGGGGCGTCCTTGTCGAAGGGCCCGTCCTCCTCCACAGAGCGGCCGTCGGGGAGCGTATAGAAGAGCCGTCCCTTGGCGGGGGCAAACACGACGCCGCGCAGCGGAACGCCGTCCTCGACATAGGCGATATTGACGGTGAAGTCTCCGCGCCGCTGGACGAATTCCTTGGTGCCATCGAGGGGATCCACGATCAGGAAGGTGGTGACCGCTTGCGCGTGCGTGGCCGCCTGTTCCTCGGTCACGAGCGGGATCTGCGGAAACGCTTCGGCGAGGCCCTCCGAGATCAACGCATCCGCCGCCTCGTCAGCTTCGGTGACCGGGCTCGCGTCCGACTTCGCGCGCACCTCGAAATCGGGCGCGTCGTAGATCTGCATGATCCTCTCGCCGGCGTCGAGGGCGAGACGGCGCATCACGTGGGTCAGATGGTCGAAGTCCAAGTCAGGCTCCTCCTCGCGCGGGCGCCGCTGGCGGCGTTGATCGGCGGAACGCATCTCCTTATGATCGCGGGGTAAAGGAACGGCAAGGTTTGCCTGCGAAAAATCGGGCGGCGCGAGCGGGATCGGCGGACGGCACGGGCGATGTTCAGAGTCGAGACACGGAAATCCGGGCTGAACTCGGCGCTTGCGATCCTTGACCTCATCTTCCATTCGACAGTCCGCGCGATCCGCCGGGGACATCGTCACGCATTGCTTGGGCTTCTCAGCAACGTCCTCCAGACGCTCATCTTCATCGGAGTCTTCTACGCGATGATGACGCTCTTGGGGATGCGGTCGGCGGCGATCCGCGGCGATTTCGTCCTCTATCTGATGTCCGGCATCTTCCTCTTCATGACCAACGTGAAGGCGATGGGCGCGGTCGCCGGGTCCGAGGGCCCGACCTCGGCGATGATGCTCCACGCTCCGATGAACACCGCCATTGCGATGAGTTCGGCGGCGCTCGCGGCGCTTTACATCCAGGTACTGTCGATCATCGTCGTGCTTGGCGGCTACCACATCGCGGTGACGCCGGTGCACATCCACGATCCGGTGGGCGCCATGGGGATGGTGCTTCTGGCCTGGGCCAACGGATTTGCCACCGGGATGGTCGTTCTGGCCGTGAAGCCCTGGTGGCCGGCAGGTGCCGGTGTTGCCCAGACCGTCTACAGCCGCGCCAACATGATCGCGTCCGGAAAGATGTTCGTGGCCAACACGCTCAGCTACACGATGTTGAAGGTCTTCGACTGGAACCCCTTGTTCCATATCATCGACCAGGCGCGCGGCTTCGCGTTCATCAATTACAACCCGCACAATTCATCGATGATGTACCCGGTCTACGTGACGCTCGTCCTCTTTGCGATCGGGCTCATCGGCGAATACCACACCCGCAAGCATGCCTCGGTGAGCTGGGGGGCAGGGCGCTAGTCGACGACCCGGAGGGTGAGGTTGATCCGCCCGCCCTTGGGCAGGAGCGTCGAGGTGCCGGCGCCGACCCTGTCGACCCCGTGGTATGCGAGCCGCGCGGCACCGCCGAGAACCAGCACGTCGCCTGACCGCAGCCAGACGGTTTCGGTCGGCGCGCTTCGCTCGGTCCCGCCGATACGGAAGCGTGCGTCGTCGCCGAGGCTGATGGAGAGGACCGGCCAGCGGAAGTCGGCCTCGTCCCGGTCCTGGTGCAGGCCCATCCTCGCACCATCGCGGTAGAAGTTCACGAGGCAGCAGTCCGGCATTCGCTCGGCGTCCACGATCGCACGCCAGATCGCCAGGACCCGGTCCGGGATTGGCGGCCATGACGTGCCGGAGGGGTGGCGATCGACGTAGCGGTAGCCCCTGCGGTCCGAATACCAGCCATACCTGCCCGCCGAGGTCATCCGGACGGACATGGGCTTGCCCCAGGGGGTGAGCGGCGAGAAGAGCGGGGCCGCCTCCACGACCTCGCGGATGTCGGCGACGATCGCGGCCTGCGCATCCGGGCCGAGCCAGCCGGCATGGAGCGACGCCCCCCGCACCTCGGCCGTGGGCCGGGGTGCAACGGCCCCGGTGGCCTGCGTCCAATCCTTCGGATTTTCCATGGGTTTGCCCCGACTTTTGCCCGCTCCCGACGCTTGCAGCGTCCCTGACCCCTCCTTATATACCCGACGAACCGGCCGGACGACCCGGCCAGTGTCAAGGGATCGGGGCCAGGGGCCGCAATCGGACCTGACCCCAGCACATCGCCGAAGGAAAGGTTACACATATGGCCAAAGTCATCGGGATCGACCTCGGGACCACGAACTCCTGCGTCGCCATCATGGATGGGGCGCAACCGCGCGTGATCGAGAACTCGGAAGGCGCGCGTACCACGCCCTCCGTCGTCGGCTTCACCGACAGCGAACGCCTCGTCGGCCAGCCGGCTAAGCGCCAGGCGGTCACCAACCCGACGAACACCATCTTTGCCGTGAAGCGCCTGATCGGCCGCCGCATGGGCGACGCCGAGGTCGAAAAGGACAAGAAACTCGTCCCCTACGCCATCGTCAACGGTGGCAACGGCGACGCCTGGGTCGAGGTGAAGGGCGAGAAGTATTCGCCCGCGCAGATCTCCGCCGTGATCCTTCAGAAGATGAAGGAAACCGCCGAGTCCTACCTTGGCGAGAAGGTGACGCAGGCCGTCATCACAGTGCCTGCCTATTTCAACGACGCACAGCGTCAGGCGACGAAGGACGCAGGCAAGATCGCCGGGCTCGACGTGCTGCGGATCATCAACGAACCGACGGCTGCGGCGCTTGCCTACGGCCTCGACAAGAAGGATTCCAAGACTATCGCCGTCTATGACCTTGGCGGCGGCACCTTCGACATCACGATCCTGGAGATCGACGATGGCCTCTTCGAGGTGAAGTCGACGAACGGCGACACCTTCCTCGGCGGCGAGGACTTCGACATGCGCATCGTGAACTACCTCGCCGAGGAGTTCAAAAAGGAGCATGGCGTCGACCTGACCGGCGACAAGATGGCGCTCCAGCGCCTGAAGGAAGCGGCGGAGAAGGCGAAGATCGAGTTGTCGTCCAGCCAGCAGACCGAGATCAACCAGCCGTTCATCTCGATGGACAAGAACACCGGCACGCCGCTGCACCTGGTGATGAAACTCACCCGGGCGAAGCTGGAAAGCCTGGTCGGCGACCTCATCAAGAAGTCGATGAAACCCTGCGCCGACGCGCTGAAGGATGCGGGCCTCTCGAAGGGCGACATCGACGAGGTCGTGCTCGTCGGCGGCATGACGCGGATGCCGAAGGTGATCGAGGAAGTGACGAACTTCTTCGGCAAGGAGCCGCACAAGGGCGTGAACCCGGACGAGGTCGTGGCGCTCGGCGCGGCGATCCAGGCCGGCGTGCTGCAGGGCGACGTGAAGGATGTGGTCCTTCTCGACGTGACGCCCTTGTCGCTCGGCATCGAGACGCTGGGCGGGGTCTTCACCCGGCTCATCGACCGCAACACCACGATCCCGACGAAGAAGAGCCAGATCTTCTCGACCGCCGAGGACAACCAGAACGCCGTGACGATCCGGGTCTTCCAGGGCGAGCGCGAGATGGCTGCGGACAACAAGCTTCTCGGCCAGTTCAACCTGGAAGAGATCCCGCCCGCACCACGCGGCATGCCGCAGATCGAGGTGACCTTCGACATCGACGCCAACGGCATCGTCAGCGTCCATGCCAAGGACAAGGGCACCGGCCGGGCGCAGCAGATCACGATCCAGGCTTCGGGTGGCCTGTCGGACGAGGACATCGAGAAGATGATCCGCGATGCCGAGGCCAATGCCGAAAGCGACAAGAAGCGCAAGGAACTCGTGGAGGCGCGGAACCAGGCGGAAAGCCTCATCCATTCCACGAGGAAGGCGATCGAGGAGCATGGCGACAAGGTCGACGGATCGACGGTCGAGGCCATCGAACTGGCCGTCGGCGCGCTGGAAGAGGCCCTGAAGTCCGAGGATGCCGGCAAGATCAAGGGCGGTATCCAGAACCTCACCGATGCGTCGATGAAGCTGGGCGAGGCGATCTACAAGGCCGAACAGGCGAAGTCGAGCGCGCCCGACGAGGATGAAGGCCCGCGCGGCGTCGATGACGACATCGTGGATGCAGACTTCGAGGACCTCGGCGAGGACAAGAAGCGCAAGTAACGCGACCGGAACCAAGGGGCCGGCCTGACCTTGGGTCGGGCCGGCCCGCGCGTTCCCCCCAAGGGGCAGCAGATGGCGAAACGCGACTTTTATGAGGTTCTGGGCGTCTCCCGCGGGGCTTCCGCCGACGAGATCAAGAAGGCCTATCGCGGCAAGGCCAAGGAACTCCACCCCGACCGCAACAAGGACAATCCCGAGGCCGAGGCCCAGTTCAAGGAAGTGAACGAGGCCTATGAATGCCTGAAGGACGAGCAGAAGAAGGCGGCCTACGATCGCTTCGGCCACGCGGCCTTCGAGGGCGGCATGGGCGGTGGGCCGCGTGGCGGCGCCCGGGGTGGCTACGGCCAGGGCGATTTCGCGAGCGCGTTCTCGGACGTGTTCGAGGACCTTTTCGGAGATTTCATGGGCGGCCGCCCCGGTGGGGGTGGCGGGCGGTCGCGCGCGCAGCGTGGATCGGACCTGCGCTACAACCTTCGCGTGACGCTGGAAGAGGCCTACAAGGGCGTCCAGAAGTCGATCAACGTGCCAACATCGGTCGCCTGCACGGCCTGCAACGGCACGGGCGCGGAAGGCGGCGCGGAACCGCAGACCTGTCCGACCTGTTCCGGCATGGGAAAGGTCAGGGCCAGCCAGGGCTTCTTCACGGTGGAACGCACCTGCCCGACCTGCGGCGGCGCCGGCCAGACGATCAAGAATCCCTGCAAGTCCTGCCACGGTGCCGGCCGGCTGGAGAAGGAGCGCCAACTCGCCGTGAACATCCCGGCGGGCGTGGAGACCGGCACCCGCATCCGGCTTGCCGGCGAGGGTGAGGCGGGGCTGCGTGGCGGGCCGGCGGGCGATCTCTACATCTTCATCGAGGTCCGCGAGCATGCGCTCTTCCAGCGCGACGGGGTGCACCTGTTCTGCCGCGTGCCTGTCGCGATGACGGTGGCCGCAATGGGCGGCGAGGTGGAGGTGCCGACGATTGACGGCGGCCGCAGCCGTGTGAAGGTGCCGGCGGGCACCCAGACCGGCAAGCAGATGCGGCTCAGGGGCAAGGGGATGCCCGCGCTCAGGGGCGGCGGGATCGGCGACATGCTGATCGAGGTCGCGGTGGAGACGCCGGTGAACCTGACGTCCAAGCAGCGGGAACTCCTCAAGGAGTTCGAGCGGCTGAGCGAGGACAACAACCCCGAAGGCTCCACCTTCTTCTCCAAGGTCCGCAACTTCTGGGACGGCATGAAGGGCTGAGGGACGATCAGGCCGGCATGCCCGATCCGTCGCTCCGGTGGATCGATGGAGGTCCCGAACGCCCGAAGCGCAAGCGGCCTTGCGGGCCGGGGACGGTTGCGCCCGTCGGCGGCATCCTGCGCGACAACGGTCTGCGAAAGAAAACGCGCCCCTGTGGGGCGCGTCCTGCAGTCTCGGCCGAGACCCTCGGTGTCAGGCGGTTTCCTTGCCCTTGATCGGCGCCCAGAGCCGCTTGTTGGTGAGGTAGAGAAGCACCGTCAGCAGACCGAGGAACAGCACCGCGACGAAGCCCGCGCGCTTGCGGTCCATCATCTTCGGTTCCGCCGCCCACATGAGGAAGGCGCTGACATCCTCGGCCATCTGGTCCACCGTCGCCGGCGTGCCGTCCGCGTAGGTCACGAGATCGTCGCTGAGCGGCGGGGGCATGGAGATCCAGCCGGTCGAGAAGGCGTGGTTCTCGTAGAAGGTCGCGCCCGCCTCGTCCTTGGTTTCCTCGGTGTAGCCGGTCAAGATTGCATGGATGTATTCCGGCCCGCCGATGCCGCGGAAGAACTGGTTGATGCCAAGCCCGTAGGGCCCGTGGAATCCCGCCCTAGCCTTCGCCATCAGCGAGAGGTCCGGAGCGCCGGCATCGACGTTGTGCGGGAAGTTGTCGGTTTCCTTGCCTTCGCGGTCCTCGCCCGTCTCCTTGTCAGTGATGGTGAACTGCTTGGCATAGGCGCGGACCTGGTCTTCCGGCAGGTTCGGCCCGCCTTCGTCGGCGAGCGTCCGGATCGGGACATAGCGCAGCCCGTGGCAGGCCATGCAGACCTCGGTGTAGACCTGCAGGCCCCGCTGGAGCTGATGCTCGTCATAGGTGCCGAACGGCCCCTCGAACGAGAAGGCGATGTCCTCGATATGGGGCGCCTCCGTTCCCGCGGCGAAGGCCGTACCCGTCAGCGCGAGGACGGAAGCGGCCGTGATTGCGATTCTCTTCAGCATCTCGATCGGTCCTTTCCGTTACTCGGCCGGATGGGTCTTGGCGCCGTAGTGGGCGTTGAAGTCGTCCTCGATCGTCGCGGGCGGCGTCGTCGGCTTCTCGATGACGCCAAGGATCGGCAGGATCACCAGGAAGTAGGCGAACCAGTAGGCTGCACCGATCAGCGAGATGATCGAGTAGGGCGGCTCGGCCGGCATGGCGCCGCACCACATCAGGACAACGAAGTCGATGATGAGGAGGTAGAACCACCAGCGGAACATCGGCCGGTACTTGCCCGAACGGACGTTCGACGTGTCGAGCCAGGGCACCAGCGCCATGACGATGATCGCGCCGAACATCGCGATGACGCCGAAGAACTTGGCGTCCACGATGCCGAAGGTGACCCAGTTCGCCAGCATGACGATCCAGACGTCGGAGGTGAAGGCGCGCAGGATCGCGTAGAAGGGCAGGAAGTACCATTCCGGCACAATATGCGCGGGCGTCACCAGGGGGTTCGCCTCGGTATAGTTGTCGGGGTGGCCGAGGTAGTTCGGCATGAAGCCCACGATCGCGAAGAAGACGACGAGAACGACGCCGAGCGCGAAGAGGTCCTTGATCACGAAGTAGGGCCAGAACGGCAGGGTGTCGCGCTCCGCCTCGGTCTTCGAGCCGCGGCGCACTTCAACACCCGTCGGGTTATTGTTGCCGGTGGTGTGGAAGGCCCAGATGTGCACAGCCACCAGCGCGGCGATCACGAAGGGCAGGAGGTAGTGCAGCGAGAAGAAGCGGTTCAGCGTGGGGTTGTCCACCGCCGGCCCGCCCAGCAGCCAGGTCTGGATCGGCTCGCCGATGCCGGGGATCGCGCCGAAGAGGCCGGTGATCACGGTGGCGCCCCAAAACGACATCTGGCCCCAGGGCAGGACATAGCCCATGAAGGCCGTGCCCATCATCGCCACGAAGATCACGATGCCGATGAGCCAGGTCACCTCGCGCGGGGACTTGTAGGAGCCGTAGAAGAGGCCGCGGAACATGTGGATGTAGACGGCAAGGAAGAAGAGCGACGCTCCGTTCGCGTGGAGGTAGCGCAGAAGGTGGCCGCCGTTCACGTCACGCATGATGTGCTCGACCGAGGCGAAGGCCATGTCGACATGCGGCGTATAGTGCATCGCCAGAACGATGCCCGTTGCGAGCTGAAGCACGAGGCAGAAGGCGAGGACGATACCCCAGATCCACCACCAGTTGAGGTTCTTCGGCGTCGGGATCATCAGCGTGTCATAGGCGAGCGAGACGATCGGCAGGCGGCGGTGAAGCCACTGTTCGAAGCCCGACTTCGGCTCGTAATGGTCGTGCGGAATACCAGCCATGGTCAGTCCCCTCAGCCCAGCTTGATCGTGGTTTCGTCGGTGAAGGCCGCCACCGGAATGTCGAGGTTCCGCGGTGCGGGACCTTTGCGGATACGGCCGGAAGTATCGTAGTGGGACCCGTGGCAGGGGCAGAACCAGCCGCCGAAGTCGCCTGCGCCGTCGCCGAGGGGCACGCAGCCGAGATGGGTGCAGACGCCCATCATCACCAGCCATTCCCCGGCCTCGTCGAGCGTGCGGTTCGTGTCCGAGGCGTCGGCGTCCGCGGCGATGTTGGCGTTCTCGGCCAGGGGGTCGACCAACTCGGAGATCTGCACGGCGCGCGCGGCGTCGATCTCCTCCTGGCTGCGGCGGCGGATGAACACCGGCTTGCCGCGCCATTTCACGGTGAGCTGCGTTCCCACCTCGACGCCCGAGACATCGACGAAGATCGACGACAGCGCCTGAACGTCGGCCGAGGGGTTCATTTGGTCGACCAGAGTCCAGACGGCGGCCCCGGTGGCAACGGTGCCGGCCCCGGCCGTCGCGTAGTAGAGGAAATCCCTCCGGCTGCCTGCGTGATCTTCTGCGTGGGACACGTACCTTTCTCCCTTTCTCTGGCCGAAGGACGGCCTGCGAAAACGGGGCCGCGGTCGCCCGCAGCCTTCAGACGCGGTTATTAGCCGCCAATGGCGGGGTCGTCCAGCGGGCAAACGGGCGCATCGGGGCTTGGCCGGGTACTGTGTCGTCGCCGCGTCAGGCGGCGAGGCCGCCTGCGAGCTTTGCCGCGAAGGCGATGAAGAAGAGGCCCACCGCCGCCGAGATCGCGGGGGCGAGGCGTGCCCAGAGGCGGGCGGCAGGGGCGGTCGAAAAGGCGAGCGCGTAGACCGCGTGGATCGAGAAGGCGAGCGTGGCCGCGCCGAGGCCGAGAAGGGCGATGTCGCCGGCGCGGGCTTCTGCCACCGGGAACAGCGACAGGATCACGACCCAGGTCGTCAGTGCCTTGGGGTTCGTCGCGTTGACCGCGAGCGAGCGGAGGAAGGACGCCCGCGCGGCTAGTCCCGCACGCGCGTTCACGCGATCCGCTCCATGGCGCCAGCCGGCCCAGGCCGTGCGCAGGTACCGGCTCGCGAACCACAGGAGGAGGCCGATGGCGAGGACCGTCAGCGCGGTCCGCGCGACGGGGAGGGTCTGAAACAGAGCAGCCAGGCCCAGCGTCATCGCAAGGCACCACATCCCGATGCCCAGCGCCACGCCGGCCGCGGAGGCAAGTCCGGCGCGGCGGCCCGACCCCATGGCCGAAGCGATCGTGTTGAGCACGTTCGGCCCCGGTGAGGCGATGTTCATGGCGAGGAACGCCCAGACGGTGAGGAAGGGCGCGAGCGTCAGCGTCATTTCATCCCTGCGGCACGGTCGCCGCCATGCTCTCGCGTGCGGCAATCCGCTCGTGCCAGGCGGCGAGGCGGGGACGGCCCTGGCGCCAGTCGCGCGCGGCGTGGCGGAAGTCGAGATAGGAAAGCGCGCAGCCGAGTGCGATCTGGCCCATGTCGAGTGGTCCGGAGAGGTGGTCCTGCCACCGTGTCTCCAGCAGGTCGAGTGCACGGGCAATCTTGGCCCACTGGCCTTCCACCCAAGGGGCGAAGCGGATCTCCGCGGGTCTGAGGCGCCCCTCGTAGACCATCAGGAGGGCCGCTTCGAGGATGCCGTCCGCCGTCGCCTCCAGCGTCAGGGTGCGCCAGAGGCGGGGCGCTTCCGGATAGAGACCCGCCCGGGCGCGGTCGTCGAGGTAGCGGCAGATGACCCGGCTGTCGTAAAGCGCACTGCCATCGTCAAGCACCAGCGCCGGGATCTTTCCCAGCGGGTTCACCTCGAGCGGCTGGGTGCCTGGGTCGAGCGGCGTACCGGAGGCGGGGACCACCTCCACCTCGCCGACCTGCCCGGTCTCGAGGAGCAGGACCATCACCTTGCGCCCGTAGGGCGTCGTCGGGGAGTGATAGAGCCGCATCGGCCGTCAAACCTTGCGGATGCGCAGGCGGCCGAGGGCGGCGACGTCGATCTCGATTGCGGTCTCGCCGAAGCGGAACACCCGGCGGAACCGGGCGGCCGTGCTGGTCTGGCCGCGATCTGGCGGACGATGAACGGCGAGTCCCTCGTCCACGTCATCGAGCGCATCCTCGGCCCGCTGGTCGATGCGGCCGGGGCGCAGGGCGCGTTTCACCCCGTAGGCCACGAGAGCGACCGCGCCGTAGCGGATGGCGACGCCGGCAAGCGGGGCGAGGGGAAGCGGCATGGAACCCTCCAGTGCGAAGACGCGACGGATGCTAGGCGCGGGGCGGAAGCCTGTCCATTCAAGTTTCGTCATGGCGCGCGGACCGCCCACACCGGCTCAGTCGGGCTTCCGGCCCTTGAGATGCGTCGGGCAGTGTTCACCCGAATCGAGCACCGGGATCATCCGGCTCCAGATGCCGATATTCTCCTCCACGAAGGCCTGGCCGACGATCTTCGCCGCCGCCGCGCCGACCGGGCCCTTCAGCCGATCGAGTTCGGTGCGGGCCTGCTGCCGGTACCAGGCGTTGCGGCTGACGACCTCGATCTCCTCGAACCCCGCCAGCTTCATCGCCGCGCGGTAGCGGCCGGGGGAAGCCATGCCGAAGTCGAGCCCCTCGGCCGCGATATAGGCGGCCATCTCAGGCGAGGGCGGGCCGTCCACGCCGATGAGCCAGTCGGAGGCGACGAAGCGGCCGCCCGGTTTCAGGACGCGGAAGACCTCGGCCATCAGGGCGGCCTTGTCCGGGATGTGGACGATGGAGTCCTTTGAAAAGACGATGTCGAAGCTCGCGGGCGGGAACGGCAGCGGACCCGGCGCGACCTTGAGGCAGCCGATCCGTTGCCCGAGCCCCTCGCGCGCGATCAGCGCCCGGGCGTGGGAGAGCACGGTATCTTCCACGTCGATGCCGCAGACGTAGCCGGCACCGTGGTTCTTCACGAGCGCAAGGTCGATCCCGCCCGCGCCGCAGCCGATGTCCAGCACGGACTTGCCCGCGAAGTCGGTGCCGGCGACGAGACGGGCGACTTCTTCCGGCCCTCCGGGCGAAAGGAAGCCTTCGCCCCAGATCGCCTCCAGCATCCCGATCATCTGCTTATGGTAGTGCTCGCCGGCGACTGGTTCCATCGTTCAACCTTCGATCCGCAAGGCTTCGAGTTTCGCCCAGTCACCGGCCGGGATCACATGAGCGGGCTGTCTGGTATCCCTCGTCCAGCCGAAGACGCAGAGGAAGGGGGTGGGACCCACCTTTGTCAGATGCGGCGCTTCGGGAAGGTTCCATACCGGCTCGTGCGGCCCCTTCACGATCAGCGGGGAGCCGGGGCCGAAACGCCAGCCGTGCGGGCCGGTCAGCGGGGCGTAGAGTTCCGGCGCCGGGTGGGCATGGTCGCGGTAGAGCACATGCGGCGCAATGAGGAAGAGGCCAAGGTCGAAGTCCTCGGCCGGGATAGCCGCGCCCTCGCCGACGAGCGAGGCGAAGGCATGCCCTTGCCGGAAGGATGGCCCGATCTGCTCGGGCGGGTAGGAGTCGTATGTGACCCAAGGGAGATACGGCGCGCCGGCACGGATCGCGGCCGCCAGTGCCGGGTGGGTCTGCGCGAGGGCGGCCAGTGCCGGGGGAAGGTGTTCGCCGACGACCACATTTGCCGCCGACGCTGGGGTGACAGGCCCGTCACGCCAACGCGCAATCAGGCTCCGCACCTCGGCCACGCCGGGGCCGGGCAGGGTGGCGAGGTAACGGTCGATTTCCTCGACGAGAAGCCGGATCGCGAGATCCGGGGTGTCGGGCGGCGGCAGGTCCAGGGTGAGACCCCTTGCGGCGAGGAGACCGGCCGGATCCTCCCAGTCCTGCGGCGAGCAGGTGCGGTAGACCTCCAGCACTTCGGGCGCGATCAGTCCCTTGCGGTGGAAATGCATCGCGGCCGCGTAGCGCAGCCGCCCGGAGCCCGGCTGGCCGAGGGCCGCATGAAGGTCTGCCCTCGCGCGGAGATCGTCCACCCTGGTCATTGGTTGGCCTGATAGGCCATCCGGGCATCGCGGTCGCGCCGCTTCTCGGCCCGGTTCAGGATGACGCCGGCGATGGCCACGCCGGTGCCGACGATGCAGACGGTGATCGTCGCCAGCGCGTTGATGTCGGGCGTGACACCAAGCTTCACCTTCGACCAGATCAGGATGGGCAGCGTCGTGGTGCCGGGGCCGGTGGTGAAGTTGGTGATCACCACGTCATCAAGCGAGATCGTGAAGGCCAGGAGCCAGCCCGAAACGATGGCGGGCGAGATGATCGGCAGGGTGATGTCCTTCATCACTTGCCAGGGGCGCGACCCGAGGTCCATCGCCGCCTCCTCCACCGCCGCATCGGCTTCGGAGAGGCGCGAATGGACGATGGTGGTGACGAAGACCATCGAGAAGGTGATGTGGGCAAGCGTGACGGTGGTGAAGCCCCGGCTCGCCGGCCAGCCGATCCATTCCGCCATCAGGATGAAGAGCATCAGCGAGGCGATGCCGGTGATCACCTCCGGCATGACGAGGGGGGCGGTGACGAGGCCGGAGAAGAGCGTCCGGCCCCGGAACCGCTTGAACCGGGCGAGCGCGATCCCCGCCATCGTGCCGAGGATCGTCGCCATCGTCGCGCTGAGAAGCGCGATCTTCAGCGACAGGAGCGCGGCGTTCAGGATCTGCCGGTTCGAGAGGAGCGAGACATACCACTTGGTCGAGAAGCCGCCCCAGACGGTGGCGAGCCGCGAGCCGTTGAAGGAATAGACCATCATCGACAGGATCGGCACGTAGAAGAAGGCGAAGCCGAAGCAGAGCATGGTCACGAGGAAGGTGGAGCGGCGGCGCATCAGGCCCCCTCCTTCCGTTTTTCGTGCGATTTCCCTTCGAAGTGCGTGTAGAGCATGATCGGCACCACGAGCAGCATGAGAAGCGCAACCGAGACCGCCGAGGCCATCGGCCAGTCGCGGGCCGAGGCGAATTCGTCCGAGATCACCCGCCCGATCATCGGCTGGCCCGCATTGCCGACGAGCGAGGGGATGATGAGTTCCCCCGAGGCGGGAATGAAGACGAGAAGCCCGCCCGCAATGATGCCCGGCACCGAGAGCGGCAGGGTGATGTCAAGGAAGACCCGGAAGGGCCGCGAGCCGAGGTCCATCGAGGCCTCGTCCAGCGTCCGGTCGAGCTTTTCGAGGTTGGCATAGAGCGGCAGGATCATGAAGGGCAGATAGGAATAGACCATGACGAGCACGACGGCGAAGTTCGTGTTCATCATCGGGATCGACCTCAGCGCCCAGTCGGTCGGAACCAGCCAGTTCCACGAGGCCGTCAGGAGCTTGTTGAACCAGCTGTTCGTTCCCATCAGCCCGATCCAGGCGTAGACGCGCAGGAGGAACGAGGTCCAGAACGGCAGGATCACGAGCATCAGCAGGATGTTTCGCCAGGCGGGCGAGACACGCGTCAGGCCGAGCGCCATCGGATAGCCGATGAGCAGGCACAGCAAGGTGGCAAGGCCCGCGTTCGCAATCGAGGTCAGGTAGGCGCGAATATAGAGGTCATCCTGAAAGAGCCGCGCATAGTGGGCGGTGTTGAGCACCGGGTGTTCGCCGCCGAAGGAGAAGGGCGGGGCCGTCGGCGTCCGCGTGGCGAAGCTCATCGCGATGACGATGACGAAGGGCAGGAGGAAGAAGAGCACGAGCCAGACGTAGGGCGCAGCGATGGTGACGTTGATCCAGCCCTTGCGGTTGAACCAGCGCTGCAAGGAGGTGTCGGTGTGGGCGCCGGCCATGCCTCAGTCCTTCAGCAGGATCGCGGCGGCGGGATCGAACGACAGGAAGACCGCGTCCTCCCAGTCCGCCACCCTCTCGTGCTCGCCTGCCCTGCGTGCATTGACGGAATTGACGAGCATGACATGGCCCGAGGGCAGGACGATCCGGTAGAGACTATCCTTGCCGAAATAGGCCAGGCTCTGCACCGTGCCGGGAAAGGTGTTGGGCAGATCGTGCCGCTTCCGGGCGAGGTGGACCTTCTCCGGCCGCACGGCAAGGGTGATCGGCTGGCCGGGAGCCAGGCCCGGAATCGCACGGGCGGTGACGTTGCCGCCAAGGTCGGGCACCTCGACCTCGGCCGTCTCTGCGCCCGTGGTCCGCACCGTTGCCTCGAAGAAGTTGATCGAGCCGATGAACCCCGCCACGAAGCGCGAGTTCGGGTATTCGTAGACGTCGGTCGCGGTGCCGATCTGCATGATCCGGCCCTTGTCCATCACCGCGAGGCGGGAGGAGAGGGTCATCGCCTCTTCCTGGTCATGGGTGACGACGATGAAGGTGGTGCCGGTCTTTTCCTGAATCTCCATCAGCTCGAACTGGGTGTGCTCGCGAAGCTTCTTGTCGAGCGCGGCGAGCGGTTCGTCGAGGAGGAGAAGCTTGGGCTGCTTGGCAAGTGCGCGGGCCAGCGCCACGCGTTGCCGCTGCCCGCCCGAGATCTGGTGCGGCTTGCGCTGTGCGAACTCGGTCAGCTGCACGAGATCGAGCATCTCGCGCACCCTCTCGGCGCGCTGGGCCCCGGTCATGTCCTCGTGCTTCAGCCCGTAGGCCACGTTCTTCTCCACCGTCATGTGCGGGAAGAGCGCGTAGGACTGGAACATCATGTTCACCGGCCGCTCGTAGGGCGGCAGGTCGGTCATGTCCTGTCCGTCGATGAAGACGCGGCCCTCCGTCGGCGCCTCGAACCCGGCGAGTACCCGCAGCAGCGTGGTCTTGCCGCAGCCGGAACCGCCAAGGAGCGAGAATATCTCGCCCTTCTGGATCTCCAGCGTCACGTCGGATACGGCGGTGAAGGTGCCGAACCGCTTGGTGACATGCTCGATGCGGATGAACGGCGGCGCCTTCACCGAGGTCTGCGGCAGCTGGGCGCCGGGAAAGGCCGCCACCGTGGTGGCGGCCCGCTGGTCGGCTGTTCGGGCAGGTTCGGGCAAGGTCAGTCTCTCCGGTTCAGGTATCGCGCGAACGGAGGCCCGTTCTCAGCCCGACTTGATTTCCTGCCAGGCGCGGGTCATCGCGCGGTCCTGCTCCTCGGAGAAGGGCTTCGGCGCCCACATCCGGCCGATTGTCTCGGCATCCGGGTAGACGGCGGGATCCTCGAGGATCTCGGGCAGGATGAACTCCTTCGCCGCGAGGTTCCCCGTGGCGTAGTAGGTGAAGTTGGTGCAGCCCGCCGCGACCTCGGGCTGCATCATGAAGTCCATGAACTTGTAGGCATTCTCGCGGTTCGGCGCGTCCGACGTGATGCACATCACGTCGATCCAGGCCGGCGCGCCCGACTTCGGAACGAAATAGGCCAGGTTCATCTCGACTCCGGCCTCTGCCGCGCGGGTCGCTGCCGTCGCATAGTCGCCCGACCAGTTGTTGATGACGCAAAGCTCGCCGTTCGGAATCGCGTTCAGGTAGTTGGTGTTGTCGAAGGTGCGGATGTAGGGGCGGATCGGTTTGAACGCCTCGACGACCTTCTGATAGTCCTCGACATTGGTCGTGTCGCCGTCGAGCCCGAGATACTTCAGCACCATCAGCATGATGTCGGTCGGGCTGTCGAGAATCGAGATGCCGCAGTCGGCCAGCTTCTCGGCGTTCTCCGGCTTGAAGATCAGGTCCATGGTCGTCATGTCGGCATCCGGGATGCGCTCCTTGACCATGTCCACGTTGAAGGTGAACCCGACCGAGCCCCACATGTAGGGCACGCCGTACAGGTTCTCGGGGTCCCAGCCCGAGAGGATGCGCACCACCTCGGGGTCGAGGTTCTTCCAGTTCGGCAGGAGCGTCTTGTCGAGCTTTTCGTAGAGGCCCGCGGCGATCGCCCGTGGCATGTCGATGCCGGCATGGTCCACCACGTCGTAGCCGGTGGAGCCGGCGAGCATCTTGGCCTGCATCTCCTCGGCCGAGGAATAGGTGTCGTAGACGACGCCGATTCCGGTCTGCGCCTCGAAGTCGGCGAGCGTGGTCTCGCCGATGTAGTCGGCCCAGTTGTAGACGTTGACGGTGCCGGCCTGGGCCCAGGAGGGACGAACGTACGGCACGGCAAGCGCCCCGCCGAGCGCCGTGAGGGCGGTTCTTCGCGTGAGTCTGGTCATCCTCGGTATCTCCCCATGAGTGCGCCTTTTCCTTCGAGCTTAGGACGGATTCGCGCCGGCGCTACGCAAATCTTCGTTCAGGGCAGCGATCCGGTCCTCCTCGGGTGCCTCGCTCAGCCGTGTGACCGGCAGAAGCCGGCGGAGTACGTCGTGGTGGGCGCGCACGCCATACTCGAGGTCGGAGAGGTGGAAATCGTCGAAGGCGGTCGACTTCATCGACTCGTTCGACCAAATCGACAGTTGCCGGTCCTCGACCGATGTCGCGCGGTCGATTCGCGCGGCCAGGTAGCGCGCCGCGCGGGTTACACGGTTTTCCTCCGGCTGGCGGTACATGCGCCCTGCCAGCCGGGTTTCGTCCTTCGTGAGCGGGATGTCGTGGTAGTACTGCGCCCCTTCGGGCGTGAAGGCGAAGACCGTGTTGGGGAAAAGCCCGTAGTAGGTCCAGGACCGGCGCAGCCGCGGTGGCAGATGCTCCGGCCGCGGCGTCAGTTTCAGGTAGTTGCGCACCGACCAGAGGCGCCCGCCGGTTTCGCCGAATTCGCCGTGAGAATGCGAGATTCCGCCGGGATAGACTATGTCTCGGTAGCTCCGGCCATAGAGGTCCTGCAAGGCCGGATGGGCCATGGCGACATGGTAGCCCTCGTTGTCGACGTCGCGGACGGATTTCCAGTTGACCGGCAAGGTCGCCGTCTGCCCGCCGGGCATCTCCGTGGGCAGCAGTGCCTCGGCCCGGTAGGTCGAGAAATCCGCGTCGAAGGGTTGCATGAGCCGGGCGACGGCGGGTTGCGGACCGGGCAGGAACCGCAGGAAGAGAAAGCCGTGCCAAATCTCCATCTCGACCAGTTTCAGTCCGAAGGCAGCACGGTCCATGTCGCCGAAGCTCTCGGGGCGCGCCGCGCCGCGCAAGGTGCCGTCGAGGTTGTAGACCCAGCCGTGGAAGGGGCAGACCATCGCCGACTTGCAGTGCCCGGACGCGCCATCGGCCAGCCGCGCGCCCCGGTGGCGGCAGAGGTTGTGGAAGGCGCGTACCGCGCCGTCGCGTCCCCGGATGATCAGCGCGCGTTCGCCGAGCAGATCGAATGTCAGCCAGTCGCCCGGCGCGGGCACGTCCGAGACGTGCCCGGCGACCTGCCAGTGGGTAAGGAAGACCTCGCGTCGTTCAAGCTCGAAGAGCGCCTTGGAATGGTAGGTCCAGCCGGGCAACCCCCGGCGGTCCCAGTCGTTCGGCACTGCGATCGGCTTTCCTGCCGCAGTCATCGCTTCCTCCCGTCAATCGGGCTGGGCCGGACTCAGCTGGCGTCCATCTGCGCCCGCACCCAGTCGTGAAATCGCAGGATGTCGAATTCCTGCGGCATGAGTCGGCCACCTCCGTATCGTTCCGACTTCAGGCCGCGCTGGTTCATCTCGCAGGCCGCGCCGTCCTGCTCGAGGACGATGGTGGCGAATCGCGCAACCTCGGCCGCGTCGAAGCCCGGTTGCGAAAGCGTCTCCTCGGAGAAGAGCCATTCCGCCGTCAGGCGCGTGCGCTCGGGGCCGAGCGGCGTGACCGTGACGGCCCGGACGTAGTCCACGTGGGCCACGACGAACATCGACGGGTAGAGCGTCACGAAGTTGAAGCCGTTCGCCCGCTGCTCCGCTGTCAGGTCGGGGAATTCGGGCCCACACGGGGCCCCGGACATGGTCCAGGTCCGCGCACCCTCCTTCAGCACCGGAGCGGAGGGCGTCGCCTTGCTCCAGCCCGGTGCCTCGTTCGCGGCCATCACGCCCTGCCGGTAGATAGGCACCATGTCGCACAGTTCCGGGTGGATGCCCGGGCAATGCAGGCACTCGTTGTAGTTCTCCCAGAAGATCTTCCAGTTGCAGTCGAGCTCCTTCACCAGCCGGTGCCCGGTCTTGAGGCGATCCATTGGCCAGGCGTCGAGTGCCTCGAGTCCGAGGTCAGGCCTGAGCGCGGGCGGCGTATCGGCGAGGCAGAGGAAGAGGAAGCCGTTCCAGTCGCGCAGATGAACGGGGAAGAGCCCGTTGTCCGCCTTCACGAAGTCCGGGGTGGGTGTGGCGAAGGCCGTCGAGACGAGCCGGCCGGAGGTGTCGTAGGCCCAGTTGTGGTAGGGGCATGTGATGAGCCGGCCGAGGGGCTTCTCCGCCACGGAACAGAGTTCCGCGCCACGATGGCGGCAGGTGTTGTGAAAGGCGGTGACACGGCCGCCGCCGTCGCGGCAGAGGACGACGTTCTGCCCGCCCGCCTCCACCCGCCGCATCGTGCCCGGCGGAAGGTCGTTCAGCCGGCCGACATGCACCCAGTTCCGCCGCCAGATTGCCCGTTCCTCGCGCGCATACCAGTCCGGGTCGCGGTAGGCCGCTGCCGGAAGCGTCTCCGGGCAGCGGTCAAGCAGCGGCGAGGCATTGTCCGTCATGCGCGCTTCTCGGCCTCAAAGTGTTCGAGCGTCAGGTCCACGGCAGTCTCGACGGCCCGCAGCGTCTCGGCAAGGCAGGCAGCATCGGTTCCGTGGGCCTCGCAGATGAACCAGGGTTCGCGCGAGTCGGGCTCGCAGATCACGCCGAGGTCATGCAGGAACCGGGCCATCTGGTCGTAGAAGGAATAGTCCGAGGTCTTCCAGTCCCGGTAGTTGTCGGGTGGCGTGTCGGCGAAGAAGAGCCCGAACATCGACGAATGCCCGGCGTAGGAATGGGCGATGCCTCGGCGCGTGAGGATCGCGGATATGCCGGCCTTCAGCGCCTCGCCATATCGCGCGATCGTCTCGAGCGCGGGCGTTTCGTCAAGGATCCGCAGGCACTCCTCGGCGGCAGCGAGACTGACCGAGTGGGCGGTATACGTGCCGCCATGTGCGGCGCCGCCGTGGCGGAAGGTCCGCATCACCTCGGCCCGGCCGGCCACCACCGAGATCGGATAGCCGTTCGCCACGGCCTTGGCGAAGGTGCAGATGTCGGGCGTCACGCCGTAGAGCGACTGCACGCCGCCCTTGGCCACGCGGAAACCGGTCTTCACCTCGTCGATGATGAGCAGGACGCCGTAGCGGTCGCAGAGCGCGCGTGCCAGGCGGACGTAGTCGACGGATGCCGTGATGCCGCAGCAATTGCCCTGGATCGGCTCGATCAGCATTGCCGCCATGCTGTTCCCGTAGCGGCGGAACGTGTCTTCGAGGCGCTCGAGGTCGTTCATCGGCACCAGATGGGCGAGCGCCTTCAATTCCTGCGGGATGCCCTTGGAGTAGGAGACGACCTCGGGGTCGCGGTTGGAACTGCGTTCCCACCCCTCGACATTGGCCATCCACATCGCGGCGTCGAAGAGCCCGTGGTAGGCGCCTTCGACCAGGAGGTAGCTGTCGCGTCCGGTATGGGCGCGCGCAAGGCGCAGCGCCGCCATGACCGCCTCGGTGCCGGAGTTGGAAAAGCGCACCATCTCGGCCGCCGGCACCATCTTCGCGATGCGATCGGCCACGATCAGTTCGCGTTCCGTCGAGAGCGCAAAGACGCCGCCCACCTCCATCCCCCGCCGCGCCGCGGCATCCACGCGGTCGTCGGCATAGCCGAGGATCGCGGGGCCGTAGGCGAGCCGGTAGTCGATGTACCGGTTGCCGTCGATGTCCCACATCCTGCCGCCCTTGCCGTGGTCGACGTAGATGGTGCGTTCATCGCCCCAGTAGCGGAAGGTGGAGGAAACGCCGAGCGGCAGGCGCTCGGACGCCCGGGCGAACTGGGCGTTGGATTTTCTGAGATCCCGGCTGGGAAGCGGGCGCATGATGTGACCTGTCGGATTCGGGCGGCGCCGGCAATCGGCGGCAGCCGCATTTTAATGTACGATCATTCATTCATATTCTGACTGAACTGTCAATCAAGATGAAGACGTGCCCGGCCGCCTTGCGTGACGCCGGCAATACTCTATCTCTTCATTGATCGGCGGCGCGCCTTGTGGAGGACGGAAACGGCCATGGACGACACCGGCGGGATTGCCAAGCCTGACGCGACCCCGCGCAAGCAGAGCCGTGCCGCGCGTCGCCAGCAGCTCATCGAGGCGACGATCGAGACAATTGCAACGCAGGGCTTCTCGCGCACGACGCTGACCGACGTCGCGCGGCAGGCGGGCATATCGCACGGGCTCGTGAACTTCCACTTCGAGACGAAGGAGCGGCTTCTGACCGAGACGCTGCAGTATCTTGCGGCGGAATACCGGCAGAACTGGACCGCCGCACTCGAGGCGGCAGGCCCCTCGCCGGCCGAACAGCTCGATGCGGTGCTCCGCGCCGATTTCGACCCCCGGATCTGCACTAAGCCGCGGCTTTCGGCCTGGTGCGCCTTCTGGGGGGAGGCACAGTGCCGGCCGATGTATCAGGCCCTCTGCGGATCGAACGACGACGACTACACCCGCACCCTCGAAAGCATCTGCGCCCGGCTGGTGGCCGAGGACGGGCAGGGCGGCGATCCGGTACGGATCGCGCGCGTTCTCAGGATCACGACGGAAGGCGTCTGGCTCGACATGATGACGATGACGGAACCCTATTCCGCCGCCGAGGCGATGCGGACGACCTTCACCTGCGCGGCCGCCTTCTTCCCCCGCCGGTTCGACGAGAACGGATTGCTTTGCCGGGAATGACGGGGGCTTAGCCCGGACCGGGAAAGACGACGGCGGCGGGATCTTGTATCGCCGTTCGTTCGGTCTCAAAGATCGGGCAGTTGCCGTCTGACCGGGGAGAAGGGCATTGATCGCGCGACCGGATGTACTCGTCATCGGCGCGGGGGTGATCGGCCTTTCGGCCGCCCACGCCGCCCTTGCGCGTGGACTCAGCGTGCATGTCGTTGACCGCGAAGGGCCCGCGGCGGGGGCATCGGCCGGGAATGCAGGTGGCTTCGCCTTTGCCGAGGTTCATCCGCTCGCCTCGCCAGAAACGCTTCTTGCATCGCCGCGCTGGCTGCTCGACCCGCTCGGGCCTCTGGCGATTCCGCCGCGCTATGCGCCGCGCATCGCCCCATGGATGGCACGCTTTGCTTGCGCGAGCCTTCCCCACCGGGTTGCCGCTGCCACGGATGCCCAGGCGGGCCTTATGCGGCTCGCGCGTGCGACGCTGGAGCCGTTCATGTCGACGACGGGCACCCTGGCCATGCTGCGCAAGACCGGCCAGTTGCAGGTCCATGAGACCGCCCACGCCTTCGCGGCCGACTGCCGGGGCCGGGAGGAGGCCGCGCGGTTCGGGTTCGGCTGGCGATCGCTCATCGGCCCCGATGCCATTTCCGAAATCCAGCCGGGACTGTCGCCGCGCTTCACCCATGCGACTTTCACTGAGGATTGGTGGGCCATCGCGGACCCGAAGCTCTACGTCTTGGCGCTGGCCGCCGCGCTCGAAGCGAAGGGGGCGACGGTCGGCGTGGGCGAGGTGCGCAGGATCGCGGTCGGAGGGAACGGCGTGACCGCCCACCTGGCGGACGGGCGGGCGCTTCCCGCCGGACAGATCGTGCTGGCGGCCGGCGCGCACTCTCATCGAATAGCCCGAAGCCTGGGCGACCGCATCCCGCTGGAGACCGAGCGCGGGTACAACACGACCCTGCCGCCGGGCGCTTTCGGGCTACGCTGCCACATCACCTTTGCCGCGCACGGATTCGTGGCCTCGCCGCTGTCCACCGGCATCCGGATCGGCGGAGCCGTGGAACTCGGCGGGCTCAACCTGCCGCCGAACTACGCGCGGTCCCGCGCGATGCTTGCAAAGGCGAAGGATTTCCTGCCGGAGCTGCGGACGGAGGGCGGCACCGAGTGGATGGGCTTCCGGCCCTCCCTTCCCGATTCCTTGCCGATCATCGGGCGCTGTGCGAAAGCGCCCGACGTCCTCTACGCTTTCGGCCACGGCCATCTGGGGCTGACGCAATCCAGCGCGACTGCGACGCTCGTGGCGGAGCTTCTGATGCGGCAGAACCCGAGCATCGATCTTGCCCCATTCGATCCGGGGCGCTTTCGCTGGGTCCTGTGATTCAGCCCATGCGGTAGCCAGGGGTCGATTGCGACAGGGCGCGCTCCTCTTCGTCCATATCCTCGGCAATGCCGTCGAAGAGCGGGGTGGAAAGATAGCGCTCGCCCGTGTCGGGCAGCATCACGAGGATGACCGAGCCCGGCGCGGCCGCCTCCGCCACCTTGATTGCCGTCGCAAAGGTCGCGCCGCCCGAAATCCCCGTGAAGATCCCCTCCTTCCGCGCCAGTTCGCGCGACCAGTGGATCGCGTCGGGCCCGGGAACGGGGATCAGTGCATCGTAAAAGCCGCGGTCCAGCGCCTCCTGCAGGACGGCCGGGATGAAGTCCGGGGTCCAGCCCTGGATCGGATGCGGCTGGAAGGCCGGGTGACTGACGGCCGGGGCACCGTCCGCGCCGCGTTCCTGCGCGACCCCGCTCTGCACCAGCGCGGCGTTCGCGGGTTCGCTGAGGACGATCCGAACCTCCGGCCGCTCCTTCCGCAGGACCCGCCCGATCCCTGTCACGGTGCCGCCGGTGCCGTAGCCCGTCACGACAACGTCGAGCCGCTGACTCGCGAAGTCGCCAAGGATTTCCTGCGCAGTGGTCGTCTCGTGGATGTCGGCGTTGTCCTTCGTCTCGAACTGGTGGGCAAGGAACCAGCCGTGCCGCTCGGCCAGTTCCACGGCCTTGTTGTACATGCCCGTGCCCTTCTCGGTCTTCGGGGTCAGAACGACCTTCGCCCCCAGCAGCCGCATCAGCCGCCGACGCTCGACCGAGAAGCTTTCGGCCATCGTCACGACGAGCGGATAGCCCTTCTGGGCGCAGACCATCGCCAGCCCGATGCCGGTATTGCCCGATGTCGCCTCCACCACGGTCTGGCCCGGCTTCAGCCGACCCTCGCGCTCCGCCGCCTCGATGATGTTGACGGCAAGCCGGTCCTTCACCGAGGCGCCGGGGTTGAACGCCTCGGCCTTGACATAAAGCGTCACATGGTCGGGGCCGAGGTTGTTCACCCGGATCGCCGGCGTATCGCCGATCGTGTCGAGCACGCTGTCGAAAAGCCGGCCCCGGCCTTTCGTCGTCCTGATTCCCTTGGCCATCTCGGTCCCTCGCGTCTGTTGCACTGCCATCCTATCAGACATGTGCACGGAACCGGAAAGGGACACGGGACCGGGTACCCGCGGCGACGAAAAAGGACGGAATCCGGCCTGTATCGCTGCGGACGGAACCATAGCGCCGCGCCGGACGACCCGCGCGGAACGCTGTCAGCCGCGGCGGCCACGGTGGCCGACGTTGTAGTAGTTGCCCGTCCTGGTTTCGAGGTAGGGCATCAACGGAATCTCCTCCTGCTTCAGGAACCCCTTCTGCGGCAGAAGCCCGGCCTGCACCATCTCGATCACGGCCACGACAGAGGCGGAGGTCGTCCAGGCAATCGCCGTCCGACGCCGACCGCCGATTTCCAGCGGATAGTACGAACGGACGAACTCGCGGCGCTTCAACTGCCCTTCCTTCCAGCCTTCGGCGGCGACATGGACATAGACCACATCCTCGTCCACCGGCGGCTTGGCGTGGGTGAGGATCTTCCCCGCGGCCTCGCGGTTCTCGCGCATCAGGAGCTCGTGGAAGAAGAAGTTCATCAGCTGCACGTGGCCGGGATAGCGCATCGTCTTGTAGTCGATGTTCTCGACCCGGCCCGCATAGGTCTCGCACATCGTGCCGAGCCCGCCCGAGGTGGTGAAGGCCTCCAGATGCACGCCGTCGATGTAGATCGTCTCGATCCACTCCATGGCGGAGACGGTCTTGTGGACGCCCTCCTCGATCACCTCGCAGTCGTTGAGGTATTCGTTGACCACGCCCTCCGGCGACCAGTTGAAGGCATAGCCCAGGAGCCCCGTGGGGTTCTGCGGCAGCGCGCCGACACGAAGGCGGATGGAACGGACCTTGTCGAACATCTCGGCCAGATGCGCGCCGACGATGCCGACGAACCCCGGGGCGAGGCCGCATTGCGGTGCCATGATGCCCTTGGCGGTCTTCGCCAGTTCGCGGATGTGCCTGGTCGTCGGCACGTCCTCGGTCAGGTCGAAATAGTGCAGCCCGAGTCGATGGGCGGCCGAGGAAACGCCTTTGTTCAGGTGATAGGGCAGGCAGGAAAGGACTGCCTCCTGCCCGTCCAGCACCGCGTCGAGATCGCCGGTCAGGTCGGCGACCTTCACCGGGAACGGGCAGCCTGAGACAGCGCGGGAATCGATCCCGGTCACCTCGAACCCAGCCTCTGCCAGAAGCTCGGCCGCCAGATGGCCGACCTTGCCAAGCCCCAGAACCGCAACCTTCGTGAACGCCATCGCATCCTCCTGCCTATCCGAATTGCCATCACAATCGCCGGGGTGGCTGTCGATTTCGCGCGTAAATTCGGCGAATTGGTGAGCGGCTCGCAGAAAAGTAACGGTACGGCCGGTCAAAGTGACGGGCCGGGCCTTTTCGCGTGACGCGGCGAGGAAACGCCCGTCAGATGTCGAACTTCACGCCCTGTGCCAGCGGCAGCGCATCGGAATAGTTGATCGTGTTGGTCTGCCGCCGCATGTAGCCCTTCCAGGCGTCGGAACCGCTTTCGCGGCCGCCGCCGGTTTCCTTCTCTCCGCCGAAGGCGCCGCCGATCTCGGCGCCCGAAGGGCCGATGTTGACGTTGGCGATACCGCAGTCGGAGCCCACGGAGGACAGGAACGTCTCCGCCTCGCGAACGTTCAGCGTGAAGATGCAGGACGACAGGCCCTGCGGCACGTCGTTCTGGATCGCGATGGCCTCCTCAAGCGTGTCGTAGCCGAGGACATAGAGGATCGGCGCGAAAGTCTCGGTGCGCACCGTGTCGGTCTGCTCCGGCATCTCGGCGATGGCGGGCTCCACATAGGCGCCGCCCTGCGGCACGCCTTCAGCCACCGTCTTGCCGCCATGCACCTTGCCGCCCTCGGCCCGCGCCTTTTCCAATGCCGCCTGCATCCGGTCGCGCGCGCCGTGGTCGATCAGCGGGCCGATCAGCGTCGTCGCCTTGCGCGGGTCGCCGATGGGCAAGCTTGCGTAGGCCTTCGCCAGCCGGGCGACGAGGTCGTCCTTGATCGAATTGTGGGCGATCAGCCGCCGCAAGGTCGTGCAGCGCTGCCCCGCGGTGCCGACGGCGGAAAAGACGATGGCGCGGACCGCCATGTCGAGGTCGGCCGAGGGCGCGACGATCATCGCGTTGTTGCCGCCCAGTTCCAGGATCGGCCGTCCCCAGCGCGCGGAGACCTTCGGGCCCACGATCCCGCCCATCCGGGTCGAGCCGGTAGCCGAGACGATCGGCACGTCCTTCGAGTTGACCAGCGCCTCGCCGATCGCCGGGCCGCCGATGACGAGCTGGCAGAGACCCTCCGGCGCGTCGCCGAATCGCTTTAGCGCACGCTGCATGACCTTCATCGTGGCGATGGCGGTCAGCGGCGTCTTCTCCGACGGCTTCCAGATCACCGGGTCACCGCAGACGAGCGCGAGCGCGGTGTTCCACGACCAGACCGCAACGGGGAAGTTGAAGGCCGTGATGATGGCACAGGGTCCGAGCGGGTGCCAGGTTTCCATCATCCGGTGCCCGGGGCGCTCGGAGGCGATGGTGAGGCCGTAGATCTGGCGGGAGAGGCCCACGGCGAAGTCGCAGATGTCGATCATCTCCTGCACTTCGCCCAGGCCCTCGGAGGTGATCTTGCCCGCCTCCAGCGTCACCACGGCGCCGAGTTCCGCCTTCGCCGCGCGCAGTTCCTCGCCCAGCAGCCGAACGAGTTCGCCCCGCCGCGGCGCCGGCACCTTCCGCCACTCCCTGAAGGCGGCCTGCGCCTTCGCGATCACCTTGGGCATCTCGGCCGGATCGGTTTCGCGCACCCTCGCGACCTCGGCCCCGTCGATGGGCGAATGCACGGCCAGCATGCCGCCCTCCAGCTCCGCTTCGGTCAGGCCCGCGGCCTTCAGAATGTCCTTGTGGCTCATGTCGCGTCTCCCTTCGTGACGATCGCGCGCTGGTCCTCCATTCCCATGGAGACGAGAAGCGGCGCCGTCTGTTGCCGTGTCTGGAAATCGGTTCTCGACCCCATGCCGCGCCAGCCGGCAAGGATCAAGCTCTGTGCCACCGCGCCGCCCAGCGTGGTGCCGGGGCCGGTGACGATGAAAAGGTCGGGCGCGAACTCCCGCGCCGCGATCCGGATCGCATCCGTGAAGTCATAGCTTTCCGTGACCTGATGGCCGAGCGTGTAGTCCCAGAGCGCCCCGGTATCCGTGGCGCCCGGCCACCAGATCGCGCCCCGCCCGTCGATCATCGGCAGCTTCGGCTGACTGAACAAGTCGGGCGAAAGCCGCGCCCGCCCGCGTTCGGCCACCGGCGCCTGAAGGTGCGTATGGAAGGCGGCGTGATTGGAAAGCCGCATCGGGAATCGACCCTGTTCCGGCGGAATCTCGGCCTCCCACGCCTTCAGCCCGGCGTCGTCTCCGGCCAGCACCAGGAGCCCGCCGAGGTCGATGGAGAGGGCAAGCACATGGCCCGGTCGCGCGTCGATCTCGGCGGCCTTGGCTAGAAGCTCGGCCTTGCGTCCAGGGTTCGGCGCCCAGTCCTCGCCCATGTGCGGATGCACGAGTTGGCCGCCGATCAGCGCCTCCTGCATCAGCGTGCCCATGGTGTTCACCACCCCGAACCCCGCCTCGGCGGTGAGCGCCCCGCCACAAGCGAGCGCCGAATACCAGCCCATCGAATTACCGGTGACGGCGACGACCTCGACCCCGTCGATGGCACGAAAATCACCGAGGGTTGCCGCGTAGATCAGGGCAGAGGCATTGTCGCCCCGCGTGTGGCGCGCGACCGAATAGGCCGCGGCCCCGTCGAGCGCGGTAAGGGTCTCCTGCCCGAGGGCCGCGCGCGCGCCGTCGAAGGCGGCAAGAAGCGCCCGGTCGGCAAGATGGCGTCTCAGATAGCCAAGCTCGGTCTTGGTATAAGTGCCCCTCCCGGGGCAGATGACGACCGCCGTCTTCATCGCTTCGCCCCTATCAGTGTCATCGCCGCGTCGAATATGCCCTGTGCCGAGGGCATCGTCGCGGCATAGGCTGGACCGGTGGCGATGAAACTGTCCTCCGCCGTCACCCTGGCCAGAGGCACATCCGTGCGCTCGGCGAAGAGCGCCATCAGCGCCTCGGCCACACCGCCCGACCGACGCGTCTCATCGACCACGAGGATGCGTTTCGCGCCCTTCACGGCCTCGACCAGCGCGTCCGCGGGCAGCGGCGAGAGCCAGCGCATGTCGATCACCCGCGCCTTCACGCCCGCCCTGGCGAGCCGCTTCTCGGCCTGGCGCGAAAGATAGTAGCCGTTGGCGAAGCTCACGATGGCAAGGTCGGTGCCCTCGCCGTGAACGCCCACCTCGCCGAGCGGAATCATCTCGTTCCGGGCCGGATAGAGCCGCATCCAGCCCGCGTCCTTCTCGGCGTGGAGATCGCGCATCGGGTAAAGTGCGATCGGTTCGAGGAACACCACGACCCGCTGCTCCTCGCGCGCCAGCCGCACGCATTCGCGCAACATCTTCGCCGCATCGGCCCCGTTCGAGGGGCAGGCAAGGATCAGGCCGGGAATGTCGCGCAGGACCGCCACCGAGTTGTCGTTGTGGAAATGCCCGCCGAAGCCCTTCTGGTAGCCGAGCCCGGCAATCCGCACCACCATCGGGTTGGTGAATTGCCCGTTCGAGAAGAAGGGCAGCGTCGCCGCCTCGCCCCGCAATTGGTCCTCTGCATTGTGCAGATAGGCAAGGAACTGGATTTCCGGCATCGGCACGAAGCCGTTCTGTGCCATGCCAATGGCCAGCCCGAGGATCGACTGTTCGTCGAGCAACGTGTCTATCATCCGATCCTGGCCGAACCGCTGGACCAGCTTCTGGGTGACGCCGTAGACACCTCCCTTTCGGCCCACATCCTCGCCCATCATGACGATCTCGGGATGCTCCAGCATGAGGTCGGTCAAGGCCCAGTTGATGAGCCGCGACATGATCTGCGGCTCGTCCATCGCCTTCAGGTCAGGCCCGAAGGCAGATGCCCGCGCCTCTGGCGTCGGTCCGTTCGAGGGCCGGCAGGTGCGTCTTGGCGGCACGAGGCTCGCCATCACGTCGCGCGCGGTCCTCAGCCGGGGCCGCGTCACGGCCTCGGCCGCGACGCGCGCGACCCGCGCGTTGGTCTCCTCGTAGATCGCCAGTGCCTCGGCCGGCGTCAGCGCGCCCGCCTCGCGCAGGAGTCGGATGGCATGCAGAAGCGGGTCGTTCGCCTCCTCGGCCTCGACCTCCTCGCGGCTGAGATAGGTGGTCGGCACGTCGGCCCCGGCATGGCCGTAGAGGCGGACGGTGCCGACATGGAGGAAGGCGGGTTTCTTCCGCGTTCGGACGTACTCCGCGACCTCGCGCGCCACGCGGAAGGTCTCGTAGATGTCGAGTCCGTTGCAGGCGAAATACTTCAGCCCCGGCCGGTGCGCGAAGCTGGCGGCGATCCAGCCCTGCGGGGTCTTGGTCGAGATGCCGATGCCGTTGTCCTCGCAGACGAAGAGAAGTGGCAGCGGGATCGACTGGTAGGCGGTCCACTGGGCGGTGTTGAAGGCCCCCTGCGCCGTCGAATGATTGGCCGAGGCGTCGCCGAAGGAGCAACAGACGATGGCGTCGTCGGGCAGTTCCTGATGCTCGGGCCGGTGCCGGCGCGCCGCGCCGATGGCATAGGCCGCGCCCACTGCTTTTGGCAGATGCGAGGCGATCGTCGAGGTCTGCGGGGGGATCGACAATGCCTTCGAGCCCAGCACTTTGTGCCGCCCGCCCGAGATCGGGTCCTCGGCCGAGGAGGCAAAGCTCAGAAGCATGTCCCAGGCGGGCGACTGGCCCGGTATCTGCCCGGCCCGCGCGATCTGGAATGCGGCGTCGCGGTAATGCAGGAAGGCCATGTCGGTCGGCCGAAGCGCCGCCGCCACCGCTGCCATCCCCTCATGACCCGAGGAGCCGATGGTGTAGAAGCCCTGACCGGCCCTTTGCATCTCCCGGCTTTGCCGGTCGAGCGCGCGCGACAGGCAGGCCGCCCGATAGACCGAAACCGCCGCCGTTGCCGACAGCGGACCCGACGGCGCGGCACCAGCGGGCAGGTCGCCACTGGCGACCCGCCTCAGGAAGTTCTCGTGAACGATGTCGGCTCTATCCATGGAATTCCCTGAATTTCATCTTGCCCGAAATTACCTCCGCCGGAGGCATCAGGTGCAGGGGCCGGGCGCATCCCTCGACGGAAGCGCCCGCCCGGCGCGTGGATCAGAAGAAGGCCTGGAGTCCCGTGATCGCGCGCCCCAGGATCAGGGCGTGCACGTCATGGGTGCCCTCGTAGGTGTTCACCGTCTCGAGGTTGACCATGTGCCGCATCACCTGGAAGTCCTCCTGGATGCCGTTGCCGCCGTGCATGTCGCGCGCGGCCCGCGCGATGTCCAGAGCCTTCCCGCAGTTGTTGCGTTTGACGAGGCTGATCATCTCCGGCGCCGCCTTCGCCTCGTCCATCAGCCGGCCGACTCGCAAGCTGCCCTGAAGCCCGAGCGAGATCTCGGTCATCATGTCGGCGAGCTTCTTCTGGTAAAGCTGCGTCTGCGCCAGCGGCCGGTTGAACTGCTTGCGATCGAGTCCGTATTGCCGCGCCGCATGCCAGCAGAACTCGGCGGCGCCGAGGACGCCCCAGGAAATGCCGTAGCGGGCGCGGTTGAGGCAGCCGAACGGACCCTTGAGCCCCTCGACGTTCGGCAGAAGCGCGTCTTCGCCCACCTCGACATTGTCCATCACGATCTCGCCGGTCACCGAAGCGCGGAGGGAGAGCTTGCCTCCGATCTTCGGTGCCGTGAGACCTTTCATACCCTTGTCGAGCACGAAGCCGCGGATCTTGCCGCCATGCGCCTCGGACTTCGCCCATACGACGAAGACGTCGGCGATGGGCGCGTTCGAGATCCACATCTTGGAACCGTTCAGGACATAGCCGCCCGCCGTCTTGGTCGCGCGGGTCTTCATGCCGGCAGGGTCGGAACCGGCATCGGGTTCGGTCAGGCCGAAGCAGCCGATCCACTCGCCGGAGGCAAGCTTCGGCAGGTACTTCCTCCGCTGCGCCTCGGAGCCGTAGGCGTAGATCGGATACATCACCAGGCTCGACTGCACCGACATCATCGAGCGGTAGCCCGAATCGACCCGCTCCACCTCGCGGGCGATGAGGCCGTAGGCGACGTAGGAGGCGCCGATCCCGCCGTATTCCTCGGGCACCGTGACACCGAGAAGGCCCATCTCGCCCATTTCGCGGAAGATCGCCGGGTCAGTCTTTTCTTCGCGGTAGGCGGCGATCACGCGGGGCTGGAGCTTTTCCTGGGCATAGGCCCGCGCGCCGTCGCGGAGCATGCGCTCCTCCTCGGACAACTGGTCGTCCAGCCGGAAGGCATCTTCCCAGTCGAAGCGGGAAAGATCGGGGGCGTCTTTCGGTTTCAGGGCCATGGTATCCTCGCAGGGCGGATCGACGTTGCTATGCACTATGCGCCATTGCACGCGGCCGGAATAGCGCTATTCTCGCCATGTAATATGCGCTGAGGTCATACATGGCGACACCGCGCCGCCTCTTGCCTTCGACTTCGCTTCTGACCGCCTTCGACGCGGTGGTCCGTACCGGCTCCACGCTCGCAGCGGCGCGCGACCTTGACCTGTCGCAGGGGGCCGTGAGCCGGCTGATCCAGACCCTGGAAGCGCAGCTCGGCGTCACGCTCTTCTTGCGCGAGAGGCGGCGGCTGGTGCCGACCGATCCGGCGCTCGCCTACGCGCGCGAGGTGGGCAAGGCGCTCGACCTGATTTCGCGCGGATCGATGCGCGTGCGGTCGAACGCCGGCGGCGGGACGTTCTCGCTCGCGATCCTGCCCACCTTCGGAACGCGCTGGCTTGCACCACGGCTTCCGCGGTTCCTCGCCGCGCATCCGGGCGTCACGATCAACCTCGGCACGCGGCTTAAGCCTTTCGACTTCGCGGAGGAAGGGTTCGATGCAGCGATTCATTTCGGGCGCGACGACTGGGCGGAGGCCGGCGCCGTCCGGCTTTTCGACGAACGGCTGGTTGCGTGCTGCGCGCCGTCGTTCCTTTCTGCCCATCCGATCTCGCGGGCGCGCGAACTGATCGGGCTGCCGCTCCTCCAGCTCGAAACCCGGCCCGATGCCTGGGCGCGCTGGTTCGCCCATCACGGGGTGGCGGGGCCGGTGCCGCAAGGGATGGTCTTCGACCAGTTCGCGCCGATGATCCAGGCGGTGATCCACGGGCTCGGCGTGGCGCTTCTTCCGGAGTTTCTCGCCAAGCCCGAGCTTGCCGACGGACGGTTGGTCTGGGCCTTCGGCGAGCCGGTCGCCGGGTCGGAAGGCTACTACCTGGTCTGGCCCGCGACCGGTGCCTCCTACCCGCCGCTCATCGCGTTTCGTGACTGGCTGACCGCCGAGGCGGCCGATCCGGATGGCGAGGCAATGCTGCCAAGGTAGTGTCGATTCCGCAAGAACAGAGCCTGTCAGGGAGTGTCTCGTGCCGTCAGATCTCGCCCGTCACTTTCTTCTGGACCCCGGCTTCGCCTTCCTCAACCACGGTTCCTATGGCGCCTGTCCCCGGCCGGTCATGGAGGACTATCGCCGCTGGCAGGAGCGGCTCGAACGCCAGCCCGTTGCCTTCATGGAGCCCGCGCATCTTGCGGATTGTTTCACCGAGGTGGCCCGGGTGCTCGGGCCCGAACTGGGCGCGGAGGCGGACGATCTCGTCTGGGTCACCAATGCCACGGCAGGGCTCAATGTCGTCGCGCGATCGCTCGATCTGAGACCGGGCGACGAGGTGCTGACCACCGATCACGAGTATGCGGCCCTCGAGAAGACCTGGGCCTTTGTCGCCGCGCGGACGGGCGCCGTGGTCCGGACGGTTGCCGTGCCTCTTCCGCTGGCCGCCGAAAGCTTCACCGACGCGCTCCGCGCCGGGATGAGCGGTCGCACGCGCGTTCTCTTCCTCAGCCATGTCAGCTCGCCCACCGCGCTTTTCCTGCCGCTCGCCACCATCGTCGCCGAGGCGCGAGCGCGGGGCATCGTCACAGTCGTCGATGGTGCGCATGCGCCGGGGCAGGTGCCGCTCGACCTGACGGCCCTTGGCGCGGACTACTACGTCGGCAATTGCCACAAATGGCTGATGGCCCCAAAGGGCACGGCCTTTCTCCATGCCCGACGCGATCGCCAGTCCCTCTTGTTGCCGCCGGTCATCAGCCATGGCTGGATCGAGGATCGCGACGCGCCCGGCCCCTTCGGCGGCACCGCGTTCCAGGATGCATTCCGCTTCCAGGGCACGCGCGATCCCGCCGCCTGGCTCGCCGTGCCTGCCGCGCTGGCGTTCCGGGCAGAGCACGGCTGGACGACCGTCAGCGCCGCTTGCCAGCGGCTCGCATGGGAGATCGCGGGCGAGGTGGCGGCGGTGACCCGCCTCGCGCCCCTGGCGACGCCGGAGACGAGCGCGCCGCAGATGATCGCGCTGCCTCTGCCGGACTGCGACACCGGGGCGCTGCACCGAGAACTGCGCGCGGCCGGCGTCGAAATCCCCTGCTATCGATGGCAGGGGCGGCCCTTCGCGCGCCTTTCCGTGCAGGGCTACAACGGCCCGGACGATGGAGCGCGGCTCGTGGCGGAGCTTGCGCGGTTGCTGCGGTGAGCCGCCGGGCGGGTCATCCCATCGCGTGCGGAACGACCACAAGCCCGCCGTCCCGTGCCTTCAGGAATTCCGGCGCGACGTTCCAATGATCCTCGATGAGGCCGCTGGCGAGGGCCGCGGCCGGCCTGTCATCGCGAACCGCCGCGCCCCCGGCGAGAACGAGGATGCGGTCGCAGAACCGGGCGGCGAGCGTCAGGTCGTGGAGCGCCGCCATCACTGCCATCCCGGTCTCGCGCGCATGGTCGCGGATCATGGAGAGTGCCGAAAGCTGGTGGTGAAGATCGAGCGCCGAGGTCGGTTCGTCGAGCAGGAGGAGATCGGGGTTGCGAAACAGCCGCTGTACGAGAAGCACGCGCTGCTGCTGGCCGCCCGACAGCGAACACATCGGCCGCCCGCCGAGTTCGGCAAGGCCGAAGCGGTGCAGGAGGCACCGCGCTTCGTCCCTTGCGCGGACCGGCACACGCCAGCCGAGGTCTTCCCGCCTGCCGAGGAGGATGCAGTCCGTCACGCTGAGGGTCGAGGCGACGAAGAAGGCCTGCGGCAGGAAGCCGATGGCACGTTGCGCGAGCGGCTCGCCTCCCCTGCGGACCGCCACCGACTCCTGTGAAAGGCCCGCAATCGCACGGAGCAGGGTCGATTTTCCCGCCCCGTTCGGGCCCACGACCCCGATCATCGAGCCCGCCGCCAGCGCGAACGAGGTGCGCTCCAGCACCTGGACGCGGCCTCTGAACAGGGTTGGGACATCAATGTCGAACATCTCAGATCTCCTTCTGTCGGAGGATGACGGCGATCAGCATCGGGATGCCCGCGATCGCGGTGACGATCCCCACCGGGATGGCGGCGCCGGAGGAGAGGAGCTTGGCGGCGACCGAGGCGATGATCAGGATCAAGGCGCCGGCCAGCGCCGCCATGGGCAGGGCGAAGCGGTGATCCTCGCCCACGGCCGCGCGGGCGGCATGGGGGGCGATCAGGCCCACGAAGCCGATCGTGCCGGTGAAGGATACCGCCGCGGCGGTGAGAGCGGCGGTGAGAAGGAGGATGCGGCGGCGCAAGCCATGGGTGTCGAGGCCAAGGCTCTGGGCATTCGCCTCGCCCATCCTGAGCGTGGTCAGCGCCCAGGTGTCGCGAGCGATGAACGGCAGGCAGAGCAGGGTGATCGCGCCCGAGACCTGCACGGTCGTCCAGTTGGCCTTGAGGAGCGAACCGAAGAGCCAGAACACGATCTGCTGCAGCACTTCCGGCGAGGCGAGAAACTGGAGGAGTGACTGCAGCGACTGGAAGAAGAAGAGGACGGCGATCCCCGCCAGCACCATGATCTCCGGCTGGCCTCCCCGTGCGCGGGCGACAACCCAGACGAGCAGCGTGGCGGCGAGCGTTGCGGCGAAGGCGCCCGCGGGCGTCAGGAGATGGCCCGGCAGCGGCAGTCCGAGCGCGGCACCGAAGAGGATCGACGCGGCCGCGCCGAAGCCCGCCGCGGCCGAGAACCCGAGCGTGAAGGGCGAGGCGAGGGGGTTGGCGAGGATCGTCTGCATCATCAGCCCGGCAAGCCCGAGCGCAGCGCCGACGATCAGCGCCATAGTGGTCTGCGGCAGGCGGATCTGGAAGAGGATCGCGGCGGCGGCGCGGTCCTCGCCGCCGGGGCCGGCCCGGAAAGTCCGCCAAAGTTCCCCGGCGCCCATGCCGGAGGGCCCAATCATGAGGTCGAGGAGGCAGAATATCGCGAGGATCAGGAGGGCGGCGACGAGCGCCACCCCCCGCTGTCCGACCCGTGCCCGCCAGGGCAGCGTCCGGTCAGTCGCGTTCATTTCAGTTTCGTGACGAAAAGGCCGTCGGCCGCGACCGGCATCCAGGTCTTGTAGTACTCGGCCAGTTCCGCTGTCGGGTCGACGTCGGCAAAGGCATCCGGGTAAAGCGCCTTGGCAATGGCCCGGGCATAGACGAAGTCCGAGAGCGTGCGGTTTCCGCCGTGGTAGATACCGTAGATCTCACGCGACTGCACCGCCGGCAGATCGGACCAGCCGGGCCGTGCGGCATAGGCCGCCATCTTCGGCTGCGCCGCCTCGTCTGTCGCGCCGAACCCCAGAAGCACGGCCTCGGGCTTGTTCAGCCATTCCGATCCGGCGAGAAGGATCACATCGGGCTGCTGGGCGATGACATACTCGGGCGAAAGCGGCCCCCAGTTCTCGATCTGCCCCTTGGCGATGTTCGACCCGCCGACGAGGTCGATCACCCCGGCCCACATGCCCTTTCCATAGCTGTTGCCGATCTCTGCCGGTCCTTTCTGGGCAAGCTCGACGTAGATCTTCTTGCCCGAGGCCCCCGCCCCGGCAACCCGCGCGAGCGTATCTTCGGTCTTGGCCTGATACATCGAGGCGAGCTGCTCGGCGCGCTCGGGTTCCCCCATCACAGCGCCGAGAACGCGCGTGGACATGAGATGCCGCTCCAGCGTTTGGGCGTTGTAGTCGATGGCGACGACCTTGATGCCCGCATCCTCGATCTGCTTCACTCCCGGCTCGCCGAGCGAGGCTGTCTGCCAGCTTGCGAGGATTGCCACTTCGGGCTTCGCCGCGATGAGCGCCTCGGCCGAGAACGTGCTGTCGTCGGTGTTGCCGAAGTCCGGCAGGGCGTCGAGGTCCGGGAAGACGGCGGTGTAGGCCGCCCACTGCCCGGGCCGCCAGTCGGCCCAGGGCGCGCGCGAGAGGGCCACGATCTTGTCCGCGCCCGCCGGCCCGGTCACGGCAAGGTAGTCTTCGTAATAGAAGCCGAGTGCCACGCGGTCGGGCACATCGTCGAGCGTCACGGTCCGACCGTCGAGATCGGTCACGGTGATCCCGGCGAAGGCCGGGGTTGCTGTCAGCATCAGCGCGGCAAGTGCCGCGAGCTTCATGGTCTTCATTGATATCTCCAGTCTCTGGGAAACCTGCACCCGCGCGGTCGCGGGGATGCACTCGTTACGCATGGTTGGGATGCCGCCCGAACGGCCCGGCCCAAGGGGCGCGGGATCGGCCGCGTCAGGCGTCGGTGACTCAGGCGAGAGTGGAGACAGGGGGCGCCCGTGCGGCGCGGCTCAGATCGACGGCGAAGCCGGGCCGGTGTGCCGTCGTCAGTACCGGGCGGAACCGCGCGAACGCGGTGCGGGTGGCGTCGGCAAGGAACGCGGCTTGCACCGCGGCGATGGCCTGCGTGACCGCAAGGCACTTGCCGACTTCCTGGTTGGACTCGGGCAGCGGCGCCTGCCCTGTCACGCTCCCGTCGGCAGAAAGCCAGAGGTCGCGCGGGCCTTCCTCGGTACACAGGACGAGCCGGACACCGTCCTCGCCCGCCGCCCGCATCATCCCCTGGGGAACGATGCCGGAGAGAACGAGCGAAAGGAGGAGAAGTATGAGGGAGGCAAGCCGAGGCCAGGGCAAAACTTCCACGGCGCCCGCACGGCGGGCGGTGCGGGCGACCCTTCTCCCATTCGTGCACCGCGACATCATGCTTGCTGCATAGCGCACCGATCCAGGGTCGTACTTGACTTGGCTCAAGCGTCGTCGGCTGGGTCAGACCGCGGTGACAAGCCGCATGTGCTGCGCCTGATGCTGCGTCGCCTCAAGCCAGCGCGCGACCAGACGCGGATCCTGCGGGGCGCCGTGCAATCCCACCGCAAACTCGCGCCGCATCAGCGCCTCGATGGCGAGCGCAACAGTGCCGGACACGAGCCGCGCCATGGCCGAGCCGCGCACGTCGCCGTGGGCGTCCAGCGTCCAGGTTCGATGCCAGACAGGCCGGCCGTCGCGCTCCGCCTTCAGTGCGACGCAGAGGACGACCCTGTCGGGCTCCCCCTCTGCAAGCGGGTATCTCGCCCAGAGGTCGTCTGCGAGGGCCTCGAGCGTCTCGGGCGAGGGGCCAGCCGCGAGGGTCTCGAAGACCGGCGCCCAAGCCTCGGCCCAACCGTTCAGGCGGAGCGTGCCGCGGACGAACTCCTTCACCTTCCAGCCCGGTTCGAACCCGTATTCGGCGAGGTATGGCACGGAATCGCGATTGGGGTAGACCTCGAAGGTCTCGGGCGCGCGCAGCGGCGCGATGTAGGATCGCACCGCGTCCCAGGGATGGAGAACGCGCAGCTCGGAATAGTCGCGGATCGAGCGCGCAGGCGACAGGAGCGCCTTGAGGACGCCGAGCGGCGACCAGGAGAACTTGTAGCGGAACGCGTTCGGCACCGCCGGCACGCCGCCGCAGTAGGAGGTGAACGACAGGACGTTGTCGCGGTGAAAGGCCGGCGAGGCGCGGTAGGCCGCGATCAGGTCGTGCGCCATGACATGATCGATGCCGGGATCGAGCCCCACCTCCGACACCACTGCGACGCCTGCCGCGCGCGCGGGGGCGTCGAGCGCGCGCAGCTCATCGGTCACATAGCTCGACGCGACGAAATGCGCGCGGTGGGCGACGCAGAGCCGCGCGATGCCCGCGTGAAGGTGCGCAGGCAGCATCGAAACGACGATGTCGCCGGCCGCGACCGCCGCCGCGAAGGCCGGGGGCTCCATCGCTCGGATGTCGTCGGTGATGTCGCCCACCGCCACCCGGGCCTGGTCCACCGGCAGGTTCCAGACCGTGACCGGGTGGCCGTCGAGGATCAGCCGGCGCAGTCCGGGGATGGAGGAAAGGCCCGTGCCGCACCAGTGGATCCGCATGGCTTGCTCCTTTCTTCGGGCGGGCCGCGCCCGCGTCAGTAATGCGTTCGGGCCGCGTGGCGGTCGGGATGGTCGAGGTGCGGGGTGGCACCGAACTGGATCAGGTGCAGGCCCTCGCCGTCGATCGCGAAGCGGTGGACCGAGGTGTTGAGTATCCGCAGGAACATCCGCGCCTTCACCACGGTCTCCAGTCCCAGCGCCAGTGCGCAGAGCGTGGCGATGACGCCGGTCGAGGTGACCAGAACCGCGCCCGACCCCTCGGCCGCGGCGTCGTGGATTGCGTCCAGCACGCGGTCGCGGAAGGCGTCGTAGCTCTCGTGGTCGGGGCCGGCGTGACCGGCCCGCCACAGCTCCAGAACCTGCGGAACATGCGCGGCAAAGCTCGCCGTGTCGGTCGGAAAGGGGATGCCGTCGCGCGCTTCGAGAGCATGGGACAGGCGGAAGTAGTCAAGCTCGTTCAGCCGCGGGTCCCGTCGGTGCGGACGGCCGCCGCGATTGACCAGCGCCGCCGTCTCTTGCTGCCGGCGCAGCGTGCCCGAGATGACGCGATCGAAGCCGCCGACGCTCAGGAGATGCTCGCCCAGCCATTCTGCCTGCCGGCGACCGAGGTCCGAGAGGCGGTCGTAGTCTTCCTCGGTGCGCGCGCCGGTGTTGGCCTGGCCGTGGCGGATGAGCGTGATCTCGGACATGCGGCCCCTGTTTCACCCCCAGCGCACGTCGCCGAGGAAAATGTAGCCCGCGCCGTAGATCGTCTTGATCAGGCGCGGATTCTTCGGATCCTCGCCGAGCTTCGTCCTGAGCCGCGAGATGCGCACGTCCATCGCCCGGTCGAAGCTTTCGCCCGCCGCGCCGCCGAGGATTTCCTGCATCTGCGCGCGCGAGACGAGCCGCTTGGGGCTATCAAGGAAGAGTCTGAGAACCTCGCCCTCGGCATGGCTGAACGCCACTTCCTCGCCCGCCTCGCTGACCAGCAGGTAGCGGTCGAAGTGCGCCGTCCAGCCCGCGAAGTGCGCGACGGTCGCGGTGCGGTCGGTGTCGGAGCGGGTCTTCCGCAGGCGGGCGCGAATGCGGGCGACGACCTCGGCCGGGTCGAAGGGCTTGATGATGTAGTCGTCAGCGCCAAGCTCCAGCCCCGTCACCCGGTCCTGCACCTGCGCACGGCCCGAGATGATGATGATCGCCGCCCCGGATTCCAGCGCCAGCCGATGAACGAGCGCCAGCCCGTCGCGGTCCGGCAGGCCGAGGTCGACGAGGCAGACATCCGGCGCGGTGCGCTTCAGCGCGGCCTCGAACTCCGTCGCGCGGGAAAAGGTCGACGTGCGAAACCCCGCCTCCTCCAGCGTGTCCGATAGCATTCGGCGAATCTCCGGCTCGTCGTCGAGGATGGCGACATGTGCGCGGGCGTCCCGGGCCGGTGTCATGCGGCCCTCCGGCGCGAGAGGGCGGCGGCGAGGTCGCCGACCGCGAATGGCTTCGACAGGACCGGGATGGGTCCGGCACGGGCGCGCTGGGCGTCACCGGGCGGCAGCGACGTCATCAGCACGATCCGCGCCGGATGGTCCCGCGCACCGAGCGCCACCGCGAGGTCGACCCCGCTCATGGTTCCGGGCAGGCCGATGTCTGACAGGATGAGGTCGAGCCCTGGCAGGTCGCAAAGCTCCATCGCTTCGTCCGCGCTCGCCGCCTCGATCACATTGTGGCCGAGCGAGCGCAGCATCCCGCGCACGTCGGCGCGGATTTCCTCCCGGTCCTCCACCAGAAGTACGAGCAGCGGATCTGCGGATTCGGTGCCTGGGGCGCGGCGGAACGGCAGCCGAAGGGTCACGGTCGCGCCGCCCTCGGACCGGTTGGCGAGCTTCACCGTGCCGCCGGAGAGCTTGGTGTGGTCGTAGACCATTGAGAGCCCGAGCCCCGAACCTTCGCCGCCCTTGGTGGTGAAGAACGGATCGAGCCCGCGTTCGAGCGCCTCGGACGAGAAGCCCGGTCCGGTATCGGCCACCGAGATTACCAGCCAGGTGTCGCGCAGGGGGCGCACCGCAACGGTGATCCGCCCCGCCCCGGACTTGCCTGCCACGATGGCATCGCGCGCGTTGAGGATGAGGTTCAGCAGCGAATCCTGCAGCGAACCGGCATCGAGCATCACCGGACCGCCCAGGTCGGCCACGAGAAGGTCGAGCCCGATGCCGGCCGGCAGCGAGGGCCGCGCCATGATCCGGAGGTCGGCCAGGAGGGCGGGCAGATCGGTGGGCAGCGGCCTTACCTCGCGCGGGCCCGAGATCGCGGCGATCCGGTCGAGAAGATGGCCGCCTCGACGCGCCGCCGCGAGCGTCGCGCGGGCCAGCGCGGTCGCGTCCCCGGGCAGGCCGGGCAGCCGTTCCAGCCGGCCCTGCAGCCCGAGGATGATGGTGAGAAGGTTGGCGAAGTCATGCGCGAGGCCCGAGGTCAGCTGCGCCGCAAGCTCGCGCTTCGCGGCCTGGCTCAGGGCCGCGCGGGTCTGCGCCTCCTCGGTCACGTCCATCGACAGGGCATAGACCCCGTGCGCCCCGCCGGCTGCCCCCTGGTCGGGGGTGAGCGCGATGCGGATGCGCCGCCCCGAGGGCTCGTGCGTGATCTCGAAGACATTCGCCTCTCCGGCGATGGCGCGGCGGAGCCCGGGCTCGATCCTGGCGAAGGTGGCTTGCCCCAGGACCTCCTCGACAGGGCGGCCGACGATGTCGGACAGGCTACCGGGCATGATCGCCGACAGACGGCGGTTGGAATAGGTGTAGACAAGATCGCGACCCACATGGGCGATGTGGGCCGGCATCATTTCGGTCACGAGCCGGGTGCGCGCCTCCATCTCGGTCAGTTCGCGCTTGGCTTCCTCCAGCGCGGCGTTCGTCGCGGCAAGCTCGCGGTTTGCCTGGGCGAGCCGTTCCGTGCGGTTCAGCACTTCCTCCGAAAGCTCCGCCGAGCGCCCGCGCAGCAGTGCCTCCTGCGCCTTGATGCCGGTGATGTCGGTATAGACGGTGACCCAGCCGCCCTGCGGCAGCGGGGAGCCCTCGACCGAGATGGTGCGGCCATCGGGCCGGCGCCGTTCCATGTAGTGCGGCACGAAGGCGCGGGCCTGTTCGACGCGGACGCGCACCGCCTCCTCGGGGTCGCTGACCGTGCCGTATTCTCCGCGCAGGACCAGGTAGCGGATGGTCTCCTCGAACGAGGTGCCCGGCCGGGTGAGGGCGTCGGGCAGACCGAACATGACCTGGTACTGGCGATTGGACACGGCAAGCCGGAGTTCGCTGTCGAAGATCGACAGGGCCTGCTGAATGAGGTTCAGCCCGGCCTGCGTGAACTTTGTGCGCGGATCCTCGCGGTCCATCTCTCCTCCGTCGCCCTATCGCTAGCACCGCCGGCGGGGCGGGCGGAAGGGGCAAGCGCTGCCTGTTACAATTCGTAAGGTTTACGCAAAAGTCAGGAAATCTTTGACGTCGAGCCTCCGACCCGGAACGCTGGCGGCAGCGGAGGAATCGCCGCTCACGCGAGAGGGCGCCGCAACGCCGGCGCAAGGGGAGAAGCTTTGGTGGCCACGACCGCGACCACGGGCGAACTGCAATCCATTCCCGCGCTCCTGGCGCGCAACGCGCGCGACTGGGGGACGCTTCCCGCCTATCGCGAGAAGGAATTCGGCATCTGGCAGAGCTGGACCTGGGCCGAGACGGCGGAAGAGGTCCGCGCGCTTGCGCTCGGCCTCATGTCGCTCGGGGTGGCGCGCGGGGACCATGTCGCCATCATCGGACGCAACCGCCCCGCGCTCTACTGGTCGATGGTGGCGGCACAGATGTGCGGTGCGGTGCCGGTCCCGCTCTACCAGGATGCGGTGGCGGAGGAGATGGCCTATGTGCTCGACCACTGCGGCGCGCGCTTCGTCATCTGCGGCGACCAGGAGCAGGTGGACAAGGTTCTGGAGGTGCAGGACCGCGTGACGGGGATCGAGCAGATCGCCTATCTCGACAGGCGCGGCATGCGCAAATACGACCACAGTCACATGAACGCGCTCGCCGACGTCGCGGGCGAGGGGCGTGCGGCGCATTACCGCTTCGACGCCGAGCTCGACACCCGGATCGGTGAACTGACCTACGACCACACCTGCGTCATGCTCTATACCTCGGGCACGACGGGAAAGCCCAAGGGCGTGGTGCTTTCGAACCGCAACATCATCGAGACCTCCCGGAACTCGGCCGAGTTCGACCGGCTTACCCGCGATGACGACGTGCTTGCCTACCTGCCGATGGCCTGGGTCGGCGACTTCATCTTCTCGGTCGGCCAGGCGTTCTGGACCGGCTTCACGGTGAACTGCCCCGAAAGTGCCGCCACGATGATGACCGACCTGCGCGAGATCGGGCCGACCTATTTCTTCGCGCCGCCCCGCGTGTTCGAGGGCCAGCTCACCAACGTGATGATCCGGATGGAGGATGCAGGCCTGCTGAAGAAACGGATGTTCGACCATTTCATGGCTGTCGCCCGGCGGGTCGGCCCGGCGATCCTCGACCGCAAGCCGGTCAGCGCCGGCGACCGCTTCCGCTACTGGCTCGGCGACCTCTTCGTCTATGGCCCCTTGAAGAACACGCTCGGCTTCTCGCGCGTGCGCGTGGGCTATACCGCCGGCGAGGCAATCGGGCCTGAGATTTTCGACTTCTACCGCTCGCTCGGCATCAACCTGAAGCAGCTCTACGGCCAGACCGAGGCCTCGGTCTTCATTACCCAGCAGCCCGACGGGGAGGTCCGCTCCGACACCGTGGGCGTGCCCTCGCCCGGGGTGGAGGTGCGGATCGGCGACACCGGCGAGGTCTTCTACCGGTCTCCGGGCGTTTTCGTCGAATACTTCAAGAACCCCGATTCCACCGCCTCCACCAAGGACGCCGAAGGCTGGGTGGCCACCGGCGATGCCGGTTTCCTCGAGGAGGGCAGCGGGCATCTCAGGATCATCGACCGCGCCAAGGACGTGGGCAAGATGGCCGATGGCCGCCTCTTCGCGCCGAAGTACGTCGAGAACAAGTTGAAGTTTTATCCGAACATCCTCGAAGCCGTCGTCTTCGGCGCCGGGCGCGAGATGTGCACGGCCTTCATCAACATCGACCTCACGGCGGTCGGCAACTGGGCCGAGCGCAACAACATCGCCTATGCGAGCTACCAGGAGCTGAGCCAGCATCCGAAGGTCGGGGAGACGATCGAGGCCCATGTGGAGGAGGTGAACCGTTCCATCGCCGCCGACCCGATGCTGTCGGGCTGCCAGATCCACCGCTTCCTGATCCTCCACAAGGAACTCGACGCCGATGATGGAGAGCTGACCCGCACCCGCAAGGTCCGCCGCAACATCATCGCCGAGAAATACGCCGACCTGATCGCCGCGCTCTATGGCGGCAAGGACAGCGTCTATACCGAGACCGAAGTCACCTACGAGGATGGCCGGAAGGGCTCCATCAAGGCCACGCTGACCATCCGCAATGCGACGGTCGTGACGGGCGAACAGAGGATGGCGGCGGAATGAGTGTGACGGTCGCCCTCCGCC
>NZ_WBUS01000277.1 GCF_008933605.1 Albidovulum sp.
GTGCTGGCCAAGCCCGCCGGCCAGCCGCCGCGCGCGATCGCCGAAGCGCTGGCCGCGCGCCTGACCGCGGACCCGCGCATCGTCTCGGCCGAGGTGGCAGGACCCGGGTTCCTGAACCTCCGCCTGTCGCCCGAGAGCTGGCGCGCCATCGTCCGCGCCGCCCTCGTCGAGGGCCGGGATTATGGTCGCAGCACGATGGGGCGGGGCGTCAGGGTCAATGTCGAGTTCGTCTCGGCCAATCCCACCGGCCCCATGCATGTCGGCCACACCCGCGGCGCCGTCTTCGGCGACGCGCTGGCCGCGCTCCTGGACTTCGCGGGCCACGAGGTCACGCGCGAATACTACATCAACGACGCCGGCGCGCAGGTCGACGTGCTGGCGCGGTCGGCCTACGAACGCTACCGCGAGGCCCACGGGCTTTCGCCGGAAATCGCCGAGGGCCTTTACCCCGGCGACTACCTGATCCCGGTCGGCGAGGCGCTGAAGGCGAAGTTCGGCGATGCGCTGCTCGAGAGGCCCGAAGCCGACTGGCTCGCCCCGGTGCGCGAGTTCGCCACCGCCGAGATGATGCAGATGATCCGCGAGGACCTCGCGCTGCTCGGGGTGAAGATGGATGTCTTCTCCTCGGAGAAGGCCATCACCGCCTCGGGCAAGATCGAGGAGGCGATCGCAGCCCTGCGCGGCATGGGGCTCATCTACGAAGGCGTGCTGGAGCCGCCGAAGGGCAAGCTGCCCGAGGACTGGGAGGAGCGCGAGCAGACGCTCTTCCGCTCCACCGCGCACGGCGACGACGTCGACCGGCCGGTCAGGAAGTCGGACGGGTCCTGGACCTACTTCGCCCCCGACATCGCCTATCACTGGGACAAGGTGAGCCGCGGGTTCGACCAGCTGATCGACGTCCTCGGCGCCGATCACGGCGGCTATGTGAAGCGGCTGAAGGCCGTGGTCTCGGCGCTCTCGGGCGGCAGGGTGCCCCTGGAGGTGAAGCTCATCCAGCTCGTCAAGCTCTTCAAGAACGGCGAGCCCTTCAAGATGTCGAAGCGGGCGGGGACATTCGTCACGCTGCGCGACGTGGTCGAGCAGGCCGGCCCGGACGTGACCCGCTTCGTCATGCTGACGCGCAAGAACGACGCGGCGCTCGACTTCGACTTCGACAAGGTGCTGGAGCAATCGAAGGATAACCCGGTCTTCTACGTCCAGTACGCCCACGCCCGGGTCTGCTCGGTCGTCCGCAAGGCGACCGAGGCGGGGATCGTGGCCACCGACGCCACGCTCGCCCGCGCCGACCTCGGGCATCTCGCCCACGAGGCGGAGCTTGCGCTGGCGAAGAAGATCGCCGAGTGGCCGCGTCTGGTGGAGATCGCCGCGCGCGGGCAGGAACCGCACCGCGTCGCTTTCTACCTCTACGAGCTGGCCTCCGACCTCCACGCGCTGTGGAACCGCGGCAACGAGGACGCGGCCCTGCGCTTCATTCAGGAAGACGCGGACGTCTCGCGGGCGAAAATCGCGCTGGCGCGGGCCGCGGGCGTTGTCATTTCCGCCGGTCTTGGTATCCTTGGCGTGACCCCTGCGGAAGAGATGCGCTGACCAAGGCGCGCCGCCGTCCGGGGCCTCACAGGCAAGGGCGGTCGGAGCCGGAACACCGGCCCGCGCCGCGAGCGAGGCAGAGCATGGCGGACGCTGACTATGACGAGTTCGGCACCTTCGGTGTCTATCCACCACAAAGGCCGGTTGCGGCCCTGCGCGTTCCGCAGGGCCAGACGTGGGTGCGCGGCGCCGGGGCGCTGACCTCGGTCGCGCTGATCGTCGGGCTGGGCGTCTGGGCCTACGACCTTGCCGTAAGGGATGTGCGCGGCGTTCCGGTGATCCAGGCGCTCGAGGGCCCGGCGCGGACCGCTCCGGACAATCCGGGGGGCGAACTGGCGTCCTACCAGGGCATGGCTGTGAACGAGATCGCCGCCGACGGCACCGCGGCCGGGCCGGCGGATCGGCTGACGCTCGCGCCGCGGGCCGACGACCTGACCGCCGAGGACCAGCCGATGGGGGCGCTCGCAGCCTCGGCCGAGGCCGCCGCCCCCATCGGCTGGTCCTCGGCGGTCAGGTCGTCGG
>NZ_WBUS01000278.1 GCF_008933605.1 Albidovulum sp.
ACCGGGGCGGAGCGGCGGAGGCCGAGGCCGAGGCGGAGGCCGAGGCCCGCAGGGACGGGGAACGCCGCGCCCTCGCGCGCGCCCTCGCAATCGCCGCCGCCCTGACCCTGCCGGTCTTCCTCCTCGAGATGGGCAGCCACGTCATCCCCGCCCTGCACCACCTGATCGCCGCGACCATCGGCATGGGGACGAGCTGGCTGATCCAGTTCGCGCTGACCACGGCGGTGCTCGCCGGCCCGGGCCTGCGCTTCTACCGCAAGGGCATCCCGGCGCTCCTGCGCGGCGCGCCGGACATGAACAGCCTCGTCGCCGTCGGCACGCTGGCGGCCTATGCCTATTCCGTCGTCGCGACCTTCGCCCCGGGCCTGCTGCCCGCGGGCACGGTGAACGTCTACTACGAGGCCGCCGCGGTCATCGTGACGCTGATCCTCCTCGGCCGGCTGCTCGAGGCACGCGCCAGGGGGCGCACCTCCGAGGCGATCCGGCGGCTCATGGGCCTGCAGGCGCGGACCGCCCGCGTCCGCCGCGGCGCGGGCGTCGCCGAGATCGCGGTCGCCGACGTCGCCCCCGGCGATATCGTCGAGGTGCGCCCGGGCGAGCGGGTGCCGGTCGACGGCGCGGTGATCGAGGGCGAGAGCTGGGTGGACGAGTCGATGATCACCGGCGAGCCGATCCCGGTCGCCAAGGCCGCGGGCGCCAGGGTCACCGGCGGCACCGTGAACCAGACCGGCGCCTTCGCCTTCGAGGCCACCGCCGTGGGCAGCGACACGGTGCTCGCCCAGATCATCCGCATGGTCGAGGCGGCGCAGGCCGCGAAGCTGCCGATCCAGGGCCTCGTCGACCGCATCACCCTGTGGTTCGTCCCCGCGGTGATGGCGCTCGCCGCGCTGACCTTCGGCGTCTGGCTCCTCTTCGGGCCCGAGCCGGCGCTGACCTTCGGCCTCGTCAACGCGGTCGCGGTGCTGATCATCGCCTGCCCCTGCGCCATGGGGCTGGCCACGCCGACCTCGATCATGGTCGGCACCGGCCGGGGGGCGGAGCTTGGCGTCCTCTTCCGCAAGGGCGACGCGCTGCAGGGCCTGCAGGACGCCCGCGTCGTGGCGCTCGACAAGACCGGCACGCTGACCGAGGGCAAGCCGCGGCTCACCGACCTCGTCCTCGCCGAGGGCTTCGACCGCGCCGGGGTGCTCGCGCGGATCGCCGCCGTCGAGGTGAGGTCCGAGCACCCGATCGCGCGGGCCATCGTCGCGGCGGCCGAGGCCGAGGGGCTGGCGCTGCCCGCGCTCGCCTCCTTCGAGAGCGTCACCGGCTTCGGCGTCGCCGCCGAGGCGGGCGGCACGCGGGTCGAGATCGGCGCCGACCGCTACATGGCGCGGCTCGGCCATGACCTGGGCGCCTTCGCGGGGGCCGCCGCGCGCCTCGCCGACGAGGGCAAGTCGCCGCTCTATGCCGCCATCGGCGGGCGCCTCGCCGCGATCCTCGCCGTCGCCGACCCGGTCAAGGCGACGACGCCGGAGGCGATCCGGGCGCTGCATGCCCTCGGGCTCAAGGTCGCCATGATCACCGGCGACAACCGCCGCACCGCCGCGGCCATCGCCCGCCGCCTCGGCCTCGACGAGGTGGTGGCCGAGGTGCTGCCCGACGGCAAGGTGGCGGCGATCCGGCGGCTGAAGGCGCAGGGCCCCGTCGCCTTCGTCGGCGACGGCATCAACGATGCCCCGGCGCTGGCCGAGGCCGATGTCGGCCTTGCCATCGGCACCGGCACCGATGTCGCCATCGAGGCCGCCGACGTGGTGCTGATCTCGGGCTCGCTGCGCGGCGTGCCGGACGCCATCGCCCTCTCCCGCGCGACGATGCGCAACATCCGCCAGAACCTCTTCTGGGCCTTCGCCTACAACGCCGCCCTGATCCCGCTCGCCGCCGGCGCGCTCTGGCCCGCCACCGGCCTCCTCCTCTCGCCCGCCCTCGCCGCCGGCGCCATGGCGCTCTCCTCCGTCTTCGTCCTCGCCAACGCCCTCCGCCTGCGCCGCTTCACCGCGCCGACCGCCAGGGCAAACAGCGCCGCCGCATGACGGCAAGGCGTCCCCGGCACATCCGGGGACGGCC
>NZ_WBUS01000105.1 GCF_008933605.1 Albidovulum sp.
AGGCGGAGGGTCTGCGCCGCCGTGTCGAGCGCCTCGACCAGCGTTCCGAGGCGCAGGGTGACGCCCTGTTCCGCCCAGAACGAGGGGGCGCGAAGGTAGAGCCGTTCCAGCTCCATCTCGCCGAGCAGGTAGGCCTTCGACAGGGGCGGGCGCTGGTAGGGGGGCTGCGGCTCCTCTCCGATCAGCGTGACGGCCCCGGAGTAGCCGAGCGCCCTGAGTCTGGCGGCAAGCGAGGCGCCTGCCTGTCCGGCGCCGACGATCACGATCCCGCGCATGTGTTTTCCCCTCTGGTGGCCCGCGCGGCGGACCCTATATCGTCGGGACCGGAAAACGCAACGCGTGAGGATATTTGCGATGGGGATCGAGAAGGGGCAGCGGCTGCCCGCGGCGACCATGCTGCGGATGGGGGAGAAGGGGCCGGAAAAGGTCGATCTCGGCGAAAGGCTGAAGGGGCGCCGGGTCGTGTTCTTCGGCTTGCCGGGCGCCTATACGGGCACCTGCTCCACCGTGCACATGCCAAGCTTCGTCCGCACCGCCGACAGGTTCCGCCAGAAGGGCGTGGACGAGATCGTCTGCGTGGCGGTGAATGATCCCTTCGCGCTGAAGGCCTGGGGGGAGGCGACCGGGGCCGCGGCGGCCGGGATCACCCTTCTCGGCGACAGCGACGGGTCCTTCACCCGGACACTCGGCATGGCCTTCGACGCACCGGCCATCGGTCTTTACGGCCGGTCGAACCGCTATGCGGCGATCGTCGAGGACGGGGTGGTGACGCATGTGCAGGTCGACAAGCCCGGCGAGTGCAACATCTCGACCGGCGAGGCGTTGCTGGAGGCGATGTAGCGCGGCGGGGCGGGGGCTCCTCCCTCCCCATCCCTCCCCCGCGTGGGGCGAGGAAGGAGTGGGCGGCGGCGTCCCACACGGCCCGGCCTAGTCCCGGTCCGGCCCGCCGTCGCGGGCGTGGAGTTCACACAGGCAGGTGACCGGCTCGCCGTGGTCGGTCTGCACCTCGGCCTCGCCCGCGAGCCGGTCCATGCGGAGCGCGAGCGTCAGGTCGAGCGCCGAGAGCCCGCCGCAGTCGTGGGTGATGAGCGTCACGTCGACGGTGTTGTAGATATTGGTCCATTCCGGGTGGTGGTTCAGCTTCTCGGCGGCGAGTGCGGCCCGGGACATGAAGCCCCAGGCTTCCGAGAAGCTCTTGAACTTCCAGATCTTGCGGATCGCGTCGCGGCCTTCGGCGGCGCGCCATCCGGTGGCGCCGAGCCGGCCGAGCGCGGCTTCGCGTTCAGGTCCCTGCGGCAGGAGTGCGGATTGGCTCATGTGGTCCTCCCTCGGGTTCAGCCGGCTTTCGGCGGCATCGCCGCGTTGTCGGCGTCGTTGGCGCGCTGGAGCGCGGGGCGGGCACTGATGCGCTCCCAATAGGCCTGGAGCACCGGGCGCGGCTCGATCGTGCCGAACCTGAGGCCCCAGCCGATTTGCGAGCCGGTGGCCACGTCGGCGGCCGAGAAGGCATCGCCGGCGAGGTAGGGGGTGCGGGCGAGCTGGGTCTCGAGCGCATCGAGCGTGGTGGCAAGCGCGCCGAACCCGACCATGCCCCGCCGCTCCTCCGGGACCTCGACGGCGAGGGCCTTCATGATCACCGTGGCCTCGAAGGGACCGGCGCCGAAGAAGAGCCAGCGGTAGTAGGCGGACCGGTCCTCGGGCGCGAGCCCGGCCTCGGGGAAGGCGTCGGCGAGATAGGCGCAGATCGCGGCATATTCGGTAACGACGCGGTCGCCGTGAACGAGCGCGGGAACCTTCCCCATCGGGTTGATCGCAAGGTAGCCGGGGGACTTCATCGCCGGGCCGTAGTCGAGATAGCGCACCTCGTAGGGCTGGCCCACCTCTTCGAGCATCCAGCGGGCGATGCGGCCGCGCGACATCGGGTTGGAATAGAGGATGAGCGAGTCGGTCATTCGGGTCTCCCTGTCGTGAGGGCGATTGTCCGGGCCGCGGGGAAGAGTTTCAATGCCCCGGGGGCAGGAATCTGCCGGTGGCGGCGCTGCGCGGTCAGTCCAGGCGGTCCCCGCGCCGAAAGGGGCCGTAGTCGGTCAGGACCTCGATCTCTTGCCCCACGGCCTGCGCCTCGGCATCGAGGAAGCGGGCGACGGCGGCCCGGAACGAGGTGTCGGCGATCCAGTGGAGCGAATGCGTCTCGACCGGAAGATAGCCGCGCGCGAGCTTGTGTTCGCCCTGCGCGCCGGCCTCCACCCGGCCAAGACCCCGGGCGATGGCGTGGTCGATGGCCTGGTAGTAGCAGCATTCGAAATGCAGGCAGGGGTGGTCCTCGACGGCGCCCCAGTAGCGGCCGAAAAGCGTGTCGCGGCCGAGGAAGTTCAGCGCGCCGGCCACGGGTCGCCCGCCGCGTTCGGCCAGCACGAGGAGCACGTCGTCGCGCATCGTCGCGTGGATCTCGTCGAAGAAGGCGCGGGTGAGGTAGGGCCGGCCCCACTTGCGGCTGCCGGTGTCCTGGTAGAAGGCCCAGAAGGCGTCCCAGTGGCGCGGCTCGATCTCGGCGCCGGTGAGCTTTCGGATGGTGCCGCCGAAGGCCGCCGCGGTCGCGCGTTCCTTGCGGATGGCCTTTCGCTTGCGCGAGGCGAGGGCGGCGAGGAAGGCGTCGAAGTCGGCGTAGCCGGCATTCAGCCAGTGGAACTGCTGGCTTTTCCGCCGCAGGACGCCCTGGGCGGCACCCGCCTCCGCCTCCTCGGCGGTGCAGAAGGTGACATGCGCCGAGGAGAGCCGGTTGTCGGCGGCGATCTGCACCAACGCGTGGAGGAGCGCGGCGCGGCCCGGACCTTCCCAGCCAGGTTTCGCCAGGAAGCGCCGGCCGGTCACCGGGGTGAAGGGGACGGCCGACTGGAGCTTCGGGTAGTAGCGCCCGCCGGCGCGTTCGAAGGCGTCGGCCCAGTTCCAGTCGAAGATGTACTCGCCCTGGCTGTGGCTCTTGGCGTAGAGCGGCATGACGGCGACGGGCGAGCCCAGGGCGCGGACGACAAGGTGGTGCGGTTGCCAGCCGGCGCCCTTCCCGACCGAGCCGGAGCGTTCGAGGGCGGAGAGGAAGCGATGCGTCGTGAACGGGTCGAGGGGACGGCCGCCCGCCGCCGTCTCCGGGCAGGCACAGGCGTCCCACTCGGCCGGGGCGATCCCGCCGAGGCCGGAATGGGCCGTAACTTCGAGGCTGATGTCGTCCATGGCGCGGGCTCCTGCCAGCCCGAAGTGGGGCGCGTCGCCGGGGGCGTCAAGCCGGGAGGGTGGCGGCGTAGCCCTCGAACGTGACGTTGCCGGCGACGCGGCGGGCCGTGGCCTCGGCCTCGGGCGAGCGGATCGTCCAGCAGAGGACGGCCGCGCCGCGCGCTTTCAGCTCCGCCACGCGCGGGCGGGCGAGGTCGGCGGCCTCGTGGCTGACGAAGCTCGCGCCGACGGCGTCATAATCGGGGATGTCGCGGAGCCGGTCGCGGGCCCGGGGCGTCAGCAGCGGCCAGTCCTCGGCAGTGTAGGCCGAGGTGGTGAGCCCGCGCGGGACCTCCGGTGCCGCCTCGCCGAGGGCGGCGACGGAATGCGGGTTGAAGGACATGACCGCGACCGGCCCGGCGTAACCTTGGAGCGCCCCGGCAACCGCGCGTTCGAGCGGGCCGACGGCAGGGCCCATGTCGCCGTCCTGGTCCTTGATCTCGATGAGGATCGGCACGCGGCCGGCGACGAGCGCCAGCATCTCCTCCAGCGTCGGGATGCCGTCGTCGCCGTCGAGGAGGCGGAGCGCCCGGAGTTTCGCGGTGGTGAGGCCGCGGACGCGTCCGGGAATGCCGGTGAGCCGCCGCAGGTCGTAGTCGTGAAAGACCATCGGGACGCCGTCGGCCGAGGGCTGGATGTCGCATTCGATGCCATAGCCCGCGTCGACCGCCGCACGGAAGGCGGCGGGCGAGTTCTCCGGCCGTCCCGCCTTGCGGTCGTGCAGCGCCCGGTGCGCGATGGGCGCGCGCAGGAAGGCCGCAGGCAGCGGCACGGGGCGAGGCGGTGCGGAACGCGGGGCGGACATCAGGCGACCTGGAAGACCGCCTCGATCTCTACCGCGACGCCGAGCGGCAGGGCGGGGGCCGAGACCGCGGCGCGGGCGTGGCGCCCGGCCTCGCCGAAGACCGCGACCATGAGGTCCGAGCAGCCGTTGATCACCTTGGGCTGGTCGGTGAAGTCGGGGGTGGAGTTCACGAAGCCGCCGAGTTTCACCACCCGCACGATCCGGTCGAGATCGCCGCCGAGGGCCGCGCGCGCCTGGGCGAGGAGGCTGAGGCCGCAGCGCCGGGCGGCCTCGGCGCCCTCGGCCACGTCCATCGTCTCGCCGAGCCGGCCCTTGATCAGGCCGGCGGGGCCTTGCGAGATCTGGCCGGAGACGAAGAGGAGATCGCCCGCGCGCACGAAGGGCACGTAGTTGGCCGCCGGCGCGGGGGCGTCGGGCAGCGTGAGCCCGAGCTCGCTCAGACGGGTGTCGATGGTTCCGGCCATGGGGTCCTCCTCTGCGCCCTCCAAGGCGCGAATCCGTTCGGGTCGGCAGGTTAGCGGCGTGGCGCGCGCGGCGGAAGGGCGTGCGGCCTCAGAGCGCGAGGAGAAGCTGCGGCAGGGTGTGGCCGGGGACGCAGTCGCAGGCGACCTCGCCCGCGGCGGTCGCGCCCATGCGGCGGAAGAAGCCGGCTGCCGCCGGGTCGCTGTCGATGACGAGGGTTCGGGCGCCGGCGTCGCGCGCCGCCCGAACGGCCTCGGCGAAGAGCGCGCGGCCGATCCCCGTGCGGAGTGCCTGCGGCTCGACGAAGAGCTTGCCGAGCGTCGCGCTGTCGCCCTGCACGGTCAGTTGCAGGACGCCCATCGCATGTCCGCGGCGGCGCGCAACCGCGACATGGGAGGTGGCGAGATCCTCGGCGCGAAGCGCCAGCTTCGGGCGGCAGGCCGCGAGGAAATCGGCGCTGTAGCCCCAGACCGCCTTGGACCTGATGCAGAGGATCGACAGTTCGGCAAGCTCTCCGGGCCGGGCCGGGCGGATCGTGATCGGGCTGTCAGCTTTCCCGGAAGGCACGGTTGAAATACTCCGCGAGCGGCTTGACGAGATAGGCCAGCGGCGTGCGTTCGCCGGTGCGTATGAACACCTCGACGGGCATCCCGGGAATGATGGCATGTCCGGCAAGTTTCGCAAGCTCGCCCGGCTCCAGCGTCACCTCCGCGCGGTAATACGCCGATCGGCTCGCCTCGTCGGTCAGGGCGTCGGCCGAGACGCGGGCGACCTGGCCGAGAAGTTCGGGCGTCGTGCGGCTGTCGAGCGCTGCGAAGCGCAGCGTGACCTCCTGGCCGACGCGGACCTCGTCCACGTGGACCGGCGAGACCCGCGCCGCGATGACCAGCGGGCGGTCCTGCGGGATGAGGTAGAGCACCGGGTCGGCGGCGCGAATCACCGAGCGCGGCGTGGTCACCTGGAGCGCATGCACGACGCCCGAGACCGGCGCCCGGATCTCGAGCCGGTCGATCTGCTCGGACAGGGTCCGGCGCCGCTCGGCGAGTTCGAGCTCGCGGTAGCCGAGGTCGCGGAGCTGGGTGTTGGCCTCCTCCCGCCGGGTGCTGCCGCGCTTCAGGACCTCGATGTCGATCTCGGTGATCTTGCCCTCGGCCTCGGCGCGGGTCGCGTCGAGTTCGCCCGCCACGCCTTCGAGCCGGGCTTTCTCGCGCTCGAGCGCGAGGACCCGGCCGGCCTGGGTGAGCCCCTTGTCGAGCAGCCCGGTCAGGTCGGCGAGTTCCTTGCCGATGAGCACAAGCTGGCTGTCGGTCGCCGCACGCTGGGCGGCAATGCCGGCGATCTGGCTGGCGATCTGGGCGCTGCGACGCCGGAGCTGGTCGATCTCGTTCGCCTCGGTCTCGGCGCGGGCAGCGAAGAGCCGTTCCTGCCCGGCCATCAGCGCGGCGATTTCGGGCCGGCCCTCGGCGAAGCGGGCGAGTTCCTCGGGAAAGGTCACGGAAGCCGCATCGTCGCGTTCCGCCTCGAGCCGGCCGCGACGGGCTAGGATTTCGAAGAACTGGCCCTCGACGATGGCGAGTTCGGATCTTAGGAGCGCACCATCGAGCCGGAGGAGGGGCGCACCCGCCGCGACGAGATCACCGTCCTTGACGAGGATCTCCTCCACCACCCCGCCGTCGGGGTGCTGCACGACCTGGCGGTTCTGCTCCACCTCCACCTGGCCGCCGGCGACGACCGCGCCGGCGATCTGGCTGGTGGCCGACCAGAGGCCGAAACCGCCGAGAAGGAGGGCCAGCGCGACAAGCCCGAGAAGGACCGGCCCGCGCGATGAAGGCACCCTGGCGGTCATGTCACGCCTCCCGGCCCCGGCGCGCGCACGATGTCGCCCGCATTCTTCACCATCGCCCGCAACACCTCGTCGCGCGGCCCGTAGGCGCGCCGCACGCCCCCGTCGAGGAGGAGAAGCTGGTCGCATTCCTGGATCGCGGCGGGCCGGTGCGCCATGATGAGGACCGATCCCCCCTCCGCCTTGACCGCCCGGATCGCGGCGTTGAGCGCCATCGAGCCGTCGTTGTCGAGGTTGGAGTTCGGCTCGTCGAGGACGAGGATCACCGGGGCACCGTAGAGCGCGCGGGCCAGGCCGATGCGCTGTATCTGCCCGCCCGAAAGCCGCCCGCCGGCCTGGCTGACGCGCGTGTCGTAACCGTCGGGCAGGTCGAGGATCATCTGGTGCGCCGCCGCCTTTTGTGCCGCGGCGACGACGGCGGCATCGTTCGGGACGGGGGCGAGGCGCGCGATGTTCTCGGCGATCGTGCCGTCGAAGAGGGTCACCCGCTGCGGCAGGTAGCCCACATGGGCGCCGAGAACGTCGGGGTCGTACTGGTCGAGCGTCGCGCCGTCGAGCCGGATCCAGCCCCCCGCGGGGCGCCAGACGCCGGTGAGGGCGCGGGCGAGCGTGGACTTGCCCGCGCCCGAAGGGCCGATGACGCCGAGCGCCTGGCCGGGTTCGAGCCGGAAGGAGACCATGCGCAGGGCGGCCTGCGACTGGCCCGGCGGCACCACGGTAAGCTGGTTCGCCTCCAGCACCGCGCGCGGCCGGGGCAGCACGGTGCGCGGCGCCTCGGGGGGGGCGGCGGCGAGAAGCGCGGCGAGCCGGCTCCAGGCCTCCTGCGCGCGCTGGACGAGCGTCCAGCCCGCCACCGCCTGTTCGAGGGGCGCGAGCGCGCGGCCCATCAGGATCGACGAGGCGATCATCGCGCCCGGCGTAAGCTCGCCCTTCAGCACCAGGAGCGCGCCGACCGCGAGCATGGCCGACTGCAGAAAGAGCCGGAAGGTGCGCGAGAAGATCGAGTAGACTCCCGACTGGTCGGAGGCGGCGACGGCCGCGGCGAGCGCCGCGCCGCGGCGGGTGGACCAGCGTTCGAAGCTCGCTCCCCGCATCCCCATGCTCTGCACGAGGTCGGCCTCGTCGCGGAGCTGGTCCGCCATCCGCTCTGCCCGGACGCTTGCGGCGTTGGCGGCCAGCACTGCGCGGCGGGTGGTCGCCTGGTTGAGCGCGGTGACGAGGACGAGGACGAGCCCGCCGGCGACCGCCGTCCAGCCGAGCCAGGGATGGAAGATGAAGACGGCGGCAAGGAAGATGGGTGCCCAGGGCGCGTCGAAGAGGGCGAGGAAGACCGGTGCCGCGAGCAGCGCGCGGATCGCCTCGAGGTCGCGCAGGCCCGAGGCGGCGGCCGGATCGCCGGGGACGAGCGCCGCGCGGGCGAGGGCCGCGGTGAAGACGCGGCGGTCGAGCGCGGCCTGGAACCGCGCGGCGAGGCGGGTCATGATGCGGCCGCGCGCGAGGTCGAGCAGGCCCATCATCAGGAAGAGGAAGACCACGAGCGCGAAGAGTGCGGCGAGCGTCTCCTGCGACCGGCTGCCGAGGACGCGGTCGTAGACCTGCAGCATGAAGAGCGGGCCGGTCAGCATGAGAAGGTTCACGAAGATCGAGAAGAGCGCGACGGCGGCGAAGAGCCCGCGCCCCTCGGACCGGGCTGCGCCAAGTTCCTCCCGCCCCCGGGCCGATATGTCTCGCCTCATCACGGTCTCCTGCCCCGGCGGATTTTCCGCCGATCCCGACATAGGCCCGGTGCAAGCCTTGCCTCGGGCGGGCAGGGCTTTTAAGCCTTGTTCCGGTCGGCGTCGCACGACCGGCGATTTCGCGCGAAGATAGGAACAAAATGTTGAGAAATCCATTGCCGAGTTCGGGGCGCGGTCGCGCCGCAGGCTTCACTGCCACGGCGGCGCTGCTGCTGGCGGGCTGCGCGACGCAGCAGCCGGGGACGGAGTTCAACGATCCCTACGAGACGCAGAACCGCGCAGTGCACGAGACCAACCTGGCGCTCGACCGGGCGGTCTTCGGCGGCGGAAAACCCGACCGGAAGCCCTTCCTTCCCGCCCCGGTGGCGGAGGGGGTGGCGAATTTCTCCGACAACCTCGGGATGCCCGCGGCGGTGCTCAACAGCCTCCTGCAGGGGCGGCCCGACCCGGCGGTGAAGAATGCCGCGCGGTTCGTGATGAACACCACGGTGGGCCTCGGCGGCCTCCTCGACCCGGCGACAGCGGTCGGGCTTCACGCCGAGGACACCGACTTCGGCGAGACACTGCATGTCTGGGGCGCGCCGGAGGGCGCCTTCCTTGTCCTGCCGATTGCCGGGCCGACGACGGAGCGCGACCTTGTCGGCAAGGTCGTCGATTTCGTCATCGACCCGATGAACGGCGCCTTCCCCGAGCCGGAAAGATATTACGTCGCGGCGGCAAAGCTCGGCGGCAAGGTCGCCGACCGGCAGCGTTATGGCGATGTCATCGACGACATCCTATATCAAAGCGCAGACAGCTACGCGCAGATGCGGCTCATGTATCTGCAGAACCGCCACTACGAACTCGGCATCGAGGCCGAAGTGTTCGACCCGTACGAGGACCCCTATGGACAGTAGCATTTCCCGCCGAGCCGTGATCTCCGCGCTGCCTGCGATGGCGGCGCTGACGCTGGTGCCGGGGCCGGCCTCGGCGCTGAACGTGGGGGAGGCGCGGGCGCTGATCGACAAGGCCATCGCCGATGTGAACCGGGTGATCAACTCGGGCAAGGCCGAACCGGCGATGTACAAGGACTTCGAGCAGATCTTCGTCCGCTACGCCGACGTCCGCTACATCGCGCAGAGCGCGCTCGGCCCGGCGGGGCGGGGCGCCGACAAGGCGGTGATGGGCGCCTATGTCAAGGCGTTCCAGGGCTATATCTCGCGCAAGTACGGCAAGCGGTTCCGCGAGTTCATCGGCGGCAAGATCGAGGTCACGGACGCGCGGCCGCTGAAGAGCTTCTTCGAGGTGGTCTCGGTCGCCTATCTCAAGGGCCAGGCGCCCTTCGAGGTGCGCTGGCATGTCTTCGACAAGTCCGGCAAGGACCTGTTCTTCAACATCATCATCGAGGGCGTGAACATGCTCGCGGCCGAGCGGACCGAGATCGGCGCGATGCTGGACCGCAACAAGGGCGACATCGGACGCCTGACGGCGGCGCTGCAGAAGGCGGGCTGAGGCCTGCCCCCTGGCATTCGCGCCGCGCGGCCGCGGCTCAGTTGCGGCGGCCGAGGATGTTGGTGAGAATGTCGACGAGGCTTTCTCCGCCACCGGGCTGCGGTTGCGGCGCTGCCTGGCCGGGATAGGGTTGCAGCTGGCCCGCATAGGGGTCCGCGCCGCCGCCTGCCTGCCAGGTCTGGCCCACGTATTCGGGCGCAGGCATGTCCTCGGGACGGATCATCGGCAGGGGCGTGGGCGGAAGGTCGGCCGCGATGCGCGTCACGACCTCGTGCCAGATCTCGGCGGGCAGGCCGCCGCCGGTGACGCCGGTCAGGGGCTTGTTGTCGTCGTTGCCCATCCAGACGCCGACGACGTAATCCGCGGTGAAGCCGATGAACCAGGCGTCGCGGTAGTCCGAGGTGGTGCCGGTCTTGCCCGCCGCCTCGTGCCCCTCGACGCGCGCCCGCCGGCCGGTTCCGCGCTCGATCACCTGTGTCATCATGTAGGTGAGCTGGCGCGCGGCGCTTTCCGAGATCACCCGCTCGCCCATGCCGCCCTCCTGTCCCATGAGCGACACGTCGTCGTCCTGGATGCGGAGTTCCAGAAGCCCGTAGGGATGCACGGAAGAGCCGCCGTTGAGGATCCCGGCATAGGCGCCCGTCATGTCGAGGAGCGTCGCGCCCGAGGAGCCGAGCACGATCGCGGGGCCCTGCGCGAGTTCCGACTGCAGCCCGAAGTCGGCCGAGACCTGGCGCACCGCATCGAGCCCGACGGCCTGTGAGAGCCGCACCGTCGCGGTATTGACCGACCGGGCGAGCGCGTCGGTGAGGGTCATCATCCCGTGGAATTCGGGCTCGTAGTTCTTCGGGGTCCATTCGCCCGAGCCCTGGACGTAGAGCGTGATCGGGGAATCGTCGATGAGCGAGTTCATCGTGTAGCCCATGTCGAGCGCGGCGGCGTAGACGAAGGGCTTGAAGGTCGATCCGGTCTGGCGGATCGCCTGCGTCGCGCGGTTGAAGGCGCCGCTGACGGTGCTGTCGCGGCCGCCGACCATGGCGCGCACCGCGCCGTCGGCCGACATGACGACGATGGCCGCCTGCGCCTTCGATCCCGCCTTCACCTTGGTCTCGAAGACGTAGGACAGCGCCTCCTCGGCGCGCTTCTGGATCGACTGGTCGAGCGTGGTGCGGATGATCACGTCCTCGGTCGTGTCCTGGGTCAGGAAGGCGGGGCCGGCATCCATCACCCAGTCGGCGAAATAGCCGCCCGCCCGCGCCTCGGCCGCCTTGGAGAGCCGCGCCGGGTTGGCCAGCGCGTCGCGGTACTGCGCGTCGGTCAGGTAGTCCTGTTCGTGCATCAGCCCGAGCACGACCGCCGCGCGGTCCTGCGAGCGCTGGAGGTTGGCGGTGGGCGCATAGCGCGTGGGCGCCTTGAGGAGGCCGGCGAGCATCGCCGCCTCGGCCGGGCCGACCTCGTTCGCCGATTTGCCGAAATAGCGCTGGCTCGCCGCCTCGAAGCCGCGGGCGCCGGCGCCGAGATAGGCGCGGTTGAGATAGAGCGTCAGGATGCTGTCCTTGCCGTACTTCGCCTCCATCGCGAAGGAGAAGGGCACTTCCTTGATCTTGCGCATCAGGCTCGACTGGCGGCAGTCGGCCTCGTAGTCGGCCTCCGACTTCCAGGTCTTCGGATCGTAGGGCACGCCGAGGCAGATGAGCTTGGCGACCTGCTGGGTGATCGTGGAGCCGCCGTTGCCCTCGAGCGGGCCGCGCCCCTCGGCGAGGTTGATGCGGACCGCGCTGGCGATGCCGCGCGGCGAGATGCCGAGGTGGCGGTAGAAGCGCTTGTCCTCGGTCGCGACGATGGCGTTCTTCAGGTCGGGCGAGACGGTGTCGGCGGTGATCGTGCCGCCGAAGGTCTCCCCCCGCCAGGCGAAGACCTGGCCCTCGCGGTCGAGCATGGTGACCGAGCCGCGCGTGCGCGCATCGATCAGCGCCTCGAGTGGCGGGAGCTGGGCGTAGAAGTAGAGCGTGGCGAGGCCGGTGACGATGGCGCCCATCGCGGCGATCCGCCAGCCGATGCCCCAGATCACGCGCCAGACCGCGCGGAAGAGGCCGGCGACGAGCCGCGCCGGCCAGGGCGCGCGCCGTGGCGG
>NZ_WBUS01000279.1 GCF_008933605.1 Albidovulum sp.
CCACCCCCCCGCTTGACGCCGCCCGCCGCATCGCCCAACCCTGCCGCAACGGTGCATCCGGGCGGGACAGGCGACAGATGGTGCGGCGCGCGGTGCGGGCGGGTTTCGGAGCGGCGCTCATGGTCCTCGGCGGGGGCTTGCTCGCGGGCTGCGAGGACCTCGTGGCTTTCGTGCAGGACAATCCAAGGGTCGTCCACACGATCAGCCACCGCGAGGTGATGGTCGTGGACCGCCAGTTCTGAGCGGGCCGTCGTCCCCGCCGGGACGCGGGCCTAGGTCCGCACCCCGGAGAAGCGCTTCTGCCATTCCTCCCGCTCCTCGTCGGCGATCTTGGCGAAGAGGACCTCGGGCGTCTCGAACGCGTGGCCCGGCTCCAGGACCGTCAGCGCCTCGGCGACCGGCCCGGGCCAGGTCCTGTCGGTGCATTTCATCGCCGAAAGCATCTTGGCCGAGGCGTCGGGGATGAAGGGCTCGCTGAGGATCGCGTAGAGCCGGATGAGGTTGAGCCCGAGGCGGACCATGGCGGCGGCACGCTCGGGGTCTTCCTTGAAGACGGTCCAGGGCGCGGCGGATTGCAGGTATTCGTTGCCCGCGACCCAGATGGCGCGAAGCTCGGTGGCGGCCTTGCGGATCTCCATCGCCTCCATGTGGCCCTCGTAGGCGCGCACGCGGCCTTCGAGCTCCTCGATCAGCGCCGCCGCGCGCTCGCCGGTCTGGCCACCCGCAGGCACCGCCTCGCCGTATTTCGAGCGGCAGAACTTGGTGATGCGGCTGACGAAGTTGCCGAGCACGTCGGCGAGGTCCTTGTTGACCGAGACCTGGAAATTCTCCCAGGTGAACTCGCTGTCGGCGTTTTCCGGCGCGTGGGAAAGGAGCCACCAGCGCCAGTAGTCGGCCGGCAGGATGGAGAGCGCCTGGTCCATGAAGACGCCCCGGCCCTGGGACGTGGAGAACTGGCCGCCGTCGTAGTTGAGGTAGTTGAACGACTTGATATAGTCGACGAGCTTCCACGGCTCGCGCGACCCCATGATCGTGGCGGGGAAGCTGAGGGTGTGGAAGGGCACGTTGTCCTTGCCCATGAACTGCACATAGCGCACGTCCTGGGCGCCCTTGTCGGTCCGCCACCAGCGTTCCCAGGCGGCGTCCGGCTCTTCGGTCGCGTCCGCCCATTCGGCGGTGGCGGCGATGTACTCGATCGGCGCGTCGAACCAGACGTAGAAGACCTTGCCCTCCATCCCCTGCCAGGGCGCGCCGGGAAACTGCACCGGAACGCCCCAACTGAGGTCGCGGGTGATGCCGCGGTCCTGCAAGCCCTCGCCGTCGTTCAGCCATTTCTTCGCGATGGAGGTCGTGAGGATCGGCCAGTCGGTCTTGCTGTCGATCCAGGCGGAAATCTCGCCCTTGAGCGACTTCTGCTTGAGATAGAGGTGCTTGGTCTCGCGGATTTCCAGCTCGGTCGAGCCGGAGATGGCGGAGCGCGGGTTGATGAGGTCGGTCGGGTCGAGCTGCTTGGTGCAGTTCTCGCACTGGTCGCCGCGGGCCTTGTCATAGCCGCAGTTCGGGCAGGTGCCCTCGATGTAGCGGTCGGGCAGGAAGCGGTTGTCGGCCACGGAAAAGACCTGGCGTTCGGCCACTTCCTCAATGAAGCCGTTCTCGCCGAGCGCCTTCGCAAAATGCTGGGTCAGCCGGTGGTTGCGCCCCGAGGAGGAGCGGCCGAAATGGTCGAACGAGAGGCGGAAGCCGGCGGCGAGGTTCTTCTGCACCTCGTGCATCTCGGCGCAGTAGTGCTCGACCGGCATCCCCGCCTTGGCGGCGGCAAGCTCGGCCGGAGTGCCGTGCTCGTCGGTGGCGCAGATGAACATGACCTCGTGGCCGCGCGCGCGCATGTAGCGGGCGTAGAGGTCGGCCGGAAGCTGGGAGCCGACGAGGTTCCCGAGGTGCTTGATCCCGTTGATGTAGGGGATCGCCGAGGTGATCAGAATCCGGGCCATGCGCCGCGCCTTTCCGTCCGTGTCCGGCCGGTGATTTAACGGCTTGGGCCGCCAAGGGCCAGAGG
>NZ_WBUS01000280.1 GCF_008933605.1 Albidovulum sp.
GGTCTCCGACCTCGCGGTCCACGCGGGCGCGCTCAGGGCCGACCCGCGGGCCTCGGTCCTGATCGGCGAACCGGGGACGAAGGGCGATCCACTCACCCATCCGCGCCTGACGCTCCGCGCGACGGCCCGCTTCGTCGCGCGCGACGCGCCCGAGCGCGCCGGCTTCCGCGCCGCCTGGCTGCGCCACCACCCCAGGGCCGGGCTCTACGTGGACTACGCCGACTTCCATTTCGTCCGCTTCGAGGTCGCCGGCGGCCATTTCAACGCGGGTTTCGGGAAAGCCTATGCACTGTCCGCGAATGACCTTATGGTGGACTGACACGGCAACCGGCAGGCGGCCGGAAATTGTGCAGTGTCAATTAGTTTGCGTTTGTTCTTGCGGCGAAGGGCGATGACCGACCGGACGACCTGGCAGGACGAAATCGAGCGCCAGCGGCGCCGTCTTGAATCCGACCTCGTGTCGCGCCAGCTCGGCGTCTTCCTCACCTGCGTCGTCTTCACGTTCTTCCTGCCGTTCTGGGCGGTGTTTCTGAGCTACCTCGCGGTCGTCGGCACCGAGGTGATGCAACGCCGGCTCATGGGCTCCTACATCAAGGAGGCGACGCCGGCCCGGCGCACCGCGATCCTTGCCAATGCGGCGGCCGGAATGACGGCCTACTGCCTGCCGGCGCTCTTCATCTGGCTCGACCCGGACCCGCTCGTGAAGTTCACGGGCGTGCTGGCGCTCGTCGGCGCGCTGCTCAGTGTCTCTGTGGTGCGGTCGACCCACCTCGCCTTCGGCCTTTCCTCCGGCCTACCGGCGGCGGCGGCGCTTCTCTGGCTGCCGCTCCAGTACCTCTTCGACCCCGTCATCGACTACAGGACCGCGCTTGCCCTGGCCGCGGTGATCGTCCTGCTCGGCTACTTCGGCTCCGCGCTCGTGCAGAACCACCGGGTGCAGGCCGATCTCATCGCCGCGACAGCCGAGGCGAGTGCCGCGAGCCAGGCCAAGTCGCGCTTCCTCTCGGCGATGAGCCACGAGGTCCGCACACCGCTCAACGCGATCCTCGGACACAGCCAGCTTCTGGCGGGCGAGGGCGATCCCGCACAGGCGCGCGGACACGCCGCGGCGATCGAGACGGCCGCGCGCACGATGAGGACGATGGTGGAGGATGTGATCGATCTCGCCTCGGCGACCGAGGGGCGGATGAAGTTCCGCCCGGTGACGGCGGTGATCCGCTCCGAACTCGAGGTGATCGCGTCGCTGCCCTTGCCGCTCGATGCCCCGCGGGAGCCCGAGATCACCGTGGAGATCGCGCCCGAGGTGCCGGAATTCGGCCGGTTCGATCCGATCCTGCTGCGCAAATGCCTGATCCATCTCGCCGCCATCGTCCTGAACGGGCTTCCGGTCGGCAGCCCCGCCGTCGTGGACCTGCGCTGCGCCCTCGCACCGGGGCGCCGCGACCGGCTCAGGCTGACCATCGCCGGTCGCCGCCCCGAACCTCTGCGCGAAGACGCCGCGAGCCCGCCGGCCGAGGACTCTCTCGCGCTTACGCTCGTGCACAGCGTGGCCGAGGTGATGGGGGCCCGTGCCTCGGTGATCCGGGCGCCCGACGGCAGCCCCGTCGCGCGCATCGAACTGCCCTTCGTCACCATTGCCGACCCGCCCGGAACCGGCGCCGAATCCGTCTACGGCCGGCTCCGCACGCTCGTCGTGGACGACATCGCCACGAATCGCTTTCTCGTCGTCCAGATGCTGCGTTCCCTGCGCATCGATGCCGAGGAGGCCGCCGGGGGCGAGGACGCGCTCAGCCGTCTGGCGGAGGGCGAGTTCGACCTCGTGCTTCTCGACATGAACATGCCGGACATGGACGGCGAGGCCACCTTCCGCGAAATCCGCGCGGCCGGGACACCCTGGGCGTCAATCCCCGTCGTGGCGCTGACGGCCGACGCGATCGCGCTGAAGCGCGACTACTACCTCGCGCTCGGAATCGACGGCTTTGTGTCGAAGCCGGTGGACCGGCGGCTGCTCTGGGCCGAGATCCTCTCGGCGGTGCCGCCG
>NZ_WBUS01000281.1 GCF_008933605.1 Albidovulum sp.
GATCAGCAACGGCGACGGCGAGCAGAAGCTTTACGGCGAAGACGGCGACGACGTCCTCGTCGCCAGCGGCGGCAAATGACGAACTGTACGGCGGCATCGACAACGACGCCCTCCAGGGCGGCGCCGACGACGACCTGCTCGAAGGCGGCGACGGCGCCGACTGGCTCGCCGCCGGCAGCGGCAGCGACGTGCTGCGCGGGGGCGAGGGCAGCGACTACCTGGAAGGCTCGTCGAGCTGGGCACCCTACCAGGGCAGCCTGCCGGCGGTGCCCAATGGCGCCACCCTGATCGCCGCGGCCCCGCACTGGTGGATCGCCCGCGACGCGCAGAACAACCTGCTGCTCTCCAACTGGGGCGAGAACCCCCACTACGCGCCCGACGAAGGCGACGTGCTCGACGGCGGCGCCGGCAACGACATCATCGCCGCCGGCGACGGCGACGACCTGGTGCTCGGCGGCGACGGCGACGATGTCGGCCAGGGTAATGGCGGCGACGACGTCATTTTTGGGGGCAGTGGCGACGACAGCTTCCTCGGCGACACCAACCTCGGCCGCGATGCCGACATTGTCGGCGACGACTACCTGGACGGCGGCGATGGCGCCGACGTGCTGGCCGGGCAGGGCGGCGCCGACGTGGTGATCGGCGGCGACGGTGCCGACATGCTGTTCGGCGATTACACGACGCTCGTGGCGACGGCGCGGGATGGCGCCGACCTGCTCGACGGGGGGAGCGGCGACGACGCCCTCTACGGCGGTGGCGGCGACGACCGGCTGGAGGGCGGCGCCGGCATCGACGACCTCGGCGGCGACGAAGGCAGCGACACGCTGAGCGGGGGCGCCGACAACGACCGCCTGGAAGGCAATGCGGGCGAGGACCGTCTTGCCGGCGAGGCAGGGGCGGATGCGCTGCTCGGCGGCGAAGGCGACGATCTCCTGGCCGGCGGCGAGGGCGCCGATCTGCTCTATGGCGAGGCCGGCGCCGACCGGCTCGAAGGCGGCGCGGGAGAGGACCAGCTCGCCGGCGGGGCGGGCAACGATGTTTATCTCGGCGGCGCCGGCGACGACGCCTGCTTCGATCTGGAAGGCGGCGACGACACCTACCGTTTCGCCGCCGGCGAGGGCTTCGACCAGATCGAGGACGCGGGGGGCTACAACGTGCTCGAATTCGGCGCAGGCATCGATCCGCTGGCGCTGATGGCGGCGACGGATGCCTCGCAGGGCTGGCTGGTGCTCGAGCACGGCGCGGACGGCGTGGCCGTCAAGGCGGGCTCGCTCCAGGCCTATCGCTTCGCCGACGGCACGGTGCTCGACGAGGCGCTGCTGCGCCAGGCCTGGTCGGGTGGCGCCGCGGTGCGGGCCGCCGCGCAGGCCGCCGTTCTCGCCGGCACGGACGGCGGCGACCGGCTGCTCGCCCACGACGAGGGCATGACGCTGGGCGGGCTGGGCGGGGACGACGTACTCATCGGCGGGGCGGGCGCGGACGAACTGCAAGGCGGCGCCGGCGACGACTATCTCGACGGCGGCGCGGGCGACGACATGCTCATCGGCGGGATGGGACTGGACACCCATGCCTTCGGCCGCGGCGGCGGCCACGACACCATTGTCAAGCAGCGCTTCGTGTCGGGCTATCCCCACTATCTGCCGATCATGAATCCCGTGGCCGACACGCTGCGCTTCAAGGCCGGCATCGGCGCCGGGGATGTCCGGGTCGCCAGGCGCGACAACGATCTGGTGCTGACGATCGCGGACAGCGGCGATTCGGTCACCCTCCGGGACGGCACGCGCAGCCTGGACGGGGCAGTGCCGGTGGACCGCGTGGCCTTCGCCGACGGCACGCAATGGGATTACGCCGCCCTGCTGGCGCGGTCGCTGATCGGCGGCGAGGGCGACGATGTGCTGAGCGGTTTTTCGGGGGACGACCGTATCGAGGGGCACGGCGGCAACGATGTGCTGCATGGCGGCGCGGGGGAGGACATCCTGGACGGCGGCACAGGAGCCGACAGCCTGAATGGCGGCG
>NZ_WBUS01000106.1 GCF_008933605.1 Albidovulum sp.
GCCTCAGGCGCAGCTTCAGGCGCGGGAAGCGGCGCCGTCACCTCGTCCGGCGCGGGCGCGCGGATGACGAAATACCACGCCGCAAGCGCCACGCCCGCGCCCACGGCAGCCCCCAGCACCCAACCCAGCTTGCCGCTGGCGGATGCGCCCGTCCCGTTCTTCTCGGCCATGCAGTCCCCCACCGCCCGCGCCGCTTGCCGGGCGCGCTTGAGCGACCATAACAACGCCGCTATCACCGGTCAAAGCAACCCTTTGGGGGAATCCCGATGCCCGCGCCGCGAAAATCCGTCTGTGTCTACTGCGGCTCCCGCTCCGGTGCGCGGCCCGCCTATGCCGAAGCCGCGCGGGAAACCGGGCGGATGCTGGCGCGCAACGGCTGGCGGCTGGTCTACGGCGCGGGCGACGTCGGCCTGATGGGCGAGGTCGCGCGGGCGGCTCAGGCCGCGGGCGCGGAGACCTTCGGGGTGATCCCCGGCCACCTCGTCGCGCGCGAGGTCGGCAAGCGCGACCTTTCGGCCTTCGTCGTCACCGAGACGATGCACGAGCGCAAGAAGGTCATGTACATGAACTCCGACGCGATTCTCGTGCTGCCGGGCGGCGGTGGCTCGCTTGACGAGTTCTTCGAGGTCCTGACCTGGCGCCAGCTCGGCCTTCACGCCAAGCCGATCGTCCTTCTGAACACCGAGGGCTACTGGGACCCTCTCGTGGCGCTCATCGACCGGATCATCGAGGAAGGCTTCGCGGAGCCCTCGCTGCGCGGCTTCGTCCATGCCGTTGCCGACGTGGCGACGCTCGAGCCGCTCCTGCGCGCGACCCTCGGCTGACGGGCCGGGGACCCCGCGCCCTCTCGGCCATTTCCAGCGCAGGCACGCGGGAGTAGGGTATATCCCACTCTACTCAAAGGCGAGCATGGTGTATGATCCGCGCCGTGCAGTAACCAGCGCAGCTGATTTTCCAGACGTCATTTTCAATCATTTGCATGGAGTTTCCCCATGGCGGCCGCTGACAAGGACGTGGACCTGCGCCACGCATCGAAGTTACTCCTCATCACCAATCCCAACTACTTCGGCAATCTGACAGAGCTGAAACTGGCGGACATCCCGAAGGCCGTGCTCAAGAAGGTCGGCGACACGGGCTTCGAGGAGCTGACCTGCATCGGCTACAACCCGGACACCGAGATCCTGACGGCAATCGTGCGGATCAAGCAGCAGACGGGGTATGGCGGCGACGCCTGCACGGACGGCAGCCAGGAATACGTGCGCTTCTACCTCGACTACGGCGACGGCACCTGGGTCGATCACGGCCTCGCCGGCTTCAACATCCACGACTTCCCGTTCAAGGATCCGCTCTGCTATGCCGTCTCGATCCGGATCCGGCCGAAACGCCGGTCCTGCTGCGATGACAAGCCGGTCCTGCCTAAGGTGCGCGCGATCCTGTCCTGGAACACGATGCCGCCCCCCAACATGCCGAACTGGCACCCGGTCTGGGGCAACCGGCTGGAACGCGACATCCAGATCGAGCCGCGCAACTGGTTCATCTGCCATATCCTCGACAAGATCACCGACGTCGGCATCCAGAAGATCGACCCCTCGCTGATCGACAAGATCACCGCGGCCGTCGTCAAGCTGCCGCCGCCGAAGCCGGAGCCGGACCTGCACCGGATCGTGAAGGTGGCGCGGGCGACGGACGAACTGGCCGTGATGCGCGGCGTCTTCCCGGCGGTGGCGAAGCTCGCCGCGGACCCGACCGACATCGCGGCCTTCCAGGCTCTCGCCCCCCTCAAGGCCTTCGACATCGACATCGCGAAGTTCGCCGACTTCCTCGCCCAGCCGAAGTTCAACACGACCTATGAGGAACTGCACTGCGTCGGGCTCGACCGCGACCGCATGCTCCTGCACGGGATCGTGCAGATCAAGCTGAGGTCGGGATATTCCGGCAGCCTCTGCGAGAAGGGCAGCCGCGAATACATCGCCTTCTACCTCGATTTCGGCGCGGGCTGGGAATACCAGGGCACGACCTTCGTCGAGGTCCACGACATCGACGTGCCGAGGGGCGGGCTCTGGTATCAGGCCGCGCTTCCGGTGAACCTCGACGCGCACCGGCAGGAGTACTGCAAGACCGGCCGCGCCAGGATCCGCGGCATCCTCTCCTGGGCGGTCCCGCCGGCGCCGAACCAGCCGAACTTCGTGCCGCACTGGGGCGACCGCGAGGATTGCTGGATCGAGGTCGAGCACCTGCCCGAGGGCGTCATCCCCGGCGTCTTCACCCCGGTCTTGGAGTCGATCGGCAACATGTCGGTGGCCAAGATCGACGGGGCGGGCTACGCCAACGGCGCGAGCGTGGGCGGCACCTTCACCGCCGACGATGCACCCTTCGGCGGCCGCACGCTGCTGAAGGGCAACGGCTTCAACATCCCGGCCGGGCCGATGGAATACCGGGTGATGATCCAGGGCCCCTCGGACGTCAGCCCGCGCGCCTGGACCGTGCCCTTCGACGCCGACGTGACGACCTTCCCGTCGATCACGCCGGTCAGCCAGACGGTAAATGCCGTCGGCGACTGGTTCCCCTGGCTTGCGGCCTCGCCGCTGGTCACGGTGGCCGACAATCTTCTCGGCGCGCTCACCGGGCTCGAGAACGGGCTCCACACCGTCTATCTGGAGTTCCGCCAGCCCTTCGGCCCGGTCCTCGCCATGACGCCGCCGAAGGCCTTCATGGTCGACAACACCGCGCCGACGGCCGATGTCGAGATTACCAGCGGCGCCGGCAACTGCGGCAAGTTCGGCATCGGCGAGGTGATCTCCGGCACCTATGCGATGACCGGGAACCACTCCGGCAGCCTCCTCATCCACGTCACGCCGCTTCCGGAGGCCGCCGGCGGCACGATGGTGATCACCTCGGCCGCCCCGGCCGCCTTCTTCGCACCGCCCTTCGCCGGCGGGAGTGCCTCCGTGTCGATCAGCTATGCCGCGCTCTCGCTCAACACCAACGGGGCGGTGGGCACCTGGGAACTCGACACCACCGGCATGGCCCCCTGCGGCTACAACGTCCGCATCTACGTGCAGGACCGGACCATCGTGAACAGCGGCCCGAACCACTGGGACGCGGGCGACATCGAGGGCTTCTGCCTCGAACAGAGGTGAGCCAGGTGCCGCGAAACGAAGAAGCCTGCCGGGGCGGTCCCCGGCAGGCCTTTCAGGACTCCGTGGCGGGCGGTCGCGTCACAGCCGCGAGGCGACGTTCTCCCAGTTCACCAGCTTGTCGAGGAAGTTCGTGAGATAGGCGGGGCGCTTGTTGCGGAAGTCGATGTAGTAGGAATGTTCCCACACGTCGCAGCCGAGAAGCGCAGTCTGGCCGAAGCAGAGCGGGTTCACGCCGTTCTCGGTCTTGGTGACCTTGAGGCCACCGTCCTTGTCCTTCACGAGCCAGGCCCAGCCGGAGCCGAACTGCCCCGCACCGGCGGCGGCGAAGTCGTCCTTGAACTTTTGGACCGAGCCAAACGACCCGGTGATCGCCTTTTCCAGGGCACCCGGCATCTTCTTGTTCTCGCCCGGCCCCATCATCTTCCAGAACTCGTTGTGGTTCCAGTGCTGGCTGGCGTTGTTGAAGATGCCGGACTGCGCCACGGCGCCCGCCTGATAGGTGCCGCGGACGATGTCCTCGAGGCTCTTGCCCTCCCACTCGGTCCCGGCGATGAGCTTGTTGCCGTTGTCGACATAGGCCTTGTGATGGAGGTCATGATGGTATTCGAGCGTTTCCTTCGACATGCCGAGCCCGGCGAGGGCATCGTGGGCATAGGGAAGGTCGGGAAGGGTAAAGGCCATGGGTCAATCCTTTCGCGCATGGGGAAAGCCTAACCCGTATAAGCGCGCTTGGGTTCCGAAGGTCAAGGGCGGAGGGGCGCCCGGGCCGGTCATACCTTCCGCCCGCGTTGCCGCCCGTCCTCTGCCGGCCCGGGCAGCGGCGCCACACCGGACCATCCGATGCCTGGCCGGACCCGGCCGGGGTCCGGCGGCCGCCTGCGGCTCAGGCCGGGAAAAGCTCCGATCCCGGCCGGGCCGAGACCTCCAGAAGCCCCATCACATAGGCCGCGACCGAGCGGAAGGAGACCAGCGTGAACTCGTCCGGCCCCGATTTCCAGAAGGCGCTCGCCACCTGGGCCGCGCGGGTGCGGCGGATCTCGCCCTCGGCCAGCGCGTCCAGATCGACCGGGCAGAGCTTGCGCAGCACCTCGTCGGCCCGCGCACCCCGGATGGTGAAGACGGCGCGCGCGTCGGAGACGTCGGCGACGAGGTGATGCGTCCCGGAGAGCGCCGCCTCAAGCGCCGCGACGGTGGCCTGCGCCTCGCCGTAGGGCACGAGGACGAGAAGCTCGTCGGGCGACATCCAGGCGGCGGCACGCTCGCCCGCGACCTCGATCCGGCGCTGCGCCGGAACCGCGGTGCCGGCCGCGGCCTTCACCGCCTTCTTCATCGCGGCCGAGCCGAGATCGCCGCGCACGGTGATCATGCCGCGCAGCCCGGCCTCGGCCACCTCGGCGAAGCCCTTGTGAGAAACGCCGCCCAACGCGCTGACAGCCTTAGACATTCTGCTTCTCCCCATCCTTGTCGAAGAAGACCGGATCGACGATCCGCGCCTTGACCACCCGACCACCGTCCACGGGGAAGTCGAGGACCTCGCCCATCCGGTTGGGCCCGTGCTTCACGAGGCCCATGGCGATCCCCTTGCCGAGCGTCGGCGAGAAGTAGGTGGAGGTCACGCGGCCCTGCATGTTGCGCTGGCCGTTGGCGTTGACGCCCTCCGCCACCGCATAGGCGCCATCCGGGATCACGCTGCCGTCGAGCGTCTCGAGCCCGACGAGTTTCCAGCGGTCGGGATCGACCATGTGACTGCGCTCCTGCGCGCGCTTGCCGAGATAGTCGGCCTTCTTCTTGGAGATCGCCCACTGAAGGTTCAGGTCCTGGGGGATGACCGTGCCGTCGGTCTCGTCGCCGATCATGATGAAGCCCTTCTCGGCCCGCATGATGTGCATCGCCTCGGTGCCGTAAGGGGTTACGCCGAATTCCTCACCTGCCTTCAGAAGCGCGTCCCAGAACGCCCGGCCCTCGGATGCGGGCACGGCGACCTCGTAGGAAAGCTCGCCGGAGAACGAGATGCGGTAGACCCGCGCGCGGAACCCGCCGAGCGTCCCCTCGCGCCACTCCATGAAGGGGAAGGCGTCCTTCGAGACGTCGATTCCGCCAAGTTTCTCCAGCAGTCTCCGCGCGTTGGGCCCCGCGACCGCGACCTGCGCATATTCCTCGGTAACGTTGGCGGTATAGACCTTCCAGTCCCACCATTCGCACTGGAGCCAGTCTTCCATCCAGCCGTGGATGCGCTCGGCGCCGCCGGTGGTGGTGTGGCAGAGCCAGGTGTCCTCGGAGAGCCGCACCACCACGCCGTCGTCGCTGAGGAAGCCGTTCTCGGTGCACATCAGCCCGTAGCGGCATTTGCCCACCGGCAAGGTCGACATCATGTTGGTGTAGAGCATGTCGAGGAAGCGGCCCGCGTCCGGCCCCTTGACGATCAGCTTGCCGAGCGTCGAGGCATCGAGCAGGCCGACCGAGTTGCGCACGGCGCGGATCTCGCGGTTGACCGCGTCATGCACGCCCTCGCCGGTGCGCAGGTAGGTATAGGCGCGGCGCCACTGGCCCACCGGTTCCCAATGCGCGCCATGGGTTTCATGCCATTCGTGCATCGGCGTGCGGCGCAGCGGCTGGAAGATCTCGCCCCGCGCCTCGCCCGCGATGGCGCCCATCGAGATCGGCGTGTAGGGCGGGCGGAAGGTCGTGGTGCCGGTGGCCGGAATCGCCCGGTTCAGCGCCCCGGAAAGAACGGCGAGACCGTTGATATTGCTGACCTTTCCCTGATCCGTCGCCATCCCGAGCGTGGTGTAGCGCTTGGTATGCTCGACGCTTTCGTAACCCTCGCGCGCGGCAAGCTGCACGTCGGAAACCTTCACGTCGTTCTGCGGGTCGAGCCACATCTTCATCCGGAGCGCCGGTCCGGCGCCTTGCGGCATGATCCAGACCGGCTGCATCGGCACCTCGGTCGCGGCGACCGCGCCGGGCGCGGTGCCCGCGCCGCCCACGGCCTGGTGCGCGTCGGCGAGGATCTCGTGCGGCGTCAGGATGCCGTTGGCGGCCCCGACGGCGGTGACCATCGCCGCGCCGTCATCGCCCGTGGCCGGCCGCTTCGGGTCGGGGCGGAACATCGCCTGCGCCTCGTCCCAGAGAAGTTTGCCGCCGCAGTGCGACCAGAGATGCACGACCGGCGACCAGCCGCCCGACATTGCGACCGCGTCGCAGGCGAGGCTCTCGATCTCCGCGCCCTCGCCCGCCTGGATGCAGACCGAGACGCCGGTGACCTCCTTGCCACCCTTGACCTTGGCGATGCCATGGCCGACGAGCACCCGTACCCCGCGCGACCGGACAGCCTCGGGCAACTCGCCCTTCGCCTCGGGCCGCGCGTCGATCACCGCCGGGACCACGAGGCCCGCGTCGAGAAGCGCCAGCGCGGTGCGGTAGGCGTCGTCGTTGTTCGTCACGACGACGGTGCGGTCGCCGGGGCTGACGCCCCAGTTGACGACATAGTCGCGCACGGCGGAGGCGAGCATGACGCCCGGGATGTCGTTGCCGGCGAAGCTGAGCGGCCGCTCGATCGCGCCCGTCGCGGTCACGACATGGCCGGCGCGGAGCCGCCAGAGCCGGTGCCGCGGCCGTCTGTCGCCGGGCGTGTGATCAGCCACGCGCTCGTAGGCCAGAAGATAGCCGTGGTCATAGAGACCCGCCGCCATCGTCCGCGTGCGGAGCGTGACGTTTTCCATCGCAGCAAGGGCTTCGACGGCAGTCTTCACCCAGGCGTCGGCGTCCTGACCGTCGATCTGGACGCCGTCCACGACCGCCCGTCCGCCCCAGTGCGCCGTCTGCTCGATGAGCCAGACCCGCTTGCCCGCACGTCCCGCCGCGAGCGCCGCCGCGATCCCGGCGATGCCGCCGCCGACGATCACCAGGTCGGCGAAGCCGTAGGCGTATTCGTAGCGGTCCTCGTCTCGGTGCGTCGGCACCTTGCCGAGGCCGGCCGACTGCCGGACGATCGGCTCGAAGAGATGTTTCCAGGCGAAGCGCGGGAACATGAAGGTCTTGTAGTAGAAGCCCGCCGGCAGGAACCGGGCGACCTTATTGTTGATCGCGCCGATATCGAACTCAAGGCTCGGCCAGTGGTTCTGGCTGACCGTCTCGGCGCCCTCGAAGAGCTCGGTCGTGGTGGTGCGCTGGTTCGGCTCGAACCGCCCGCCCTGGCCGAGCCCGACGAGCGCATTCGGCTCCTCGGCGCCCGAGGCCATCACCCCGCGCGGACGGTGGTACTTGAACGACCGGCCGACCATGGTCTGCCCCTCGCCGAGGAGCGCCGAGGCGAGCGTGTCGCCCGCGTAGCCCTTCATCCGGCGGCCGTTGAAGGTGAAGGAAAGCGGCTTCGTCCGGTCGATCAGCCGGCCGCCCTTCGATAGACGCGTGCTCATTTCCAGCCCTCCCAGTCCGGGCGTTTCGCCTTGATCTTCGCCTGCAGGTCCGCCGGCGGCTCCTTCGACTGCGCCGGGTAGGTCCCGAAGACCTCGAGCGTCGCCGTGCAGCGGGCGGCGAGGAACCACTTGCCGCAGCCGTAGGCATGCCGCCAGCGTTCGAAATGCACGCCCCTGGGGTTCTTGCGGACGAAGAGATAGCTCTCGAACTCCTCGTCCGTCGAACCGGGCCCGTAGCGCTTCAGATGCGCCTCGCCGCCGGCCGCGAGTTCAGTTTCCTCGGCCTTCACGTCGCAACAGGGGCATTCAAGGGTCAGCATGTCATTGTCCTTTCGGAACCGGGCCGGGGGCGCTGCCCCCGGACCCCCGAGGTATTTGGGGCAAGATGAAAGCAGGTCTGGTTCATCAATGCGCCACCCCCGCGGCGACGCTCTCGTCGATGAATTTCCCCTCGCGGAAGCGGTACATCGAGAATTCCTCGGTCAGGGGCGAATGGCCGCGCGCCATCAGCTCCGCCATCGCCCAGCCGGACCCCGGAATGGCCTTGAAGCCGCCGGTGCCCCAGCCGCAGTTGACGAAGATGCCGTCGACGGGCGTCTTCGACAGGATCGGCGAACGGTCGCCGGTCATGTCGACGATGCCGCCCCACTGGCGCAGCATCTTCAGGCGGGACAGCATCGGGAAGGTCTCGATGAGCGCGCGGACGGTTTCCTCCACGTGGTGGAAGCTGCCGCGCTGGGTGTAGTTGTTGAACCCGTCGGTGCCGCCGCCGATGACCATCTCGCCCTTGTCGGACTGGCTCATGTAGCCGTGCACGGTGTTGGCCATGACCACCACGTCCATGCAGGGCTTGATCGGCTCCGACACGAGTGCCTGAAGGGCGAGCGATTCGATCGGCAGGCGGAAGCCCGCCATCTCGGCCAGCACCGACGAGTGGCCGGCGACGACCATGCCGAGCTTGTCGCAGTCGATCGCACCCTTGGTCGTGTCGATGCCCCTGACGCGGCCGCCCTCGGTGCGCACGCCGGTGACCTCGCACTGCTGGATCACGTCCATCCCCATCGCCGAGCAGGCGCGCGCATAGCCCCAGGCCACCGCATCGTGGCGCGCGGTGCCGCCGCGGGCCTGGTAGAGCGCGCCGAGGACCGGATAGCGCGGCCCGTCGATGTTGATGATCGGCACCAGCTTCTTCACTTCGGCCGGCTCGATCCAGCGCGTCTCGACGCCTTGCAGGTTGTTGGCGTAGACCGTGCGCTTGTAGCCGCGCACCTCGTGTTCGGTCTGGCCGAGCATGAGGAGGCCGCGCGGGGAGAACATGACGTTGTAATTCAGGTCCTGGCTCATCGTCTCGTAGAGCGAGCGCGCCTTTTCGTAGATCGCGGCCGATGGGTCCTGAAGGTAGTTCGAGCGGATGATGGTGGTGTTGCGGCCGGTATTGCCGCCGCCGAGCCAGCCCTTCTCGATGATCGCGACATTGGTGATGCCGAAGTTCTTGCCGAGATAGTAGGCGGTGGCGAGGCCGTGGCCGCCGGCGCCGACGATCACCACGTCGTATTTCCGCTTCGGCTGGGGCGAGGCCCAGGCGCGTTCCCAACCCTGATGGTAGCTCATCGCCTCGCGCACGACAGCGAAGACGGAATAGCGTTTCAGGCCCATGCGAATCCCCCCTGGTCCAGCCTTCGAGGCGTTCTCAAGCTTGTGGAACACCTCAAGGGCAGCAAGCGTCCGGCAAACGTCGCAACGGGTAAAAATGCGACAAGCGCCCCGGTTCTGCGACAAGGTGCCCCCCGGCACGGGGCGCTTCGGGCTTTCGCGGGGCGCCGGGAACGCTTACATCGGGCGTCGAAACGGAGACGCGATGCTGTTCTGGACCCTCTCGATCGCCCTCGCCGCCCTCGTGGCGCTGGCGCTTGCGCGCGCGCTCTGGCGCGGCGGGGCCGGCCGGGCGGAGGCCGAGGCCGACCTTCAGGTCTACCGCGACCAGCTTCGCGAGGTGGAACGCGACCTCGCCCGCGGCGTGATGCCCGCGGCGGAGGCCGACCGTGCCCGGATCGAGATTTCGCGCAAGCTCCTCGAGGCCGACCGCAGCGGCCGCGCGGCGCCCGCGTCGGCGCGCGGCAACCCCGTGGTTCCGCTCGTCCTCATCGGCGCGGCGGTGGCGGGCGCGGTCGGCCTCTACGCGACGACCGGCGCGCCGGGCTATCCGGACCTGCCCATCGCCAAGCGCATCGCCCGGGCCGAGAGCTTCCGCGAGGCCCGTCCCTCGCAGGCGGAGGCCGAGGCCCAAGTCGTCCTGCCGGAACGGCGCGTGCCGGCGGCCGACTATCTCGCGCTGGTAGAGCGCCTCCGCGTGGCAGTGGCCGGCAACCCCGACGATCTCACCGGGCAGCGGCTCCTCGCGCGCAACGAGGCGGTGCTCGGCAACTTTCCGGCAGCGATCGCGGCGCAGCGACGGGTGATCGAGCTCTCCGGCGCCGCGGTCACGGCCGAGGACTATGCCACGCTCGCCGATACGATGATCCTGGCCACCGGCGGCTACGTCTCGCCCGAGGCGGAGGCCGCGCTCGTCCGGACACTGGAACTCGATCCGAGGAACGGCACGGCGCGGTTCTATCTCGGCGCGATGTGGGCGCAGACCGGGCGCCCCGACCATGCCTTCGCCCTCTGGCGCGGTCTCCTGGAGGAGGGGCCGGAGGAGGCGCCCTGGATCCCGGCGATCCGTTCCGACATCGCCATGCTCGCGCGGGCGGCGGGCGTTCGCTACGCGCCGCCCCCGGCGCCTGGCGCCGCACCCGGACCGGACGCCGCGCAGGTGGAGGCGGCGGCGGCGATGACGCCGGAAGAGCGCCAGCAGATGATCCGCGGCATGGTCGACCAGCTTTCCGAGCGGCTCGCCTCCGAGGGCGGCGCGGCCGAAGACTGGGCGCGGCTCATCACCTCGCTCGGCGTTCTCGGCGAGGCCGGGCGCGCGAAGGCCACCCTCGCGGAGGCCGAAGGGCGCTTTGCCGGCCGCGACGCGGAGCTTGCCGTGATCCGCGCGGCGGCCGCCCAGGCCGGGGTCGCCGAGTGATCTTCGAGCGGATCGAGGACTTCACCGCCGCCCTGCCCCGTGCCCGGGCGCTCGCCGGGCTCGACCTCGGCACGAAGACCATCGGCATCGCGGTCTCGGACCCGCTTCTCTCGGTCGCCTCGCCGGTCCTGACGATCCGGCGGACGAAGTTCACCGCCGATGCGGCCGCCCTCCTCGACCTCTGCGGCAAGCGGGGGATCGGCGGGCTCGTCCTCGGCCTGCCGCGCAACATGGACGGGACGGAGGGCCCGCGCTGCCAGTCCACCCGCGCCTTCGCCCGCAACCTCGAGCGGCTGACCGAGCTTCCCATCACCTTCTGGGATGAGCGTCTTTCGACCGTCGCGGCCGAACGCGCGCTCCTGGAGGCGGATACGTCCCGAAAGCGTCGCGCCGAGGTGATCGACCATGTCGCCGCCGGATATATCCTTCAGGGTGCGCTCGACCGGATCGGGCATCTGAGGCGGGGACCATGACGGACGAGATCTGGAAACGGCGGGAGATCGAAAGCCCCTGCGTGCGGGTCTGTGTCGTCCATCCGGCCGAGGGTCTCTGCGTCGGCTGCTACCGCTCGGTCGACGAG
>NZ_WBUS01000282.1 GCF_008933605.1 Albidovulum sp.
CGCCGAGGCAGCGCGCGAGACGGTGACGCTTGCCGCCGACCGCATCCGCGAGGAGACCGACAATACCCCGGGCACGCTCCTGCAGGCTCTCGGCGCCGATCCGGACCGGATGCCCGCGGCCGAGGCGCTCGACGGCGACGTCCAGCGGCTTCGCCGCCAGCGCGATGCGCTGGGCGCGGTGAACCTGCGCGCCGAGGAGGATGCCAGGGAAGTGCAAGCGGAGCATGACACGCTGGTCATGGAGAAGGCCGACCTGGAGGAGGCGATCAAGAAGCTGCGCTCCGGCATCGCCGGGCTGAACCGCGAGGGGCGCGAGCGCCTCCTGACCGCGTTCGAGCAGGTGAACGGCAATTTCCGGATGCTCTTCACCCACCTCTTCGGCGGCGGCGAGGCCAACCTCGTGCTCGTCGAAAGCGACGATCCGCTGGAGGCGGGGCTCGAGATCATGTGCCAGCCGCCGGGCAAGAAGCTGGCCACGCTCTCGCTCCTGTCGGGCGGCGAGCAGACGCTGACGGCGCTGGCACTGATCTTCGCGGTCTTCCTCGCGAACCCCGCGCCGATCTGCGTGCTCGACGAGGTCGACGCGCCGCTCGACGACGCCAACGTGACGCGATTCTGCGACCTCTTGGACGAGATGACCCGGCGCACCGACACGCGCTTCCTCGTCATCACCCACCATGCCGTGACGATGAGCCGGATGGACCGGCTCTTCGGCGTGACGATGGCCGAGCAGGGGGTGAGCCAGCTGGTCAGCGTCGACCTCAAGCGGGCCGAGGCGCTGGTGGCGTGACGCTTTCGCCAAGCGTGGGCGCAGGGTTTCCGGTCAAAGAAAAACCCCCGCGGCCGGGCCCCGGGGGTTGATCGTTTCGCGGGTTTCCCCGCCAGCGTCACAGGGTCTCAGAGAGCGCCTTCGCGCTGGGCCTTCTTGCGTGCCAGTTTGCGGGCACGGCGGACGGCCTCGGCCTTCTCGCGCGCTTTCTTGACGGAGGGTTTCTCGAAATGCTGCTTGAGCTTCATTTCCCGGAAAACCCCTTCGCGCTGAAGCTTCTTCTTCAGAGCACGAAGCGCCTGTTCGACATTGTTGTCGCGAACGCTGACCTGCATGTGGTTGTCACCACCTTCCTAAGTTAGAGTTGCATTCGGTCGCAGGAGGCGCCCCTATAGCAGGGCGCCGGCGACTTGTCCACCGCCGGGAAGGGGGCTTTCGCGCCATGGAACAGGGGATCGGAACGACCGCCGGGCGGCTTCTCGCGGCGATCCTGCCGCACGTGACTTTCGACGGCTGGTCGGAGGCCGCGTTCCGCGCCGCGGCGGCGGACGCCGGCATGTCGCCGGAGCTTGCCCGCGCGGTCTGCCCGAGGGGGGCGCTCGACCTTGCCGTTGCGTTCCACCGGCAGGGCGACCGGGCGATGGAGGCCGCACTCGCGGCCGAGGACCTTTCAGCCCTGCGCTTCCGCGACCGCGTCGCGCGTGCGGTGCGGCTGAGGCTGGAGGGCGCCGACCGGGAGGTGGTGCGCCGGGGAGCATCGCTGTTCGCCCTGCCGCGGAACGCCGCGACCGGGGCCGGGTTGGTCTGGGGCACGGCGGATGCGATCTGGCGCGCCCTCGGCGACACCTCGGACGACATCAACTGGTATTCGAAGCGCGCCACGCTTTCGGCGGTCTATTCCGCGACCGTGCTCTTCTGGCTCGGCGACGACAGCGAGGGACACCATGCGACGTGGGAATTCCTCGACCGGCGGATCGAGGGCGTGATGCGCTTCGAGGCGTTCAAGGCGAAGGTCCGGGAAAACCCGGTGCTCGGCCGTATGCTGGAAGGGCCGCTGAGGGCGCTCGGCCGGGTCCGCGCGCCCGCGGGAGCGCCGTGGGACCTGCCGGGCCGCGTGGGCGGAGACCGGGGATGAGACTGCCCGCGAGGATGCGCGCCGTCGAGATCTCCCGCCCCGGCGGGCCCGAGGTGCTGCAGGTGACCGAGGTGCCGGTGCCGAAGCCCGGGCCGGGGCAGATCCTGATC
>NZ_WBUS01000283.1 GCF_008933605.1 Albidovulum sp.
CCGTGACGGAGGGGGCCGAGGCGGTGCGCGCCATCATCGGCGCGGAACCGGCCGCCGAGGACGCCCCGGGCCGCCCGGTCACCGAGAGGCTTCGCGCCGAATGGGAGCGCTGGCGCCCGCTCCGTCCCTTCCTCCTGGCCACGCTGGCGCCGGTGCCCTTCCTGCTCCTTGCCGGCGCGGCCGGCGGAATCTTCAGCCTTCTCGCGCTCCTCTGGATGACCGGGGTCCTCTATGCGATCGACGAGATCCTGAAGCGGCGCGGCGTGGAGGGTCCGGCGCCCATGCAGTCGGAGATGGCCGACCGGCTCTCGCTCCTGCTCGCGGGGCTGCACTTCGCGCTTCTGCTCTTTGCGGTCTGGGCACTCTCGGGCGCGACCGGACTGGGGCCCCTGTCCTGGCTCGCGACCTTCCTCGCCTTCGGCCTCTGGTTCGGGCAGGTCTCCAACTCGAACGCGCACGAACTCATCCACCGCACCGATTCCCGGCTCTTCCGCACCGGCATGTGGGTCTACATCTCGCTGCTCTTCGGCCATCACACCTCGGCGCACCGGCTGGTGCATCACCGCTTCGTGGCGACGGCCGACGACCCCAACACCGCGGCCGAGGGCGAGGGCTTCTGGTCCTTCGCCGCGCGCGCCTGGCCGGGCGCCCTCGTCGCGGGCTACGAGATGGAGGCGCACCGGCGCGGGACGCGCGAGGCCGGGGGCCTGCGGGGCATGAACCCCTACACCGTCTATGCGGTCGGCGCGGCGGGTTTCGCGGCCCTCATGCTGACGCTCTTCGGCTTCGACGGGCTTCTCGCCTATCTTCTCCTCTGCGCCCATGCCCAGCTGCAGCTCCTCCTTTCGGACTATGTCCAGCACTACGGACTCGAGCGGCGCAAGCTGCCCTCGGGCGCGCTGGAGCCGGCGGGGCTCCAGCATTCCTGGGACGCGCCGCACCCCTTCTCCGGGCTCCTGATGCTGAACGCGCCCCGCCATGCCGACCACCACGCCCATCCCGGGCGGCCCTGGCCGGAACTCCGGCTCTCGCCGCAGGGCCGCGCGCCCCTGCTGCCCTACTCGCTGCCGGTGATGGCGACGATCGCGCTGGTGCCGCCGGTCTGGCACCGCGTCATGGACCGGCGGGTGGCGAGACTCCGCAAGGCCGCGTGAACGCGCACTGGCGGCGGCCCCGGCCTTCTGCCATGCTGGCAGCTGCCATGCGACCGACCGCGCTCATTCTCCTCCTCGCCGCCGCGATGCCGCTTCGGGCGGCGGAACCCGGCCGGCCGATGACGGCGGCCGAGTTCGACGCCGCGACCGTGGGGCGGACGCTCTACTACAACTCCGGCGGCCTCGCCTACGGCGCCGAACAGTACCTGCCGGGCCGGCGTGTCGTCTGGGCCTTCCTTGGTGACGACTGCCGCAAGGGCGAATGGTACGAGGAGGACGGCTTCATCTGCTTCGTCTACGAAGACACGCCCGAGCCGCAGTGCTGGACCTTCTTCGTCGCGCAGGGCGGGCTGACGGCGCGGTTCCGCGACGATCCTCTCGGCCTGCCGCTGGTGGCGGTGGAGGAAAGCCCCGAACCCATGGCCTGCCTCGGCCCGAACCTCGGGGTCTGAGAGCGGGTCGCCGCGCCGGACCGGCAGGAGCGGGGGCTGCCCGCCCCCGCGCCCCCGGGGAGTATTTCGGCCAAGAAGAACGAGGGGGTCAGAAGAGGCTGCCCTGGTCGCCGCCCGGCCGCCCGCGCTTCGGTCGCGCCGGGCCGCCGGTCAGGACCGGCAGGCGGCCGTCGGCGAACTCGACCTCGAGCGCGGAATGGGTTTCGGCGGACGCCTTGGTGGTGACGACGGCACCCCCGGCCCGCACTACCGCGTAGCCGCGCCGCAGCGTCTCGGTGTAGCCGAGCGTCGCCCGTGTCCGGTCGAGGCTCGCCAGGCGGTCGGCGAGCATGTCGAGCCGGGCGCGCTCCGCCTGGGCGAGGCGGCGGGCGAGACCGTCGAGGTC
>NZ_WBUS01000107.1 GCF_008933605.1 Albidovulum sp.
ATGAAGGCCACGGCGAGGCCCGCGACGAGGCCCCGCCCCGGATCGGCCTTGGTCAGCGCGATATAGACCTCCTGGCCGAGGTCCCGGGTGCCGACGAGCGCGGTGATGACAAGCATGGAAAGCGCGAACATGATCGTCTGGTTGAGACCGAGGAGAATCTCCGGCAGCGCCAGCTTCAGCTTGATCCGGGTGAGGATCTGCGCCTCGGTCGCGCCCATCGCGCGCCCCGCCTCGACCAGCCGCGGATCGACGCCCTGAAGCCCGAGCACCGTGTAGCGGATCGCCGGCACGACGGCATAGGCCACGACCGCGATCATCGCCGTGAAGTCGCCGACGCGGAAGAGCATCACGGCGGGCATCAGGTAGACGAAGGACGGCAGCGTCTGCAGCGTGTCGATCACCACGCGCACCACCGTCCAGAGCCGCTCGCGCTCCGCCGCGAGGATGCCGACCGGCACGCCGATCAGCATGGCGAAGGCGACCGAGATGCCGCAGAGATAGACGGTGATCATCGCCTTTTCCCACTGGCCCGTCAGGGCGATGAGCGTCGCGAGCGCGGCCACCAGCGCCGCGAGCCGCCAGCCGCCGAGCCGCCAGCCCGCGAGCGCCAGAAGGCCCGCGACACCGAGCCAGGGCAGGCCGAGGAGAAAGCGCTTGAAGGGCACGAGGATGTTCAGCAGGACCGCGTTCTTCGCCGCCTCGATCGCGTCGAAATAGTTCACGTTGATCCATTCGACGACGCGGCTCCAGAAGGTGCCGGTCGAGATCTCCCAGGCGTCGGGCCAGCTCCGCACCGCCGGCAGGGCAAGCCCGGCCAGGACGGCGAGGCCAATGGTGGCAAGACCGGCCGCGAGATAGGGATGACGCGCGATCCGGCCTCCCTGCAGGGCCTCGCCACGCCGCCGCGCCGCCGCCTGGCTCAGCCGGTCGAGCACGACGGCGAGCGCGACGATGGCAAGACCCGCCTCGAGCCCCGCGCCGAAATCGAGCTTGCGCAGCGCCGTCAGGACGTCGAAGCCGAGCCCGCCCGCGCCGATCATCGAGGCGATGATGACCATGTTGAGGCTGAGCATGATGACCTGGTTCACGCCGACCATGAGCCCGCCCTGCGCCGAGGGCACCATGACGCGCCAGAGCATCTGGCGCGGCGTGCAGCCGACCATGCGGCCGAGGTCCTGCACCTCGCCCGGCACACGCGCGAGCGCAAGCTCCGTCACCCGCGTCATCGGCGGCATGGCGTAGATCAGCGTCGCCACCACAGCCGCCGTCGGGCCGAAGCCGAAGAGGAAGAGGATCGGCACGAGATAGGCGAAGACCGGGATTGTCTGCATCAGGTCGAGCACCGGCCGGATCGCGCGGGAAAACCACGGGTGCCGCCAGGCGAGGATACCGAGAAGAAGCCCGCCGACGACACCGAGCGGTGCCGCGACGAGGATCGAGGCGAGCGTGACCATCGCGCTTTGCCACTGGCCGAAGACGAGGAGGAACGCGAAGCAGCCCAGGACGAGCGCGGCGAGCCCCCGCCCCCCGGCCCAGAGACCGAAGAGCGCGAAGAGAAGCGCGGTGCCGAGCCAGGGCAAGGGCGGAAGGATCTGCACGGCCGCCGACCCCTGCCCGCTCAGGAACCCTGTCGAGAGGACCGAAAGCGCGAACCGGTAGGGCATGTCGATCACCGCGGCGATGAAGCGGGTGAACTCGGCGAAGGTGAAGAGACCGAAGGTCGCCTCGTTGAGGAGCCACCTGGTGAAGCCGGTGATCCAGCGCGCGACCGGCACCGTCCAGCCCTTCGGCACCTCGAAGGCCCAGGGCAGGACGCCGGCGCCGGCAAGCCAGAGGAGCGCGAAGACCGCGACCGCCGCCGTCCAGACCGCGATACCCCGTCCGAAGTAGGACCTGTCGCGCCCCATCTCAGCCCCCGAGCATGAGCCGCACGACATCGTCGCGGAGAAGTTGGCCGACCACGACGCCCCCCGCGTCGGTCACGGCCACGCTCTCCACGCCGTCGAGGAACAGGGGCGCGGCATCGGCCACGGTCGCGCGGGCGGCCACGCTGGCGCCGGGTGCCCCGGAGGCGGCGGGCCGCATCACCCGCGTCACCCGCACCACCTTGGCCTTCGGCACCGAACGGGTGAACTCGCGGACGTAGTCCGTCGCCGGGGCCAGCACGATCTCCTCGGGCGTGCCCTCCTGCACCACTGCCCCGTCCTTCATGATGGCGATGCGGTCGGCCAGCCGGATCGCCTCGTCGAAGTCATGGGTGATGAAGACGATGGTCTTCCTCAGCACCGATTGCAGGCGGATGAACTCGTCCTGCATCTCGCGCCGGATCAGCGGATCGAGGGCCGAGAACGGCTCGTCGAGGAACCACAGCTCCGGCTCCACCGCGAGCGAGCGGGCGATGCCCACCCGCTGCTGCTGGCCGCCCGAAAGCTGGCGCGGCATCGCACCCTCGCGGCCGGCAAGCCCCACAAGCGCGATCATCTTCCGCGCCCGCGCCTCCCGCTCCGCCCGCGCCAGGCCCTGAACCTCCAGCGGGAAGGCCACGTTATCGAGCACGCTCAGGTGCGGCAGAAGCGCGAAGTGCTGGAACACCATGCCCATCTTGTGGCGCCGGATCTCCACCATCTCCTTGCCGGAAGCGGCGAGCAGGTTCCGTCCGTTGAAGAGGATCTCGCCCGCCGTGGGCTCCACAAGCCGCGACATCAGCCGCACGAGCGTCGACTTGCCCGAGCCCGAGAGCCCCATGATCACGAAGATCTGCCCTTCGGCGACCGAGAGGCTCACGTCGCGGACAGCGGGCACCAGCCCCGCCGCCTGCAGACGCGCCGGATCGGCCTCCGCGCCGAGCGCCGCGAGCGTCTCGGCCGCGCGGGCGCCGAAAAGCTTCCAGACGTTGCGGCAGACGAGCTTCGCGGGAAGGGCTTCGGTCATCGGGGTCAAGTCGTCAGGAGAACCGGGCCGCCCGGTGTCCCGGGCGGCTGCTGTCGCGGGGGCGGCGGAGGACGGCCCTACTGGCCGATCCAGCCCTTCCAGCGAGCCTCGTTCGCGCCCATCCAGGCCGCGGTGACCTCCTCGACGGTCTTGCCGTTGAGGTCCACCTCGGTGATCATCTGGCCCATCTCGTCATTGTCGATGGTGAAGGCCTTGATCGCCTCGTAGGCGCCCGGCCACTTGTCCTTCACGCCGGCCCAGCCGACCTTCCAGATCTCGCCGAAGGGCTTGCCGCAGTCATAGGCCATATCGGGATTGGACCCCCAGGCCGGATCATTGTAGCACTCGGGCGTGTATTCGGGGAATTCAACCCATTCGCCCTCATACTTCGCCGGCGCCCAGTGCGGGGCGTAGATCCAGAGCATGATCGGCGCCTGGCGCTGATAGGCGCTTTCAAGCTCGGCGAAGAGCGCGGCGTCGGTGCCGGCATGGATCACCTCGAACGGCAGGTCGAGCGCCTCCACCCGTTCGTCGTCGAACCCGCCCCAGGTCACCGGCCCGCCCAGATAGCGCCCCTTCGGCGCCGTCTCGGCGGTCGAGAACGCCTCGGCGCAGGCCGGGTCCTTCAGCGCCTCCCAGTTCGGCAGGCCCGGGCATTTCTCCTTCATATAGGCGGGATACCACCACTCTTCCTTGGCCTTCATGCCGGTGGGGCCGAAATTTTCCACCTTGCCGGTGGCGGTGGCGGCGTCCATCGCCTCGCGCCCCGTCGTCTCCCACATCTCCATCGCGACATCGAGGTCGCCGGTCTCGAGTCCGGCGAACTGCGCGAGATAGTCGGCCTGGACATACTCGACGTTGTATCCCGCCTGCTTCAGCACCTCGCCCATGAGGTTTGTGGTGATGAGCTGCCCGGTCCAGTCGTGCAGCGTCAGCTTGATCGGGTCGGACGATTCCTGCGCCCCCGCCGCGCCTCCCGCGGCCGCCAGCGCGAGCGCCGACACCATGAGCCCGCGGATCAGATTTCCCGTCTTCGTTGGCATTGTGAACCCCCTGTTCGTGCCGGCCGGGCCGGTCTGTCGAACGCTGACCCGTCCGCGTCTGGCGCGCCCGGACCCGTTCCTTCCGCAGCCTGAGCCGAGGAAGCCGATTCCGTCAACCGGGTGATGTGGTTATTTGTGATTATTTTGCCCGTATCGCGCCCGTTTCTTGCAGGACAAGGCGTTCCCGCCTAGGATCGCGTCAGCCTGCGGAGCGTCCGATGCTGTCCAAACGTCACGCCGACATCCTCGAGATCCTCGAAGCCGAAGGCTCGGCAACCATCTCCGCACTCGCGGGGCGCCTCGGGGTTTCCCTCGAAACCGTCCGCCGCGACGTGAAGCCGCTCACCGAGGCGGGACGGGTCCTGCGCATTCATGGCGCCGTCGGCCTTGCCGGCCGCATCGGCGAGGCGCCGTTCGAAAAGCGGATGCGCGAGAACGCCGGACCGAAGCGCGCGATCGCCCGCGCGGTCGCGGCGACGATCCGCGACGGGGAATCGGTGATGCTCGACACCGGCACGACGACGAGCTTCGTCGCCCGCGAGCTCATGAGCCACCGGCGCCTGACCGTCGTCACCAATTCCTCCGACATCGCCCGCACGCTTGCCACGGTAAACGGCAACCGGGTCTACATGGCAGGGGGCGAGCTCAGGTCCGACTCGGGCGCCGCCTTCGGAAAGTCGGCGCTCGACTTCATCGCGCAGTTCGCGGTCCACCATGCCATCATCTCCGCCGGGGCGGTCGACGAGGGCGGCGTGATGGACTACGCGCTGGAAGAGGCCGAGTTTGCCCGGCTCGTGCTCTCGCGCGGCGAGCGCCGCGTCGTGGTGACGGATCACACGAAGTTCGGGCGCCGGGGCCTCATCGCCGTGGCCGGCTGGGACGATGTGGGCGAGGTCGTCACCGACCGCGCACCCGACAGATCCATTGCCGAAAGCCTCGCGGCGGCCGGTGCGACGCTGACGCTCGCGCCCTAGCCGGCCTCGTCCCGGATCGCGTCCGTCACGATGACGAGCGCCCGGTCGAGATCCTCGCGCGCGATCACGAGGGGCGGCGACAGCGTCAGCACGGCGCCCGCGCTGATCTTGAAGCTGAGGCCGGCGGCGAGGCAGCGATAGTAGATCCGTTCGGCCAGGTCCTTAGCCGGTGCACGGCTGTCCCGGTCCGTCACGATCTCGATCCCGAACAGGAGGCCCCGTCCGCGGATGTCGCCGACGATCCCGACGCCCGCGAGCGCCTCGGCCAGCGTGGCGAGCGCGTGGCTCCCGAGTGTCGCCGCCCTCTCCGTCAGACCCTCCTCGCGGATCACCGCCAGGGTCTCCAGCGCCGCCCGCGCGGTCACCGGGTTCTTCTCGTGGGTGTAGTGCCCGATCGCGTAGTCGCCCGCCACGTCGAGATCGCGGCGCGCCACCACGGCGGCGATGGGCAGGATGCCGCCGCCGAGCGCCTTGCCGAGGGTCACGATGTCGGGGACCACGCCATCATGCTCGAAGGCGAACATGCGGCCCGTCTTGCCGAGGCCGGTCGGGATCTCGTCGAAGATCAGGAGTGCCCCGTGCCGGTCGCAGGCCGCGCGCACCGCCCGCCAGTAGCCCGGCGGCGGCACCACCGGCACCGCCCGCATCGGCTCGGCGATGACCGCGGCCACGTCGCCCTCGCGTTCCAGCACGAAATCCACCATCTTCGCGCAGGCGAGCCCGCAGGTCTCGGGCCCCGGATGACCGTAGGCGCAGCGGGAGCAGTTGAAGGGCGCGACATGCTCCGCGCCGGGCAGCAGCGGCCCGGCGACATGCGAGCGGAACGTCGCCTCGCCGCCGACGGAGGCGGCGCCGAACCCCGCGCCGTGGAAGGCGTCCCAGAAACTCAGCGTCTTGAACCGCCCCGTCGCCGCGCGGGCGAGCCGCAGCGCCACCTCGTTCGCGTCCGATCCCCCGGTGGTGAACAGCACCTTGGAAAGGTCGCCCGGCGCGATGGCACCCAGCGTTTCGGCCAGCTGCACCGAAACCCCGTTGGTGAAGCGCCGGGGCGCGAAGCTCAGCTCGTCCAGCTGCGCCTTGATCGCCGCCACCACGCGGGGATGGGCATAGCCGAGGTGATGGATGGAGTTGCCATGGAAATCCATGTAGCGCCGCCCTGCCGTATCCTCGATCCAGATGCCCTCGGCCCGGGCGATGGTGGAGACGCAGGGCGACGACAAAGACTGGTGCAGGAACGCCTCCGCGTCGCGCAGGAGCAGGTCGCGCGTGGCCGGGTCGGGGTGCCGCGCCGCCCATGCCGCCCGCGCCTCCGACCTGTTGGACTCGCCCTCGGTATGGGTGATCACGCGTCGCCCTTTCATCTTGCCCCATATACCTCCGCCGGAGGCTCCCGAAGCCGCGACGCGCTCACCGCGGCCAGGGAAGCGAATAGGTCTTCACATTGGTGAAGAACCTCATCGCCTCCGTCACGCCTTCCTTCACCCCGTTGCCGCTGTCCTTGATGCCGCCGAAGGGCGAGGTCTCGATCCGGTAGCCGGGCTGTTCCCAGATGTTCACCGTGCCGACGTCGAGCCCCTCGATGAAGGCCTGCATGCGGCGGAAATCGTTGGTGCAGACACCCGAGGAGAGACCGAAGGGGGTCGAGTTGGAAATCCGCATCACCTCGGCGTCGTCGTCGGGCACGCGGACGATGGGAACGATGGGGCCGAAGGTCTCCTCCATGACGAGTTCGCTGTCATGCGGTACGTGGTCCACAACGATGGGGGGCAGCAGCGCGCCCGTGCGGCCGGGATCGTAAAGCACCTTCGCGCCCTCGGCGGCGGCCATGTAGACACGTTTCTCGAAGAGCTCCGCCGCCGTCGCGCTGATGACGCAGCCAAGCTCGGTCGCGGGGTCCATCGGGTCGCCGAACCTGAGCGCCTTCGCCTTGGCCAGCACCTTCGGTACGAACCGGTCGGCCACGCTTTCCTGGACGAGGATGCGCTTGACCGCCGTGCAGCGCTGACCGGAATTGCCGGTGGCGCCGGCCACGGCAATCGCCGCGGCCTTCTCCAGATCGGCGTCGTCGAGGTCGTTCAGCACGATCAGCGGGTCGTTCCCGCCAAGCTCCAGCGCCTGCCGCTTGTAGACGGCCTTGGCCGCGATCAGTTTGCCCACTGGCACCCCGCCGGTGAAGGTGACGATGTCGACGTTGGGATTGGTGATCATCTCCTCGCCGATATCCCCCGGCCAGCCGGTCACCACCTGAAGCATTTCAGGCGGCAATCCGGCCTCATAGAGGATATCGGCGAGGGTCAGCGCCGTGAGCGGCGTCAGTTCGGTCGGTTTCACGACCATGCAGTTGTTCGTGGCAATGGACGGCGCGACCTTGTGGCTGACCATGTTCAGGGGATGGTTGAAGGGCGTGATCGCGGAAATCGCCCGGACCGGCTCGCGCTTGGTGTAGATCTTGCGGTCCTTGCCGTTGTGCGTGAGGTCGCAGGAGAAGATCTGGCCGTCGTCCTGCAGTGCCTGGGCGGCGGCGAAGGTATAGACGTCCTGCGCGCGTTTCGTCTCGTAGACGGCGTGCTGCCAGCAGATGCCAAGCTCCAGCACCAGCCATTTCGCCAGATAGTCCCGCCGCTCGCCGATGATCTCGCCGGCGCGCTTCAGGATCTGGCTGCGCTCGTAGCGGCTGAGCCGCGCGCGGTAGCCGGCCGCGATCTCGAAGGCGCGGCGGGCGTGTTCGGCCGTGCCCGCGGGCACGGTGCCGACCAGTTCGCCCGTGTAGGGATAGCGGACCTCGATCACGCGGTCGGTATAGACCTTCTCGCCGCCGATCCGCATGGCTTCGTGGCGGATGCCCTGGTCGATCCTGTTCATGGTAGCTTTCCTTCCTGCGGGGCGGCATAAGGGGCTGCATTCAAGGCCAAGGTTGCAGCATGATCATTCGTGAGGCGAGCGCTGCGGACGGCAACGCCATCTGGGCGATGCTGGAACCGGTGTTCCGGGCCGGCGACACCTATGCCATCGACCGCGACATCACCCGCGAGGATGCGCTCAGCTACTGGCTGGCCGGGCGATGCTTTGTCGCACAGGACGCGGACCGCGCGGCCGGCACCTATTACATCCAGCGCAACCGGGCCGGCGGCGGGGCGCATTACTGCAATTGCGGCTTCGTCACCGCGCCCGGCAGCGAGGGGCGCGGCGTGGCGCGGGCGATGCTCGAGGACGCGCTCGCGCGCGCCCGCGACCTTGGCTACGAGGGCATGGTGTTCAACTTCGTGGTCACCAGCAACCACCGCGCGGTCGCGCTCTGGCGCCGCTACGGCTTCGAGGAGGTCGGCCGCGTCCCTGGTGCCTTCCGCAACAGCGTGGGCGAGGACGCCGACGCCCTCGTCATGTTCCGCCCGCTCTAGCGCCGGATGCATCCGCCCGCCTACTGCGCCGCCGCCGTGCAGGCGTAGAGGAAGGCGTCGAAGTTCCTGAGCTGGGGCGCGTCCGGAAGGTCCAGCTTGCGGTTGACGATGAAGGGCACCTCCTGCTCGGTCAATCCGCCGTGAGAGCGCAGCGGCTCCTTCAGCGCGGCGAGGTCGTGGCGGTGCTCGGAGGTGCCGATTGTCATCGTCTCGCCCGAGATCATCACGATGTCGCCGATCCGGTCGGCGGGCAGCTCGAACCGACGCACCGCCTCCTCGCGGTCCACGACGAGGGTGAGTTCCGGCAGCGCCGCGAGACGCGCCATGATCGCGGCCCGGTCCGCGCCCGCGGGCAGGTAGGCGGTGGCGAAGGAACCGAGCGCGCCGTGGTGGACGACGTAGGGGTCGGTGATCGGCAGGATGACCCGGGCGGCGCCCTTGCCCAGCCACTCGTCCATCAGGTCCTGCACGTAGATCACCGCCGGCGTGCCGTCGGCCTTGTGCTTGGGCTTCATGCCGTGATCGGCCGTCACCACGATGGCCGCGCCCAGCGCGTCAAGCTCGGCCAGGTAGCGGTCGAACATCGAATAGAAATCCTTCGCGCCCTTCTCCTCGGGGGCGAACTTGTGCTGGATGTAGTCGGTCGTCGAGAGGTACATCACGTCCGGCTTCCACTCGCGCAGGAGCTTCACGCCCGCGGCGAAGACAAACTCGCTGAGGTCCGCCGAATAGACTTCGGGCACGGGCCGCCCGAGCCATCTGCTCGCGTCCTCGATCCCGTTCTCGGCCATCGTGGCCCTGTCGGACCGCTCGGAGGAAAAGCAGATCGCCCGTGCCTCGTCGAACCTGAGCCCGGCGCCGAGAAGCGCCCTGAGCTTGTCCTTCGCGGTGACGACCGCGACCCGCGCGCCGGCCTCGTAGAACCTGGCGAAGACTGTCGGCGCGCGCAGGAACCGCACGTCGTTCATCATCACCTCCTGCCCCGTCTCGGGCTCGTAGAGGTAGTTTCCGCAGATTCCATGGACACTCGGCGGGCGGCCGGTGGCGATGGAGAGATTGTTGGGATTGGTGAAGGAGGGGATGACCGAATGCGCCAGCCGGTCGGTCCCGGCCGCACGCATCCGCTTGAGGGTCGGCATCAGCCCCTCAGCGATGGCGACATCGAGATAGGCGGGCTCGCAGCCGTCGAGGCAGATCGCAACGGCGGGCACCTTCGGCCAGGGATAGGCGCGGTCGTTCGCGACGACGGGCGCGTGGTGAATTGCGTTCATTCGATATCCTTCCCTCAGAATTCCTGGTCGGCCTCAGGCGGCGAGCCTGGCGCGCTCGGCCAGCGCCGCCGCGGGTGGCGCGGCCGAGGTCACGCCCATCTCGGCAAGCGCCTCGCCGGCCGCAGCGACGACCTTGCGCATCACGTGTACGTCCATCCGGCCGATGCAGCCGATGCGGAAGCTGTCCACCACCGTAAGCTTGCCGGGATAGATGATGAAGCCCTTGGCCTTCATCCGGTCGTAGAAGTCGCTGAAGACGAACTTCGGATCGGCCGGGCAGAAGAAGGTGACGATGATCGGCGAAAGCCAGCGGTCCTTCAGGAGCGTCTCGAATCCGAGGCCGCGCATCCCCGCCACCATCACGTCGCGGTTGCGGGCATAGCGCGCCCCGCGCCCGGCGACCCCACCCTCCGCCGCGTGCAGGCGCAGCGCCTCGAGGAAGGCGGCGACGACATGGGTCGGCGGCGTGTAACGCCACTGGCCGGTCTTCTCCATGTAGGCCCATTGCGCATGGAGGTCGAGCGCGAGCGAGTGGCTGTTGCCCTTGGCCCTCTCCAGTTCGGAGCGGCGCGCGACGACGAAGCCGAAGCCCGGCACCCCCTCGATGCACTTGTTGGCCGAGGACACCATCGCCTCGTAGCGGATCTCGTTGACGTCGAGCGAAAGCGCGCCGAAGGCCGACATGGAATCGACGAGAAGCTTGCGGCCCTTCGCATAGACCGCCTCGGAAATCTCGGCAACGGGGTTGAGGATGCCGGACGAGGTCTCGCAATGAATTGCGATGACATGGCTGATCGCCGGGTCGGCGTCGAGCGCGGCGGCGACCTCGTCTCCGCGCGGCGGCATGTAGTCGCCCTTGTCGATGAGCGTGTGCGCGCGGCCGAGATAGCGCATCGTCTCGGCGGCGCGGAGCCCGTAGGCGCCGTTCGCCAGAACCAGAACCTTGCCGTCCTTCGGCACGAAGGTCCCGAGCATCGCCTCCACGCAGAAGGAGCCGGAACCCTGCATCGGCACGCAGGTGAATTCGCCCTTCCGGTCCCCCGCAAGCGCCAGGATCTGGTCGCGGAGCGATTTCGTCATGGCGCGGAAGTCGGCATCCCACGAGCCCCAGTCGCGCAGCATCGCCTCCTTCACCTCGAAGGCCGTGGTCAGCGGTCCCGGCGTCAGGAGATAGGGCTCTCCGAGCCTCGGGGCGGGAAAGGG
>NZ_WBUS01000284.1 GCF_008933605.1 Albidovulum sp.
CCAGCGGGTCCGCCGCCGCCGCGTGCCGAGAAGCTGCACCTCCCCGCCCCGCCGCATCGCGGCGCGCATCGTCGCCCGCCAATCGGCGAGCCTTCCGCGCGGGTCCGCCATGGTCCGGCGCGAGGCGAGCGGGCGCACCGGCAGCGTCAGCCGGGCGAGCATCCGCTTGGCCTCGGCGACCTCGGCCACCGACATCTGCTCGAAGTCGAGCGTGCGCAGCCGTTCCTCGGCCGAGGCGGTGGCGGTGGCGTCGGCCACCATCTCCACCTCGTCCTCCGCGCCGTCCTCGGGCGGGGGCGGCAGGTCGCGCTCCGCCCCGTCCAGAAGCGCCTGCGCGGCGCGCTTCTCCGCGGCCTCGGCGCGGCGGTCCTCCTGTACGCCGCGCACGGCCGGGAGCATCAGGCTCATCATGTGTTCGAGATAGCGCGGGTCGCGCCAGTAGAGCCGGAAGACCTGCGCGAAGACCGCCCGCTCCTCGGGGCGGGAGACGAAGCAGGCGTGGAGCACCCAGTAGAAATCGGCCCGTTCGGTGAAGCCCGCCGCCTCCACGGCCCGGATCGCGTCGATCACCCGGCCGGGACCGACCTTGAGCCCCGCCCGGCGCAGGGCGCGGGCAAAATGGGCGATGTTGGCGGCGAGCTTGCCGTCCTCGGGGATGTCGAGGGGAAAGAGCTCAGCCATCGGCGTAAGGGCGGGGGCGCGGCCCCGGCACCCCCGGGGCATTTCCGCAACGCTGAAGCCGCCGACGCATGGTCTGGAGCCTCAGGCCGACGCGAGCTCGGCGCGCAACTCGTCGAGGATCTTCTTCGCGGGGGCGCCGGCGATCTTCTGGATGTCGTCCTGGTATTTCAGGATCGCCCCGAGCGTGTCGGCGATGACCTCGGGCGAAAGCGCGATGACGTCGAGCGCGAGGAGGCATTTCGCCCAGTCGATCGTCTCGGCCACGCCCGGCTTCTTGAAGAGGTCCTCGCGCCGGAGCTTCTGGACGAAGGCGACGATCTCGCGGCTGAGGGTTTCCGTGGCCTCCGGCGCGCGGGCGCGCAGGATCTCCATCTCGCGCTCGAACGAGGGGTAATCGACCCAGTGGTAGAGGCAGCGGCGCTTCAGCGCGTCATGCACCTCGCGGGTGCGGTTCGAGGTGAGGATGACGATGGGGGGTTCCGGCGCGCGGATCGTGCCGAGTTCCGGGATCGTCACCTGGAAGTCGGAGAGCGCCTCAAGGAGGAACGCCTCGAAGGGCTCGTCGGTGCGGTCGAGTTCGTCGATGAGAAGGACGGGCGGGCCGCCGGGCTGGGGGCGCATCGCGGCGAGGAGCGGCCGCTCGATCAGGTAGTCCTCGGTGAAGAGTTCGGCCCGCAGCGTATCGCGGTCGGCGCCCCCGCCTGCCTCGGCGGTGCGGATCGCCAGCATCTGCGCGGCGAAGTTCCAGTCGCAGACGGCCGAGGCGGCGTCGAGCCCCTCGTAGCACTGGAGCCGGATCAGGCGGCGGCCGAGGGCGGTGGCGATGGCCTTGGCGATCTCGGTCTTGCCGACGCCCGCCTCGCCTTCGAGAAAGAGCGGCCGGCCGAGCTTCAGCGCCAGAAAGACCACGGTCGAAAGCGCCCGGTCGGCGACATAGTCACTGCCGGCGAGGAGCCGGGTGACCTCGGAGATGTCCGAAGGAAGGCCGGTCACGGCGCAGGATCCTCCACTTGCCGGGCCTTCGCTGCCCTGCGGCCAGCTAAGACCGGCGCCGCGCGCCTGTCCAGCCCGGTCGCGCGGACATGCGACCAAAGGCCGAGAGGCCATCTGTCGCACCGGCCGCGGTCAGGGAAATGTGGTGGCTAGGGGCGGACTTGAACCGCCGACCCCATGATTATGAGTTATCAATGTATTGTTCTAGATCAATGACTTAGCCATTACGCCCGCGTTACGCCGCTTCAAGGAAATCAAAGGCTTGACTTA
>NZ_WBUS01000285.1 GCF_008933605.1 Albidovulum sp.
GCGTCCGAACCGGACAGCCTCGGACGCTCGGACGGACGATGCCGAAGCATCGCCGCAAGCGCCTGTTTCACAAATGGTTTTTGGTGGCTAGGGGCGGACTTGAACCGCCGACCCCATGATTATGAGTCATGTGCTCTAACCAGCTGAGCTACCTAGCCGCACCGGCGGCGGTCCTATGCCAGCGGCCCCCGCCCGTCAAGCGATATTCGCCGCGGCGGTCAAACCCCGTAGTGTTCGCGGTACCAGGCGACGAAGGCGGCCATGCCGGCCTCGATGCCGGTTTCCGGCCGGTAGCCGGTGAGCCGGGTCAGCAGACGGTTGTCGGCCCAGGTCGCCGGCACGTCGCCCTTCTGCATCTCCATGAGGTTGCGGATGGCCGCGCGGCCCGTCGCCTTCTCGATCGCCGCGATGAAATCGCCGAGCGCGACCTTCTCGCCGTTGCCGATGTTGACGACGCGCCAGGGCGCGACGGGAGAGAGGCTGTCGCCCTCGGCGATCTCCTCCGGCGCGGCGGGCCGTTCCGGGGCCTTGTCGATCAGGAGCCGGATGGCCCGGACAAGGTCGGTCACATAGGTGAAGTCGCGGAACATCCGCCCGTGGCCGTAGACGTCGATGGTCTCGCCCCGGAGGATCGCCCTGGTGAACTTGAAGGGCGCCATGTCCGGCCGGCCCCAGGGGCCATATACGGTGAAGAAGCGGAAGCAGGTCGTGGGCAGGCCCCAGAGATGCGCCCAGGAATGGGACAGCGACTCGGTCGCCTTCTTCGTCGCGGCGTAGAGCGAGACCTGCGTGTCGGCCTTGTCGGTCTCGCGGTAGGGCATCTCGGTGTTGGCGCCGTAGACCGAGGAGGTGGAAGCGAGCAGGAGGTGCTTCACCCCGCAGTCGCGTGCGGCCTCCATGACGTTGAACGTGCCCTCGATGTTCGACGCGAGGTAGCTCCGCGGGGCCTCGAGCGAATAGCGTACGCCCGCCTGCGCGGCGAGGTGGACCACCACGTCGGGCTTGAACCGCGCCATGTCGGCGGCGAGGCGGTCGTGGTCCTCGAGCATCGCCTCGGTGAAGCCGAACCCTTCGCGCTGCAGGAGCACCCCGAGCCGGGCGCGCTTCAGCGCGAGGTCGTAGTAGGCGGTCATCCCGTCGTAGCCGTGGACGCGCAATCCCTCCTTCAGGAGGAGCTCGGACAGGTGGAAGCCGATGAACCCGGCCGCCCCGGTGACATAGACGCGCTGCATGGCTTTCCCGTCGCTTTCCGCCGCTGGACCGCCCCGATCCTTAGCCGCTCGCGGCGCCCAGTCCAAGCCCGGCCGCGCGACCGGCTTGGCGAAAGCGGAAGGGCGCGGTAGTCAGGGGCGGGAAAAGGGGGCGAGCGATGCAGGGTCAGATCCCGCTGACACGCGATCTGGTGCTGATCGGCGGCGGCCACACCCATGCGCTGGTGCTCCGGATGTGGGGGATGCGGCCCCTTCCCGGCGTGCGGCTGACCCTGATCAGCCCCGAACCCGCGGCCGCCTATTCCGGCATGCTGCCGGGCCACGTCGCCGGGCACTACCCGCGCGAGGCGCTGCAGATCGACCTCGTCCGGCTCGCGCGCCATGCGGGTGCACGGCTGATCCTCGGTCGCGCGGAGGGGATCGACCGCGCGGCAGGGCGGATCCGCGTGCAAGGGCGGCCGGCCGTCGCCTATGATGTGGCGTCCATCGACATCGGCATCACCTCCGACATGCCGGCGCTGACCGGCTTCGCCGCGAATGCGGTGCCCGCGAAGCCGCTCGATGCCTTCGCCGATGCCTGGGAAGCCTTCGCGGGACGCGCCGCGCGGGGCGAGGCAGCGCCGCGGGTGGCGGTGATCGGCGGCGGCGTGGCCGGGGTGGAACTGGCACTGGCCGCGCACCACCGGCTCGGCCCGGGCGCGGAGGTGACCGTGATCGAGGCGGACG
>NZ_WBUS01000108.1 GCF_008933605.1 Albidovulum sp.
CTGCGCGACGTCGCCCGCCGCGCCGCACTTGACGACCACCCGGGCGCCCGTCGCCATCAGCGGGAGTAGCTCGGCCGGCGCCTCGTCCGGCGTCCGGCCCCGGGAAAGCGCGCATGTCTCGACCTCGTTGAGCAGGAGGCAGTCGCAACCCGCGAGCCAGGCGCGCGCGCGCGCGACGGTCGCGGGCGTCCAGCCCTCGGCCGGCCAGCCGGTGTCGAGCGCGACCCGGACCCGGTGGTCGCGGGCATGGGCAAGAAGCGCGTCATAGTCCTCGGCCAGCCGGTCGGTGACGAACGACCCGCAGACAAGGAGCATCCCGCCGCCAAGGCGCCGCCAGTCGATCGCGTCGCGCACATCAGGCCAGGACAGATCCGCCACGTGGCCGCGGGTGGTGAAGAAGGTCCGCTCGCTGTCGGGATGGGTCAGGCCGACCGAGATCGTGGTGGCCAGGCCCGAGACGGGCCAGGCCCCGGAATGGGGCAAAAGCCCGGCCCGCAGCCAGTCGCCGAAGGCGTCCCGGCCGGTACTGGCGGCAATCTGGAAGTCCCGGCCGAGCGCCCGCCAGGTCAGCGCGACGTTCCCGGCCGCGCCGCCGCAGCGGAGTTCGCTTGCCTCCACCACGGTCTCGGTGCCGGGCCGCGGCCAGGGCGCGACCGGGCCCATGACCAGATCGACATTGACGTTGCCGGCGACGGCGAGGGGCGCGGGATCAGTCATTCTGTGCGCGTGATCTTCTGGCTTCGGACCGGGCTTCCGACATCGGGCACACGGGACCCCGCAAAGCCGATCATCAGCCGTTGCGACAGCGGCAGAAGGGCCGCGAGGGCGGCCATCCCCTCATGGCACCCGGCCCGCACCGTCACGGCGCCGGCCACCGGTGCGCCGCCGGAGGCATCGAGGACCAACGTCGGCGCGCCGGTGGCGGCGACCGCCTCGGCAAGGCCGCGCACCAGCTCGCCCGTCGTGTCGGCCCCGCGCAGGAACACGGCGCCGGTCCCTGCCCCGAGCATTTCCATCGGCCCGTGCCGAAGCTGACCGCATTCCAGCGCGAAGCAGGGAAGCCGGGAAAGCTCCGTCAACCCCAGCGCCAGGGTCTCGGCCAGCCCCTGCAGGCGGCGCCCCGAGGTCACGACGCAGGTGACCCCGGCAAGGACGTGGAGGGCAGCCGCGAGGTCGGGCTCGTCCTCCGCGTCAAGCACGGCGAGGAAGTCCGAGGGATCGGCGCCGAGCGCCGCGAGGACGGCGGCGTGCAGCGCCAGTCCGACGAAGGTGCTGCGGGTCGCCGCAAAGGCGGTCTCGACGCCGCCGGCACCGATCAGGCTGGGGAGAGATCTGGCGAGTGTCGAGGTGCCGTCCAGCGTCAGCCCGAAGGCATCCGAGTCCGGGCGGGCTTCGCCCAGCCACCGCACCACCTCGGCGCTTTCGCCCGACTGGGACGCGACAAGGATAGTTCTTCCCGCGGTCGGAAGCGGCTGGTCGAGTTGCTCCGAAAGCGGCAGCGCCACCGCGTCAAGGCCCCGCCCGCGATAGAGCGGCTCGACGGCGCGGTTCAGCCCGTGTGATGCCCCCATGCCCAGAAGGAGCAACCGTCCGGACCGCCGCAGCGACGCCGCAACCTCGGCCGCGCGCGGGGCCGCGGCGCGGAAACTCGCCCGCGCGTCCGTCCGCTGCCGCGCCATCTCGCGCCGGATCGCGGCAAGGCCGCCAGGTGTCTCGGAAGTCATCGGTCCGCTCATCCTTTCACGCTGCCCGCCGTGAGGCCCGAGATCAGGGCGCGCTGCATGAAGAGCCCGAAGACGACCGGGGGGAGCGCCGCGATCACGCCCGCCGTCGCGATCAGCCCGTAGTCGGCCACCCGTCCGCCCGCAAGATCGGCAATGGCCACCGTCACCGTCTTCGCGCGCTGGTCTGACGTGAAGAGCAGCGCATAGAAGAACTCGTCCCAAGCGAGCAGGTAGGCAAAGAGCGCCGCCGTGCCGATCACCGGCGCGGCGAGCGGCAGGATGATGATCCTCAGCGCCTGGTCGAGGCGCGCCCCGTCGATCGCGGCGGCCATCTCGAGGTCGCGCGGGATCGGATCGAAGCCGGATTTCAGGAGCCAGGCGGTGAAGGGGGCGAGGACCGTCAGGTAGACGACGGCAAGGCCGAGCTTGGTATTGAGCATCCCGAGCCCCGCGAGCCCCATGTAAAGCGGCACGGCCAGCGCCACCGGCGGCAGCATGTAGGTGCCGATGACAAGCCAGAGCGACCAGCCGACCGCGGGCGAGCGGGATACGGCCCATCCCGCCGGCACCGAGACCGCGAGCGCGGCCACGGTCGCGATGGCGGCGACCTTGACGCTGTTTCCGAGCGCCGCCATCAGCGAGGCGCCGTGCGTGTTGGGCGTCGTGTCGAAGAGCAGGCGGTAGCGCGACCAGTCGCTCTCTTCCGGCCACCAGCGGAGCGGCTTGGAGACGAGGTCCGACGTCGAGGAAATGCTCATCACGAAGAGCCAGCCGAAGGGCGCGAGGATCATCAGCGCGAGCAGAGCCGCGGCGAGGTAGAGAAAGATCGTGAAACCAAGGCTCTGCCGTTCCATCAGAATCGCGCCCCTGCAGACTTGCGGATCAGTGCCGCATAGGCCACCGCCAGCACCGTCACGGCGAGCGTGACGATGAGCGCGAGCGATGCGCCAGACCCCGCCCTCTGGAACGAGAATGCCTCCTGATAGACGAGGATGGAAAGGGTTCGCGTGCTGTTGGCCGGGCCGCCCCGGGTCATCACCCAGATGATGTCGAAGACCTTGAAGGCTTCGATCGTGCGCAGCACCAGCGCGACCATGAGGGGACCGGCGAGGTAGGGCAGGATCACGTAGCGGAAGCGCGAGAGCGCGCCCGCGCCATCGACGATCGCCGCAGCCCTGATGTCGTGCGGCACCGCGTGGAGCGCGGCGAGCGAGATCAACGCGACGAGCGGGAAGTTCTTCCATGCGTCCGCGACGATGAGCGCGGCGAGCGCGCTGCCCGGATCGCCGAGCCAGGACCGGTAGGCCTCGATGAGGCCGGTCTGCACCAGCGCCGCGTTCAGCGCGCCATACTCCGGGTTGTAGATGAGCCGCCAGAGTAGGGCGTTGACCACGGTGGGCAGCGCCCAGGGCAGGATCAGGAGGGCGCGAAGGACGTTGCGGCCGCGGAAGTTCTGGTAGAGGAGCAGGGCCACGAGGACGCCGAGGACCATCTCGATGAACACGGAGACGACCGCGAACTCGGTCGTGACGACGAACGCCCGCCAGAAGGCGCTGCTGGCGAAGAGCCGGCCGTAGTTCGCAACGCCGACGTAATCGCCCCCCATGCCGACCAGGCGCGCATCGGTGAAGGACAGGCGCACCGTGTCGACGAAGGGCCATCCGATCACCGCCAGCATCACCGCGAGAAGCGGCAGCATCAGCCCCCATGCCCGCAGCGTCGTCAGGCCCGCGCTCATCGCGGCAGGGCCTGTCGGCAGGGCGGGCCAGGACGGCGGCCGGTGCCGCCGCCCTGAAAAGCGCCCGAAGTCAGAGCCCGCCCTCCGCCGCCTGGGCTAGCGCGTCGGCCGGGCTCGCCTGGCCGAGGAGTGCCTCCTGGATCGCCTGCTGCAGCGCCGCCGACATCTCCTGGTAGCCCGGCGTCGTCGGCCGCGGATACATCGCCGCGAGCCCGGTCTTGGCTGCCGCGATCATGTCCTCCTGCCCTGCGGTCACGGCCGGGTCGTCGTAGGAACTCGCCCAGATCGGCAGGCTGAGGCGCGCATAGGCATTCTGCGTGGCCTGCGAGGTCATGAAGGTGATGTAGCTCCACGCCTCGTCGGGATGCTGGCTCGTCGTTGTGATGCCCAGCCCCATGGAGCCGTTGACCGCCGAGACCGTGCTCTTGCCCTCGACCCCCGGCGCCGGCACCACGCCGACCTTGCCCGCGACTTTGCTTTCCTTCGGGTCGTTGGCAAGGTTGTACATGTAGGTCCAGTTGAGCGCGAAGGCGGCCTCGCCGTTCTGGAAGACGCGGCGAACGTCCTCCTCCAGATACTCCTTGGAGTTCGGGTTGGTCAGGCCGGAGTTGTAGCTGTCGACCATGTACTGCAGCGCCTCGAGGCCACCGTCGGTCTGGAAGGCAGGCTTGCCGTCGAGGAGGAACGCCCCACCGTAGGCGCTGACGAGTGTCGTGTAATCGCAGATCGCCGCCTCGGCCTGGGCCCAGCTCCAGACGATGGGATGCTCGAGCAGGCCCTTTTCCTTGATCGCCTGCGCCTGCTGCGCGAGTTCTGCCCAGGTCGCGGGCGGGGCCTCGATGCCCGCCTGTGCGAGAATGTCCTTGTTGTAGAAGAGATACTTGGTGTCGAGAATCCAGGGCATGCCATAGCGCTTGCCGTCGTATTCGACCGTGGTCCAGGCGCCGGGCAGCACGCCGTCCTTCATCTCCGGCGAGATCCGGTCGGTGACATCGACCAGCACGTTGTTCGTGGCGAACTCGGCCGGCCAGATCACGTCGAAGAGTACGACGTCATATCCCGACCCCGATCCGAGGGCGAGCAGCGTCTTGTCGTGTAGCCCCTCGTAGGGCACGAACTCCAGGTTCACCTTTATCTCCGGATTGGCGGCGGCGAACGCGTCCGTCATCGCCCGGACATCGGCCTCGCTGTAGGCAGCCTGCGCCATGAAAAGCGCGTTCAGCGTCGTCTCCGCGAGGGCGGGTGGGGCGATCGCGGTGCTGAGGAGTGCTGCGGCGAGGAACGATCGGGTGTTCGGCATTTCGGTCTCCTTCTCGGTGTGCTCTGTGGCGCGGCCGTCCCGTCCGTTGCCAGCTTTGGCACGGGTCTGGCGGGCACGATGCGTCACATCATCGGGCGGAGCGGAGCGCCAGGCATTGACCAGGATCAACCGCCGGCCGGGCTACGGCTGCCGAGCCTGGTCGCTCCGATGCCGCGCGTCAAGGCTTGCGAAAATGCCGGTCCCGATCGCACGGCGCGGCGCGGCCTCGCCCGCGATCCTTCGTCGATCCCTGGCAGAGAGGGCGTCCGGACCCGAGTGTTCGCCGGCTCAAGACACGGCCTTTGCGCAGAAGCGCGCCCCCGGAGAATCAGCGATGCCGGACCGGAATGGTTCCAATTCGGCCCGGCATTAGGCCAGAGAAACGGACTGTTCAATGCATGGCGACGACCGCGCGACACGTCAGCGCCATAGTCCTTTTTCATCCTCCGGTAGTGATCTGGCGGCGCTCGGCAACAGTCGGAAACCGGTCGCGGCCGCGGCCCCCTGTTTTTCAGTGGTCGCAGGCGCGATTGTTTCCGGGTTTTCGTGAGAGACCTTGCCCGATGCCGCGCAAGTGGCGTTAACCATATCCAGATGTTGCAGAAATCCGTCGCGCGAGCGCCAGATTCAGCGATCATTTACCTAAGCGTTCGTTTAGTGGCCCGTGGCCGCGCTGTCTTGGGTACGAGTGTGTTGGTTTGCATTCGAGTGAATCCGGCCGATCGCGCCGGAGGGTCGTCCTGCCGGGAAGGTGTGCGCACCCCGGCAGAAAGGCCGGTGTTTGAGAGACTGAGAGACTTATGAATAACGAGTATATTGACGCCATCATCGGCCGTTTGTCGGCCATGCCGGTGCCGCCATCCGCAGCCGAGGCCCGCCGCAACCGTCCGAAGCGCTCCGAGCCCATCCACTGGCACCTGCCGGGCCTGTGCGACAACGTCCGCGTGACGACCTCGTTCGGCGATCTGCCGGTTCAGGCGCTTCACCGGCGCGACCCGCTCAGGACGCAGGCGGGCAGCCTCGCCATGGTCGAATGGGTGGACCGTATCCACCTCGACGAGGCTTTTCTCGAGGAGAACCCCGACGCGCTCCCGATCCGCATCCCGGCGGGCACCTTCGGCGCCGGCCGGCCCGAGCGCGATCTGATCGTCTCGCCGCAGCAGCTGGTGAACGCGGGCGCGTCGCCTTACTCCCAGGACTTCCGGCGCGCGCGCGATCTTCTGGGGCGTCCGGGCGTGGTTCGCCAGCCGGTGACGATGGTAACCTACCACCTCTTCCACTGCGGCGCGCCCGCGATCGTAATGGCCGAGGGCGTCTGCCTCAGCGTCAGTCCGTGAGGCCGCGGTCGTCCGGAACCCCACGGAACCCGGTCGCGACGACGAACTTCTCGGAACTGTCGGACCGGCTGGCCGGCGGCTTGACGTTGGCGACCTTGGTGAAGGCGCGCTTCAGGAGCGTTTGAAGCTCGTTCTCCGCCCCGCCGGCGAGCACCTTGGCGACGAAGGTGCCCCCCTCTTCGAGCACGTCGAAGGCGAATTCGGCGGCCGCCTCGCAAAGCGCGATGATCCTGAGGTGATCGGTGCCCTTGTGGCCCGAGGCCGCCGCGGCCATGTCCGACAAGATCACATCGGCGCGGCCGCCAAGCCAGGTCTTCACCTGCGCGTCCGCCCCCTCCGAAAGGAAATCCAGCTGGTGGATCTCGGCCCCCGCGATCGGCTCCACCTCCTGCAGGTCGATGCCGAGCACGCGGCCCACCCGCTTGCCCGGCTTCTGGCCAAGCGCATTCACCCGCTCCACCGCGACCTGGCACCAGCCGCCCGGCGCGCAGCCGAGATCGACGACCCGCGCGCCCGGAACGAGGAAGCGGAACTTGTCGTCGAGTTCGAGGATCTTGAAGGCCGCCCTGCCCCGGTAGCCTTCCTTCTTCGCCCTCTGCACGTAGGGATCGTTGAGCTGCCGTTCGAGCCAGAGCGTCGAGGAGAGCTTGCGCCCCTTGGCGGTCTTCACCCGCACCTTGAGGTCGCGCTGCCCGCGCCCAGAAGTCGTCCCGGAAGGTGTCTTCGCCATGCCTCGTCTCCCGGCCGGTCCCGCGTTCGCCGCGCACCAGATACCCGCTGCGCGCCGCGGTCGCAATCGTGCGGCGGACGCCGGGCGCCGCCGGTCAGAACGGTCCGTCTTCCAGCACGCCGTCGGCGGACATCTGCGCGTAGAGAAGCCCCTCCCGCAGCCCGCGGTCGGCGACCGAGAGCCGGTCGGTGGGCCATATCCGCATCAGCGCCTGCAGGATCGCCGCCCCCGACATGATCAGCGAATGACGGTCGCGGCCGATCCGCGGGTCGTCCCGCCGCCCGGCGGGGCCCATCGCGAGATAGTCGCGGATCACGTTATCAATCTGATCCGAGGTCATCCTCAACCCGTCCACCTTCGTCCGGTCATAGCGCTTCAGCCCGAGATGGCTTGCCGCCACGGTGGTCACGGTTCCGCTCGTGCCGATGATCTGGAACCCCTCGCGCGGCTGGCTGGCGTTGTAGGGGGAGAAATCAGCGAGGTTCTCCTCGAAATACCAGCTCATCAGCGCGAAGCGTGCGGCATCGTCCTCCACGTCCGCGAACTGGTCCTTGAGCGTGGCGACACCCAGCGGGACCGAGATCCAGTCCACCACCTTGGCGGCGGGAAAGCGGCTTTCCGGCGGATGAAACCCGGCATGGAGCCGCATGATCGCGCGCGGCCGCTCGGCGCGCGGCACGGCGGAAAGGTCGATCCAGACAAGCTCGGTGGAGCCGCCGCCGATATCGACGACAAGGAGCTGCTCGGTCCGGGTGGAGACGAGCGGGGCGCAGGAAACGACGGCGAGCCGCGCCTCCTCCTCCGGCTGGATGATTTCCAGCGGCAGCCCCGTCTCGCGGGTGATGACGTGCAGGAACTCGCCCGCGTTCTTCGCCCGCCGGCAGGCCTCGGTCGCAACGAGCCGCATCCGCTTGACCGCGTGCTGCTCGATCTTGCGGCGACATATCTGCAGGGCCTGGACGGTGCGCGCCATCGAGGCACGCGAAAGCCGACCCGAGGCTTCGAGCCCGAGGCCAAGCTGCACAGACTTGGAAAAGCTGTCAACGACATGAAACTGACTGCCCTTCGGCTGGGCAATCAGCATCCGACAACTGTTGGTGCCGAGATCGAGCGCCGCATAGAGCTGCGCCGGATCCGGCCTTGGGGCGCTGGGCGGCTCGACCGACCGCGGGAACACACCTGCGCCCCCTGGACGCCTGGGCGCCATCTTTGCGCCCTCCGATGTGAAGTTGCACCCAATCTAGTCGCCCGACCCCCACGGCGCAAGCCGCCGCCATCGTTCCCCCTCATGGTGATCTTGAAGAATTTTCACGCGGGCCGCTCTGGCCCGCCGGACACGCGCAGTCTATGCAGCGAAGGCAGGTCGCTCTGGCCCCGCATGATGTCGAAAACCGTCATCGCGCGTCGCGGAACGAGGAGTATTCAAGGCGCGAGCCGAAAGGGATTCGACATGGCAGCGGTCACCATCGTCTACTGGCGCGACATTCCGGCCCAGGTCATCGTTGGCGCCGGGCGCCGGGGCGTGAAGAAACCCCTGCCGGAACGGTTCGAACAGGCCATCGACCGCTGTGCCATGAAGATCGGCGCGGCCGGCACCGATGCCTATCTCGCCGAGTGGCGGAAGGCCGCCCCCGTCGAGGTCGCGGGCGAGGATGCCGCGGTGGCCGAGGCCGAGGCGGCGCGGATCGACGCCGAATACGACACCGGGCGCCTCAAGGCGCTCATAGCGAACGATGGCTGGGCGTGACACCCCGAGAGATGTGGAGCAAGGCAATGGCGCTTCTGAACTTCCGCCGCAAGGAAACTCCGGCCGCACCCGCGGCCGCGCCGGCCGCCGTCGAGGCGTTCCTGAAAGGGTTCTCGATCGAGGTGATGCCGCGCACCGCCGAGAAGGTCGAGAACTTCCGCGACCTTCTGCCCCGGGGCACGCGCGTCTATATCGCCCATATCGACGGCACGCCGATCGAGGACATGGTGGCGACGGCGAAACGGCTCCATGCCGAGGACTTTCCGGTCATGCCGCACTTCCCGGCGCGGATCATCAAGGACAAGGCGATGCTTGCCGACTGGATCGCCCGCTACCGGGGCGAGGCGGACGTGAAGCAGGGCCTCATGCTCGCGGGCGGTGTCGCCCAACCCGCGGGGGAGTTCGACTCCTCGATGAAGTTGCTGGAAACCGGACTCTTCGACGGGTTCGAACGGCTCCATGTCGCCGGCCACCCGGAAGGCAACAAGGACATCGACCCGGATGGGTCCGACCGCATGGTGATGGAGGCCGCGCGCTGGAAGCAGGCCTTCGCCGAGCGCACCGACGCAAAGATGGCCATGGCCACGCAGTTCTGCTTCGAGGCGAAGCCGGTCATCGACTGGGTGAACCGGCTGAACGCGGAAGGCATCCGTCTGCCCGTGCATATTGGCGTGGCCGGCCCGGCGAAGCTCCAGACCCTCATCAAGTTCGCCATCGCCTGCGGCGTCGGTCCCTCGCTCCGCGTCCTGCAGAAGCGCGCCATGGACGTGACGAAGCTGCTTCTGCCCTATGAACCCGACGACTTCGTCGCCGACCTCGCGGCGCACAAGGCCGCGCATCCCGAGTTCGGGATCGAGGCGGTGCATTTCTTCCCGCTCGGCGGGATCAAGACCAACGCAACCTGGGCCATCGAGCATGGCGGCAAATCCGCCGTCCCGGCCTCCCAAGCTTGAGAAACTGGTGGAAGAATGACCCGCACTGTCCTTGAATCAAAATCCAAAACCGTCGTCATCGGCTTTGACGAGCCGTTCTGCGTGATCGGCGAGCGGATCAACCCCACCGGGCGCAAGAAGCTCGCCGCCGAGCTCGAGGCGGGCGATTTCTCCACCGTCGAGAAGGACGCGCTGGAGCAGGTCGCCTGCGGGGCGATGGTGCTCGATGTGAACGCGGGTGTCGTCTACAATTCCAACCCCAACCCGAACGAGACCGAGCCGCCGCTGATGCGGAAGATGATCGAACTCGTGCAGGGCCTCGTGGACACGCCGCTTTGCATCGACAGCTCCGTTCCCGGCGCACTTCAGGCCGGGCTTGAGGCCTGCCAGGGCCGTCCGCTGCTGAACTCGGTCACGGGCGAGGAGGAGCGGCTGGAACTTGTCCTGCCACTGGTGAAGAAATTCAACGTGCCGGTCGTGGCGATCTCGAACGACGACACCGGCATTTCCGAAGACCCCGACGTGCGCTTCGAGGTGGCCAAGAAGATCGTCCAGCGCGCCGCCGATTTCGGCATCCCCGCACATGACATCGTTGTCGACCCGCTGGTCATGCCGGTGGGGGCGATGGCCACCGCCGGGCGGCAGGTCTTCACCCTCGTGAAGCGTCTGCGCGAGGAACTGGGCTGCAACACGACCTGCGGCGCCTCCAACATCTCCTTCGGCCTGCCCCACCGCCACGGCATCAACGCGGCCTTCCTGCCGATGGCGATCGGCGCGGGCATGACGAGCGCCATCATGAACCCGGTCCGTCAGGTGGAGATGGAGGCGATCCGCGCGGCGAACTTCCTGATGAACCACGACGCCAACGGCGGCGAATGGATCCGCTTCTCGAAAGTGCTGGAGGCGGTCGAGGGCGGCATGAGCTTTGCCGAAGCCTCGTCGAACCAGTCCAGCGCCGCCTCTGGCCGGCGCGGCGGGCGCCGCGCGCGCGCCTGACCAGCCCCGAAC
>NZ_WBUS01000109.1 GCF_008933605.1 Albidovulum sp.
AGGCTCCGGCCCCGCGCGGGCGGGTCAGCGGCCAAGCGAGGCGTAGAGCGCGAAGTCGCGGGCGCAGGCCGCGCGCAGCCGCGCCTCGACCGTGGCGGAGAGGTCGGTCGCGCCAGCCGGCGAGACGTTCAGCCGCGGCAGCGTGATCTCGCAATCGAGCCGGTCTTCGAGGAAGCGCACGAAACCCGCCATGTCGTCGTAGCGGAAGAGCCGGTCCGCCCCCGGGCCCCTTTCGGGTACGAGGAACCGGCTCTGCGACCCGACGTTGGCGAATTCGGGCTGCGGGTCGGAGAGGTAACCCTCGACGAAGCCATCGAAACTCAGCCCCTTCGTGCTCTTTTCCGGCGCCACGCCGCTTCCTCGCTGGCGATACCGGTACCAGCTGCCGAGCCAGTCGATTGGCTCGCGCATCACCGCCACCACCATGAAATCCTCGTCCGCCGCCTTCTGGAGAAAGGGCGCGAGGTACTTCCAGTAGCGGTGCACCGAGGTGTGCTTCAGCTCCGGGGGGCGCTGGATGACGAGGCTGGCGAGCGGTTCGAGGGCGGCCTCGATGGCCGTCGTGCCTGTCTTCGGTGTCGCGAGATAGACGAGCCGCTGCTTCCAGAAGACGAGCATTGCAAACCTTTTTCCCGTTTCCCGCGGATTCCCCGGCGCCATTAACTAAACGTTTACCCAAAGGAGAAAAAGTCGATTTTCAGAAAATGCGGTTGAATTGTTCCTCTTTTGATCTCATAAAGCCGAGAACAAGAGGCGAACACGAGCATGATTGCCGCGCCCCACGGCGTGTGAAATAAGGAACGGGACCATGGCAGTGACGAACCTTCTCGACATGAACGACAAGCGCTCCCCCGACAAGCAGAAGGCGCTCGACAGCGCGCTCGCCCAGATCGAACGGCAGTTCGGCAAGGGCTCCATCATGCGGCTCGGCGCCGGCAACCCGGTGATGGAGATCGAGGCGACCTCGACAGGATCGCTGGGGCTCGACATCGCGCTCGGCATCGGCGGGCTGCCGAAGGGGCGCATCGTCGAGATCTACGGGCCGGAAAGCTCGGGCAAGACGACGCTGACGCTGCATGTCGTGGCCGAGGAGCAGAAGAAGGGCGGGGTCTGCGCGTTCGTCGATGCCGAACACGCACTCGACCCGCAGTATGCGAAGAAACTGGGGGTAAACCTCGACGAGCTGCTGATCTCCCAGCCCGATACCGGCGAGCAGGCGCTGGAGATCGTCGACACGCTGGTACGCTCCGGCGCGGTGAGCCTCGTCGTCGTCGACTCGGTCGCGGCCCTGACGCCGAAGTCCGAACTCGAGGGCGAGATGGGCGATTCGAGCGTGGGCGTCCATGCCCGCCTCATGAGCCAGGCGATGCGCAAGCTCACCTCCTCGATCAGCCGGTCGAACTGCATGGTGATCTTCATCAACCAGATCCGCATGAAGATCGGCGTGATGTTCGGCAACCCCGAGACGACCACCGGCGGCAACGCGCTGAAGTTCTATGCGAGCGTCCGGCTCGACATCCGGCGCATCGGCGCGATCAAGGACCGCGAGGAGGTCGTGGGCAACACGACGCGCGTGAAGGTGGTGAAGAACAAGGTCGCACCGCCCTTCAAGCAGGTCGAGTTCGACATCATGTACGGCGAGGGCATCTCCAAGACGGGCGAGCTCATCGACCTCGGCGTGAAGGCCGGCGTCGTCGAGAAGTCGGGCGCCTGGTACTCCTACGGCGACGAGCGCATCGGCCAGGGCCGCGAGAACGCCAAGCAGTTCCTGAAGGACAACCCGGCCGTCGCGCACGAGATCGAGGACAAGATCCGCGCGAGCCACGGGCTCGACTTCGGCGCCTCGGACGAGGGCGGCGACGAGGTGATGGAAGCCTGACGGGCCCCGTCCAGCCTTTTCACGCAGCACGGGCGCGGCCGGATCGGCGGCGCCCGTTTCGTGTCCGGCGAACGTCGGTCCCAAGGCCCGACCGGATCACGCGCCCGGCGGCGGCCTCGCCGCGCCGCAGAATTGTGGACACGCGCCGCGACACGGGATAACACGCCAAGGCCCTTCCCTTCGCCCGACGAGGCCCGCCCCGATGCCCAGCCTGAACGACATCCGTTCGACCTTCCTCGATTACTTCCGCCGCAACGACCACCGCGTCGTCGCGTCCTCGCCGCTGGTGCCGCGGAACGATCCGACGCTGATGTTCACCAACTCGGGAATGGTGCAGTTCAAGAACTGCTTCACCGGGGTCGAGAAGCGCGACTACGTGCGGGCGACGACGGCGCAGAAATGCGTCCGTGCCGGCGGCAAGCACAACGACCTCGACAATGTGGGCTACACCGCGCGGCACCACACCTTCTTCGAGATGCTCGGCAACTTCTCCTTCGGCGACTACTTCAAGAAGGAAGCGATTCCCTTCGCCTGGGAGCTGATCACGAAGGACTTCGGCATCGATCCGAAGCGGCTGATGACCACGGTCTATCACACAGACGACGAGGCCTTCGGCATCTGGAAGAAGGTCGGCGTGCCGGAGGAGCGGATCATCCGCATCGACACCGACGACAACTTCTGGCGGATGGGCCCCACCGGCCCCTGCGGCCCCTGCACCGAGATCTTCTACGACCACGGCGACCATATCTGGGGCGGCCCGCCGGGCTCGGCGGAGGCGGACGGCGACCGGTTCATCGAGATCTGGAACCTCGTCTTCATGCAGTACGAGCAGTTCGAGGACGGCACCCTGCGCGAGCTCGAGATGCAGTCGATCGACACCGGCATGGGCCTCGAACGGATCGGCGCGCTGCTGCAGGGCAAGCACGACAACTACGACACCGACCTGATGCGGAGCCTCATTGAGGCATCGGCGCACGGCACCTCGACCGATCCCGACGGGCCGGGGAAGGTCCATCACCGGGTTATCGCCGACCACCTGCGCTCCACTTCCTTCCTCATTGCCGACGGGGTCATGCCCTCGAACGAGGGGCGCGGCTATGTGCTCAGGCGGATCATGCGGCGGGCGATGCGGCACGCGCATCTCCTGGGCGCGCAGGAGCCGCTGATGCACCGGCTGGTGCCCGCGCTCGTCCGCCAGATGGGTGCGGCATATCCCGAGCTCGTGCGCGCCGAGGCCCTGATCGGCGAGACGCTGAAGCTCGAGGAGACGCGGTTCAAGCAGACGCTCGACCGCGGCCTGAGGCTCCTTGACGAGGAATTGGCAAGGCTCGGCGAGGGCCAGCCGCTGCCGGGCGCCGCGGCGTTCAGGCTCTATGACACCTACGGCTTCCCGCTCGACCTTACGCAGGATGCGCTGCGCGAGAAGGGACGCACCGTCGACGTCGCGGGCTTTGACCACGCCATGCAGGAACAGCGCGCCAAGGCCCGCGCGGCCTGGGCCGGTTCGGGCGAGACCAAGGATGCCGCGATCTGGTTCGACCTGGCCGAAAGGCACGGGGCGACGGAATTCCTCGGCTACGACACCGAGGCGGCGGAGGGCCAGATCGTCGCGCTCGTCGCCGAGGGGGCCGAGATCGGCGCCGCCGCGACCGGCGCGAAGGTCCAGATCGTCGTGAACCAGACGCCGTTCTATGCCGAGGCCGGCGGGCAGGTCGGCGACACCGGCCTCATCCGCACCGATACCGGCATGGCGACCGTCACCGACACGAAGAAGTCGCAGGGCGTCTTCATCCACATCGCCGAGGTCACCGAGGGCGAGATCGCGCGCGGCCAGCCGGCGAAGCTTGAGGTGAACCATGCCCGACGCACCGCGATCCGGGCGAACCACTCGGCCACGCACCTGCTGCACGAGGCGCTGCGGCGCGCGCTTGGCGACCATGTCGCGCAGCGCGGCTCGCTCAACGCCGAGGACCGGCTTCGGTTCGACTTCAGCCATTCCAAGGCGATGACGCCCGGCGAGCTGGCAACGGTCTCGGCCGAGGTGAACGACTTCATCCGCCAGAACTCGGCCGTCGAGACGCGGATCATGACGCCCGACGATGCCCGCGCGCTCGGCGCCCAGGCGCTCTTCGGCGAGAAATACGGCGACGAGGTGCGGGTGGTCTCGATGGGGCGTCTCGCGGGTTCGGCGAAGGGCGCGGACGGGGCGACCTATTCACTGGAACTGTGCGGCGGCACCCATGTCGCGCGCACCGGCGACATCGGCGCCTTCGTCTGCCTCGGCGACAGCGCCTCCGCGGCGGGGGTGCGGCGGATCGAGGCGCTGACGGGGCAGGCGGCGCTCGATCACCTCAACGCGCTCGGCGGGCGGCTCGCCGAGATTGCGGCGGCGCTGAAGGCTCAGCCCGCCGAGGTGGTGGAGCGCGTCAGGGCGCTGATCGACGACCGCAAGACGCTTCAGAACGAGGTCGCGCAGCTTCGCCGCGACCTCGCCATGGGGGGCGGCGCAAAGGGCGGGGCCGAGGCGAAGGATATCGCCGGCGTCAAGTTCCTCGCTCAGACCGTGGCGGGCGTCTCGGGCAAGGACCTGCCGGCGCTGGTCGACGAACTGAAGGCGCGCGTCGGTTCGGGCGTTGTCCTCGTCGTCGCCGACACCGGCGGCAAGGCCGCGGTCGCTGCCGGGGTCACGGCGGACCTGACGGACCGGCTTTCCGCCGTGTCGATCGTCAAGGCGGCGGCCGAGGCGCTCGGCGGCAAGGGCGGCGGCGGCCGGCCCGACATGGCACAGGCGGGCGGCGCGGATGTGTCGAAGTCGGAAGAGGCGGTGAGGGCCGCCGAAGCGGTGATCGGAGGAACAGCATGAGCGCGACGAAGGGGGCGTTCTGGATCGCCCATGTGAAGGTCACGGACGGCGAGGCCTATGGCCGCTACGCCGCGCTCGCGGGCCCGGCGATCGCCAAGCACGGAGGGGTCTTCCTCGCCCGCGGCGGGCGCTACGTGCAGCTCGAGGGCAACGACCGGCCGCGCAACGTGGTGGCGCGCTTCCCCTCGCTCGAGGCCGCGGTGGAATGCTACCACAGTCCGGAGTACCAGGCGGCCCTTGCGCATGCCCGGGGCGCCGCGGAGCGCGACCTGATGGTGGTCGAGGAATCCTGATCCCGCTCGGGGCGGATTGACGCGCGCGGGCTCTGCGCGGTATCGTTCCGGCCAACAAGGCAAGGGAAAATAAATCCTTTTGCGACAAGGCTGAGGCGGCGGGGCCTGGAGGCAGCAGTGACGATCCTCAAGACGATGGCGGGGGCCTGACCCATGTGCCGTTGGGCCGCCTACACGGGCGAGCCGATCTTCCTCGAGGAGATCGTGTGCCGGCCGGGTCATTCGCTCATCCACCAGAGCCACGGCGCGACGGAAGCGAAGTCGGCGATCAACGCCGACGGCTTCGGCCTCGCCTGGTACGGCGAGCGGGAGGAGCCGGGGCTTTTCCGCGACATCCTGCCGGCCTGGTCGGACCCGAACCTGCGCTCGCTGACGGCGCAGGTGAAATCGCATCTCTTCCTCGCCCATGTCCGCGCCTCGACCGGCACGGCGACGAGCCGCAACAACTGCCATCCCTTCGCGGTCGGGGCCTGGGCCTTCATGCACAACGGCCAGATCGGTGGCTACGACAGCTTCCGCCGCGACGCCGAAATGCTGATCCCCGACCATCTCTATCCGCACCGCAAGGGCGCGACCGACAGCGAGGCGCTGTTCCTCGTGGCCCTCGGCGAGGGGCTCGCCGAAGACCCGAAGGGCGCGCTCGAACGGGCCACCGCGGCGATGGAGGCATTGTCGCGCAGCAAGGGCGCGGCCCCTCACGTGCGAATGACGGTCGCCTTCACCGATGGCCGGCGGCTCTATGCCGTGCGCTACGCCACCGACGATGCGGCACCCACGCTCTACCACCGCTGGTCGGAGACCCGCGCCGGCCGCGCCGTCGTCTCCGAACCGCTCGACGCCGGCCAGTGCTGGGAGCCGATCCCGCCCGGCAGTTTCTGCACCTTCGACGGCACCGGGGTGCGCGTGGAGCCCTTCGTGCCCCGTTGCCGGTCCCGCGGCGCCGTCCGGCGGCGCCCCGCCGCCTGAGCCGGTCCCGCCCGCCTGCCGTCGCGCCCATGTCGTTTTCGCCCGCGAGATGACGCAATCCGCAGCCGTGCACGCGGCTTTGGCGGTAAAAGGAGGCCAGCAAGGCGGACAGAGGAGGCGCGCATGAGCGAAGTGGCGGAAGGTCGTCGGGCCCGGGGCGGCGGCGGCGCGGCACGGCGGGCCGAACGCAGCGCGGTGCGCATCGAGGTCGCGAAGTTCATCGAGCGCAAGATCCCGAACCTCGAAATCCTGAACGAGGAGGCGCTTCAGATCATCGAGGCGAACGCCGAGACGATCCTGGAGGAGATCGGCGTCAACTTCGTCGAGAACCCGGCCGCGCTCCAGCGCTGGAAGGATGCCGGGGCCGACGTGCAGGGCGAGCGGGTGCGCCTGCCGAAGGGTCTGGCGCGCGCGCTCTGCAAGACCGCGCCCGCGTCCTTCGTGCAGCACGCGCGCAACCCCGAACGCAACGTCACCGTGGGGGGCAGGGGCCTCGTCCTCGCCCCGGTCTACGGGCCGCCCTTCGTGCGCGACGCCGATGGCGGGCGCCGCTATGCGACGATCGAGGATTTCCGCAAGTTCGTGAAGCTCGGCTACATGTCGAAGTGGCTGCACCATTCCGGTGGCACCGTCTGCGAACCGACCGACGTGCCGGTGAACAAGCGCCACCTCGACATGCTGCACGCCCACATGACGCTTTCGGACAAGCCCTACATGGGCTCGGTCACGGCGCCGGAGCGGGCGCAGGATTCGGTCGAGATGTCGGACATCCTGTTCGGCGGGCTGAACGACCGGACGGTGATGACGAGCCTCATCAACATCAACTCGCCGATGACCTTCGACGGCATCATGATGGGTGCGCTCGAAGTCTATGCCAAGGCCAACCAGGCGGCGATCGTCTCGCCCTTCATCGTCGGCGGCGCGATGTCGCCGGTGACGGTGGCGGGCACGCTGACGCAGGTGCTGGTCGAGGTGCTGGCGGGCGTGGCCTACAGCCAGCTGATCCGCAAGGGCGCGCCGGTGATCGCCGGTGCCTTCGTGACCTCGACCGACATGGCGTCGGGCGCACCCACCTTCGGGACGCCCGAGGCGAGCCTCGTGACCTACGGCGCGGGCCAGCTCGTCCGCCGCCTGGGCGTTCCCTACCGCTCGGCAGGAGGCTTCTGCGGTTCCAAGCTGCCCGACGCGCAGGCCGCCTACGAGAGCGCCAACAGCCTCAACATGGGGCTCCTTTCGGGCGTCAACTTCATGCTCCATGCCTGCGGCTGGCTCGAGGGCGGGCTCGTGTCCTCCTTCGAGAAGTTCGTGATGGATGCCGATCAGCTTGGCGTGATGCATCGCATCGCCGAGGGCATCGACCTGTCCGAGAACGGTCAGGCGATGGAGGCGCTGCGTTTCGTGGGCTCGGGCCAGGCGAGCCATTACCTCGGCACCGACCACACCCAGGCGAACTTCCGCACCGCGTTCTGGCGGTCGGACCTCTTCGATTACAAGCCGTTCGAGACCTGGCAGGAAGAGGGCGAGCGCGACACCGTCCAGCTGGCGCGGGAGCGGGTGGCGAGGCTTCTGTCCGACTACCAGAAGCCCGCGATCGACCCCGCCGTGGAAGAGGCGCTGGAGGCCTATGTCGCGAAGAAGAAGGCCGCGACGCCCGACACCTTCATGTGACGCCGCGCGCCGGCGGAATCCAGCGGGCCGCCCCCGATCGGGGGCGGCCCGTTCCGTTTCGTCACGCGGCCCCCGGCCGGGGCAGGAGCCGCACCTCGGCCATCATCGCGATCAGAAGCTCGATGTGGCGCACGAAGCTGTAGGAGGCGTCTCCCGCGCGCCGCGTCGCCTCCACCCGTTCCTCCTCGGCCAGAAGCTCGCTCAGGGCCCGCTCGGGCGCCGGTGCCTGCGACACGCGCATCAGCCGGCGAAGGTCGCGCGCCCGGCTGTATTCCGTGAGCCCGGCGCGCGCGGCGCGCACGAGCAGGCGCGGACGGCGCAGGTCGCTGACGAGAGTCATGAGATCGGTCATCGGAGCCTCTTGGTGAATGCAACCGGAGGATGAAACAGGATGACGCGATGTTGCGGATTGTCGCTGTCCTGCGTCCGCAAAATTCAGCCAAATTTATGAATTCGAAAGAAATATGGCCGCTGGGCGCCGCATTAACGAACAGGTAACGGAATCAACCAAGGGTTGCGCCATACTCTGGTTAAGGCGGTGTGAAGCGCCGCGACAAATCGGTGAGACATGACGCGAATGAACCCCCTGCCGGCGGTGCTGCCCGCCTGGCTGCCGGAAAACGCTCGGCTCTATCTTCGCCACATCGAGGAAGGGCTGTCGATCCGTGCGCTCGCCAAGGCCGAGGGATGCCACCCCTCGACCGTCCTGCGGAAGCTCCGCGCCTGCGAGAACCGCCGCGACGACCCCCTTATCGACGAAGCGCTCACCAGGCTCGGCGTACTGCACCTCGATGGGTGCGGCATTGCCCGTCCGCAGGATTGCCTGCCCCCGAACTCACACCACGAAGGAAACAGCCTCATGACCGCACCGCTCCGCCAGTCCAGCGCCGCCATCGCCGACGCGGCCACCGTCGACCGCGAGGCCCGGCGCATCCTGCGCCGGCTCTGCGAGGTCGGCGCCATCCTCGTCGTCGCACCCGAGATGGACAAGGCCGCGGTGCTGAAGGGCACGGTGCGGACCGCGGTGGTGGACCGGTCCGTGGCACAGGCCTTCGCCGTCAAGGACTGGATCGCGATGAAGTCGCAGGGCCGTGTCACCACCTACGAGATCACGGGACCCGGGCGCACGGCGCTGAAACGGCTTCTGGCGGAGGAGGAGAACCGCCGCGTGCCGGGTTTCGCCGAGGCGCAGGCGCCGTTCGGCGACCAGCACCGCATCTGGGGCGAGCGCCCGGTGATGGAGCCGGGCGCCGGAACCGCGCGGCGCATGCGCTACAACCTCGCGGAAAGCCCGCTCGACGTGCTCGCGCGGCGGCGGGAGAAGGACGGGGCCCCGTTCCTGACCCCGGATCTGGTCGCGGCCGGCGAACGTCTGCGCGAGGATTTCGAACTCGCGCAGATGGGGCCGCGCGTGGCGCAGAACTGGGACCGCTTCCTGACTGCGGGCGCCGACCGCGGCGGCTTTGCCACGGGAGGGTCCGACAGCGGATCGGCCAAGGCACGCGACCGCGTTGCGCTGGCGCTGCGCGACCTCGGGCCCGGGCTCGGCGACGTGGTGCTGAGGTGCTGCTGCTTCCTCGAGGGGCTCGAGGCGGCCGAGAAGCGCATGGGCTGGTCGGCGCGGTCGGGCAAGATCGTCCTCAGGATCGCGTTGCAACGCCTGAAGCGGCACTATGACGAGACCTACGGCGGCAAGGCTCCGCTGATCGGCTGAGACCGCGACGAAGGAGTTCGGGACGGAGGCGCGGGCCCGTCCCGGACGGCGTTGTCTTCGCTCCGCGGAAGGCGTATCTGGAAGGCCGGCCCGGGATCGCCGGCCGCAGTGAAGGAATGTGCCGTGCGCGATATCAAGATTCCCGCTCAGCGCCACCCTGAAAAGGCGCACCGCGCAGATCAGGCGCAGCCGAAGAAGCCCGACTGGATCCGCGTCAAGGCGCCGACTTCGGACGGCTACAGGCAAACCCGCGACATCCTGAAGTCGAACCGGCTGGTGACGGTCTGCGAGGAGGCGGGCTGCCCCAACGTCGGCGAATGCTGGAGCCAGGGTCACGCCACGATGATGATCATGGGCGAGATCTGCACCCGCGGCTGCACCTTCTGCAACGTGGCCACGGGCCGGCCGGACGCGCTCGACGCCTTCGAGCCGGGCCGGGTCGCCCATGCGGTCGAGACGCTGGGGCTCGCGCATGTCGTCATCACCTCGGTGGACCGCGACGACCTTGAAGATGGCGGGGCCGAGCATTTCGCGCAGACGATCCGCGCCGTGCGGCATCGGAGCCCGGCGACGACCATCGAGGTTCTGGTTCCCGACTTCCTGAAATGCGCCCCCGGGGCGCTGGAATCCGTGGTGGCGGCGCGCCCCGATGTCTTCAACCACAACCTCGAGACTGTCCCCGGCCTCTATCCCGAGGTCCGGCCCGGCGCGCGCTACTTCCACTCGCTCCGGCTCCTCCAGCGGGTGAAGGAGCTTGACCCGACGATGTTCACCAAATCCGGGATCATGGTCGGTCTTGGCGAGGACCGGCAGTCGGTCCTGCAGGTGATGGACGACATGCGCGCGGCGGACGTGGATTTCCTGACCATCGGCCAGTATCTGCAGCCGACGCCGAAGCACCACCGGGTCGACCGCTTCGTCACACCCGACGAGTTCAAGGGCTACGAGACGGCGGCCTACGGCAAGGGGTTCCTGATGGTCTCGGCCACGCCGCTGACGCGGTCGTCCTATCACGCGGGCGACGACTTCACGCGACTGCGGGCGGCACGGCTCGAGAAGCTAGGGCGCGGATGACGCAGGCGTAGCGATTCGGACCCGGCCGCGGG
>NZ_WBUS01000110.1 GCF_008933605.1 Albidovulum sp.
CCATCAGGGTGGCATGGGCCGTCTCGACCACTTCGGCCGCCTCGGCCACCCCGGCCTCCCCCGGCCAGCGCCCGAGCGCGGCGCGGACCGCCTCCCGCTCCGCCTCCGTGTAGGGGCGATAGGCGGTCGCGCCAAAGGCGAAGATCCGTTCGCCATCGGTCCGCACCAGGGCTGCGTCCACCCCGTCGAGCGATGTCCCCGACATCGTGCCGAGCGCCCAGACCGGCCCATCCCCTGGCACCGCCTTCAACATGCCCTTCCCCTTGGCTTGCCGCGCCGATATACGGGCGTTCAATCGCAGAATGGACGATCCGGCAATGACCTACCATCCGAAATCCGACTTCATGCGCGTGATGATGGAGCGCGGTTTCCTCGCCGACTGCACCGACTATCAGGGGCTGGACGAGGCTTTGGCGAAGGGCGTGGTGCCGGCCTACATCGGCTATGACGCGACGGCGGCCTCGCTGCATGTCGGGCACCTGATGAACATCATGGTGCTGCGCTGGCTGCAGAAATGCGGCCACAAGCCGATCACGCTGATGGGCGGGGGCACGACGAAGGTGGGCGATCCCTCGTTCCGCGCCGAGGAGCGGCCGCTGCTCACGCCGGAAGCGATCGACGCCAACATCGCCAGCATGAAGGAGGTCTTCGCCCGCTACCTTGCCTATGGCGAGGGCGCGACCGATGCCCTGATGCTGAACAACGCCGAATGGCTAGACGGGCTCAACTACCTCGACTTCCTGCGCGACATCGGCCGGCACTTCAGCGTCAACCGGATGCTGAGCTTCGAGAGCGTCAAGTCGCGGCTCGACCGCGAGCAGTCGCTGTCCTTCCTCGAATTCAACTACATGATCCTGCAGGCCTACGACTTCCTCGAGCTCAACCGCCGCTACGGCTGCCTGTTGCAGATGGGGGGCTCCGACCAGTGGGGCAACATCGTCAACGGGATCGACCTGACGCGGCGGGTTCTCGACCGGGAGATCTACGGGCTGACGACTCCGCTGCTGACCACCTCGGACGGGCGCAAGATGGGCAAGTCGGCCTCGGGCGCCGTCTGGCTCAGGGCCGACATGCTGTCGCCCTACGAGTTCTGGCAGTTCTGGCGCAACACGACGGACGCCGACGTGGGGCGGTTCCTGAAGATCTTCACCGAGTTGCCTGTCGAGGAATGCGACCGGCTGGGCGCACTTGAGGGGGCGGAGATCAACGCCGCGAAGGTGACGCTCGCCAATCTCGCCACCGCGCTCCTGCACGGCGAGGAAGCCGCCGTCGCCGCCGAGGCCACCGCCCGCGAGGTCTTCGAGCGCGGCGGCGTCGGCGACGACCTGCCGACGCTGCACCTCACCGTCGCCGAGCTTCGCGAGGGGATCAGCATCGCCCAGCTCTTCGTGCGCTCGGGCCTCGCCAAGTCGGGCAAGGACGCAAAGCGGCTCATCGCCGAGGGCGGAGCACGGGTGAACGACGACCTCGTCACCGACGCCGGCCTCCTCTTCGGCGCGGGCGAGCTTGTGGAGCCGGTGAAGCTGACGGCGGGCAGGAAGCGCCACGCACTCGTCGTTCTGGGCTGAGGCGGCGGGGCGTTTCCTTCGCCGGGACGCCGCACTAGGCTCGGCCCATGTGCGGGCGATTCATGATCGGCGACGAGAACTGGGCCAACTACCACGGGGCGCTCTCGATCCTTCGCGGCGCGACGACGCGGGTGCGCTACAACATCAAGCCCACCGAGACCATCGCCCTCGCGGCCCGGACGCCCGAGGGGCTCGTCGCCGCCAGCGCCCGCTGGTGGCTCATCCCCGGGTTCTTCCGGGGCGAGGCATCGGAGTGGAAGGCCACCACCTTCAACGCCCGGATCGAGACGGCGGCGGAGAAGCCCATCTTCCGCGCGGCCTGGAAGCACGGCCGCTGCGTCGTCCCCGCCTCGGGCTATTACGAATGGACCGGGGAAAAGGGGCGCAAGCAGCCCTGGTTCATCACCGTGGAGCAGAACATCCCGGTGTTCCTCTTCGCCGGCCTCTGCGCGGCGCGGCCCGACGGCAGCCTGACCGCCGCGATCCTGACACGGGAGGCGGACCCGCAGATCGCGCATCTGCATCCCAGGATGCCGATCATCCTGACGGAGGCCGAGATCGCACCCTGGCTTGAGCAGGAAACGGGCGACGTGGAGACCATCGCCACGCTCGGCACCGGCTGGACCGGGCGCTACGCGGTCAGGCGGGTGCGCCCCTTCGGCATCGCCGACGACGGGCCGCAGTTGATCGAGCCGGACGGCTTCGACCTCTGAGTGGCGGAAAGCCTCCCGGAGGGACATAGCGGCGTCCCGTCCGTCGCGGCCAAGGCGCCGCGGCCGTCCCCGCGATCGCATCCTCCATCCGAATGATCCGGTCGCGGGAACATTTTCGGTTCTGCCGCATCCAAGGATACGGGCGCCACGAACAGGCGCCGGGATGATGAGGAAAGGACGAGACATGGAACGGACCCTTATTGCGGCCACGGCGCTTCTGATCGCGACGGCTGCGGTTTCCACCGCGCAGGAGGCAAACGCGCCGGAGCAGGCCCCACCGGGCGATCCCTTCGTCCAAGTCAGCGACGCCCTGCCTCTGCCCGAGTTCATCCCGGGCCTCGGAACGCTCTTCGTCGACCCCGCCACCCTGCCGGCGGGCCCGTTCCTTGCCTATGACCATGACGGCAAGCTTTCCGCGACGGTCTACATGACGCCGCTGGAAGAGCTTCAGAACGGGACGGCCTACGACGACCTCGCCACGGCGTCGGACACGGTCACCGGTGTCGACATCTACTACAACGCGGGCCATCCCGGCGTGGACAAGCCGCACGCCCACGTCGTGCTCTTCCACGACCCGGACGCCAAGGCGCGGCTGGCGAAATGACAGCGTCTCGGCGTTTGGTTCTGACCCTCGGGGGTGGCGCGCTCGCCACCCTCACGATGGCGGCCCGGATCGGGGCCGCCGCCGTCGAGGTGATCGAGATGCGGGGAACCGAGCGCGGAGATCGCGTCTGGTTCGCGCCGCGCGGACTTGCCGTCGCGACCGGAACGACGCTCCGCTTCGTCAACCTGGACAAGGGGAACAGCCATACCGCGACCGCCTACCACCCCGCGCTCTTCGATCGGCGGCGGCGTATCCCGGCGGGCGCGCAGCCCTGGGACAGCGATTTCCTGTTGCCTGACGAAAGCTTCGAGGTCACGCTTACGGCACCGGGGGTATATGACTACTACTGCCTGCCGCACGAGATGGCGGGCATGGCGGGGCGGATCGTCGTCGGCGATCCGGCCGATCCCGGCTGGGAGGACGCGAGCAGCGACACGGAGGACGTGTCCCCGGAGGTCCTCGCCTCCCTGCCCTCGGCCGAGGACATCCTCGCCCGGGGGAGGATCGGAACGGAGTTGGACGGATGACGGCGCAGTCACGGGCCCGAGACACCTACCGCGCGCAGCCGGACACCCCGGAAGCCGACCTTGTCGCCGGGGCGCGGGCGGGCAGCGAGGCCGCGGTGCGCGAACTGATCCGCCGGCTGAACCCGCGGCTTTTCCGGATCGCCCGCGGAATCGCGGACAGCGACGCAGAAGCCGAGGAGATCGTGCAGGAGACCTACCTGACGGCCTTCACGCGCCTCGGTGATTTCCACGGCACAGCCGCCTTCGCCACCTGGATCACGCGGATCGCGATCAACACCGCCCTGATGCGCCGACGCGGCCGCCCCTCCGTGCAGGACTACGACACCGTGACCGAGACCGAGACACCGCAGATCCTTGCCTTCCCCGGCCTCAGGTTGGAGATGCCCGAGACGGCCCTGGCGCGGGCACAGATCCGGGGCCTTCTGGAACAGGCCGTTGCGGAGCTTCCGCCGGACCTGCGCCTGCCGTTCGTCCTGCACGCGGTCGAGGGCATGAGCGTGCTTGCGATCGCGCGCGACCTGTCGCTGAACCCGGTCACGGTGCGGACGCGCGTGTTTCGTGCCCGCCGTCGCCTGCGCGTCACGCTGGAACGGCATGTCCGGGGCGGGTTCGAGGCGATCTTTCCCTTCGACGGGGCACGCTGTGCCGCCATGGCGGACCGTGTCGTCGCCGCTCTGGGCAGACTGCGCGAGCGCTGATCTGGTCGCGGCGCGCGGGCGGTCGCAGGGCGGCCCTTCGGGGCCGCCCCTTACGTCCCGGGAGCTACTCGACCGTCACCGACACCATGCGGTCGGGGTTTTCGACCGCGCCGTTGAGGTCGGGGCTGCCCTTCTTGATCGCGTCCACGACCTCCATGCCGGAAATGACATGGCCGACGACCGTGTACTCGCCGTTCAGGAACTCGCCCGGCGCATACATGATGAAGAACTGCGAGTTGGCGCTGTTCGGATTGGCGGAACGCGCCATGCCGACGACACCGCGCTGGAACGAAAGGTCCGAGAATTCGGCCGGGATGTTCGCAAGGTCCGACTTGCCGGTGCCGGCCATCGAGAGGTCTTCGCCCCACTTGCCGTATTTCACGTCGCCGGTCTGGGCCATGAACCCGTCGATGACCCGGTGGAAGACGACGTTGTCATAGGCGCCGGTCCGGGCAAGCTCGGTGATCTGGGCGACGTGCTTGGGCGCCACGTCCGGCAGCAGGTCGATCACGACCGTGCCGTTGGCCGCCTCGCCGGCCACCGTGATCACCAGATTCGGCCCCGGCCCGTCCTCGGCCGCCATGGCTCGGTTGCTGCTCGTGTACATGAATGCCGCAACGCCGAGGGCCGCCAGACCCGCGAGCATCGAGCCGACGAAGATGCGCGTGTCAGACATCGGCCGCCACCTTCACGGAAATCATGCGGTCGGGCGATTCCGGCGGCTCGCCGCGCTGGATCCGGTCCACGTGCTCCATCCCCGAAACCACCCGGCCGTAGACCGTGTACTGCCCGTTCAGGAAGTGGTTGTCCTTGAAATTGATGAAGAACTGGCTGTTGGCCGAGTTGGGGTTCTGCGACCGCGCGGCGCCGAGCGTGCCCCTGTCATGCGGCAGGCGCGAGAACTCCGCCGGCAGGTCCGGCAGGTCCGATCCGCCGGTGCCGGCGCGGCGCGGGTTCCAGCCGTCCTCCATGTTCGCATGTTCCACGTCGCCGGTCTGGGCCATGAAGCCGTCGATCACGCGGTGGAAGGCCACGTTGTCGTACTTGCCCGCGCGCGCGAGGGCCTTCATCCGTTCGGAATGCTTGGGCGCCACGTCGGGCAGGAGCTCGATCACCACCTCGCCGTCCTTCAGCGTCATGATGATCGTGTTTTCCGGGTCCTTGATCTCTGCCATGGTGGTCTCCTTCGATGTCGGGGGGAACCTAGTCGCCCCGGGCGCCCCTGAAAAGGGCAAAGCGTCGCAAGAATCCGGGATCGCCTAGGCTTGGCCCGAAGCGACGGGTAGATTTGCGGAAAACCGCCGGGACGGAAGGATTCGCGCAAATGGCCTGGAAAACGATCGACGACATGGAGATGGCGGACAAGACGGTGCTGGTCCGCGTCGACATCAACGTGCCGGTCGAGGCCGGCCATGTCACCGACGCGACCCGCATCGAGAAGATCGTGCCCACCATCCGGGACATCCAGGGCCGGGGCGGCAAACCCGTGCTGCTGGCGCATTTCGGACGCCCGAAGGGCCAGGTCGTGCCGGAGATGAGCCTGCGCGTCACCTTGCCGGCACTGGAAGCGGCACTCGGCCAGAAGGTCGCCTTCGCCGAGGACTGCATCGGCGCCCCGGCGAAGAAGGCGGTGGCGGCAATGGGCCCGGGCGATGTCCTCCTTCTCGAGAACACGCGCTTTCACGCCGGCGAGGAAAAGAACGACCCGGCGATGGCGGCGGCGCTGGCGGCGCTCGGCCAGGTCTATGTCAATGACGCCTTCTCGGCCGCGCACAGGGCGCATGCCTCGACCGAATGCATCGCGCATCTGATGCCCTCCTGTGCCGGACGGTTGATGGAGGCGGAGCTCAAGGCGCTGAACGCCGCCCTGGGCGAGCCGGAGCGGCCGGTCGTCGCCGTCGTCGGCGGCGCCAAGGTCTCGACCAAGCTCGACCTGCTCGGCAACCTCGTGGAGAAGGTCGATCACCTCGTCATCGGCGGCGGCATGGCCAACACCTTCCTGGTCGCCAGGGGAATCGAGGTGGGCGTCTCGCTCGCCGAGCGGGACATGGCCGACACGGCGCGCGCGATCCTGGAGAAGGCGAAGAAGACAGGCTGCTCGATCGAACTCCCGGTCGATGTGGTGGTGGCCCGGGAATTCAAGGCGGGTGCGGCGAACCAGACCGTTGCGGCCGACGCCTGCCCGGCCGACGCAATGATCCTCGACGCCGGGCCGGAGACGGTCGACCTGATCGCCGAGGTCTTCGCGCGCTGCCGCACGCTGATCTGGAACGGCCCGCTCGGCGCCTTCGAGATCGAGCCCTTCGACGCCGCGACCAACGCCGCGGCACGGAAGGCAGCGGAATTGACGCGCGGCGGGCGGCTCGTCTCGGTCGCCGGCGGCGGCGACACGGTCGCGGCGCTGAACAAGGCGGGCGTGGCTGGCGACTTCAGCTACATCTCCACGGCCGGGGGCGCCTTCCTCGAATGGATGGAGGGCAAGGTCCTGCCGGGGGTCGCCGCGCTCGGCGCCTGAACCGCCGCCACGCCGTCCTCAAATCGGGCGGTCGCGCCCATCGCGGCAATGGCCTCCCCGGTTTTGCCGCAATTCTGCGTCACGAAGCGCCCCGGGGCCGCCGCGTCGGGCGGCTGCAACCGGAAGGGGGGAGAGCATGGCCGCCAAGTGGACGCTGATCACCGGCGCATCGGAGGGTTTCGGCGTCGAGTTCGCCAGGATTGCCGCGGCCGAGGGTCGCGACCTGATCCTCGTCGCGCGGCAGGCGGCGAAGATGGAGCGGCTGGCCGAGGAGCTTCGGGCAAGGCACAAGATCGCGGTGGAAGTCTGGCCTGCCGACCTGCGTGAGCCGGACGCGGTGGAGGCGCTCTGGCGCAAGGCGGCCCTGAGGCGGCACATCGAGATCGTCGTGAACAACGCGGGCCTTGGCGCCAACGGGCCCTTCGCCGGGCAGGGCTTCGACCGGGAGATGGCCTCCGTCATGGTCAACGTCACAGCCCTGACCATCCTGACCAAGCGCGCCGTCGCGCATATGCTGCAGCAGGGCGGCGGCCGCATTCTCAACGTCGGCTCGACGGCGGGGTTCATGCCGGGGCCGAACATGGCTGTCTATCACGCGACCAAGGCCTATGTTCTCGCGCTCGGCGAAGCGGTCGCCGAGGAACTGCGCGGAACGCCCGTCACCGTCACCACGCTCTGCCCCGGCGCGACCGCCACGAATTTCGCCAGGGATGCCGGCATGGAGGGGATCAGGCTCTTCACCGCGCTGAGGCCCGCCCGCGCGGCCCCGGTCGCGCGCGCGGGCTGGCGGGCCATGAAGGCGGGGCGGCGCGTGAAGGTCACCGGCCTGCACAACTGGCTCTTCTCCATCGGGCCGCGCTTCGTGCCGCGCGCCGTCGTGCCGCGGATCGCGGCGGTCTTTCTGAAATAGCGTCACCCGCCCTTCCCTGCGGGAAGGATTGTTTCCGGGCTGCCGCTGCCCGCGGAGCGTTAGCGCCACCACGTTTGCATGGAACGTGCCGCTCGCCTAGAAGCAGGCAACGGGCCCGGGGTCCGAATGCGGCGACGTGAGCGGAGGTCATCATGACACGGCAGAAACAGGCGGATCAGATGCGCAGCGGCAAGGGCTTCATCGCCGCGCTCGACCAGAGCGGCGGCTCGACCCCCAAGGCGCTGAAGCTCTACGGCATCGGCGCCGAAGCCTGGAAGTCCGACGAGGAGATGTACGGTCTCATCCACCAGATGCGGGCACGCATCGCCACCTCGCCCGCCTTCGACGGCAAGCGCGTCATCGGTGCGATCCTCTTCGAGAAGACCATGGACAGCGAGATCGGCGGCAAGCCCTCGGCGCAGTTCCTCTGGCAGGACCGCGGCGTGGTCCCCTTCCTGAAGATCGACAAGGGTCTGGAGGAGGAAAGGGACGGCGTGCGGCTGATGAAACCGATGCCGGGGCTCGACGATCTGCTGAAACGCGCGGTGGCGAAGGGCATCTTCGGCACCAAGGAGCGCTCGGTCATCGACGCGGCGAACCGCAAGGGCATCGCGGCGAACGTCGCCCAGCAGTTCGACGTCGCCCGCCAGGTGCTGGCGCATGGGCTGGTGCCGATCATCGAGCCGGAAGTCACCATCTCCATTCCCGACAAGGCGGAGGCGGAGGCGATCCTCCTCGCCGAAATCCAGCAGAACCTCGAGACGCTGCCCGCGGGCACCGAAGTCATGCTGAAGCTGACGCTGCCGTCCAGGGCAAACCTCTACAAGCCACTCGTCGATCACCCGAAGGTGATGCGGGTGGTGGCGCTGTCGGGCGGGTATTCGCGCGACGAGGCGAACGCGATGCTGGCGAAGAACGCGGGCGTCATCGCCAGTTTCTCGCGCGCGCTGACCGAGGGGCTTTCGGCGCAACAGACGGACGCCGAGTTCACCGCGGCGCTCGATGCCGCGATCCAGTCGATCTACGACGCCTCGGTCGCGGGCTGACACGCGCGGAACAGGAAAAATCATGCGGAGGGGATTCCCTTCGCATCCGGGCTGTGGCATCGTCCGCGGGAACCCGCCCGACAGAGGCGGTGCGATGAGGCGCGGGACAGCAGAGATGGGCGGACCCCGGAAACGGCCAGCAGTCGGAGCGGCGCTTGCCAGCATGGCGGCCGCCTGCGTCGGCTTCTATTTCACCTTCGCGGCGGTTCAGGGCAACTTCGGCGTCTTCCGCCGGGTCCAGGCCACGGCCGAGAAGGAGACGCTTCTGGCCGAGCACGCACGGCTGGCCGCCGAGGTCGCGCGGATGGAGAATCTCACCCGCCGGCTGTCGGATACCTATCTCGACCTCGATCTGCTCGACGAGCGTGCCCGCAACGTCCTCGGCCTCGTCCGGGCGGACGAAATCGTCGTCCACTGACCAAGGCCGCGCCGGGCACGTGCGGCCTGTCGGGCATCGCCCATCCCAGAGAAAGCACATGACGCGCGCGCCAAACACGCCCATGATGGCGGGGCGGATCGAAGATCTTCCGTTGCGTCAAATACATCTCGCAACCCGAACGCAATGCGGGTATAAGTAGTTTAACATTGAACTATCTCTTGCCAATGGGAGGGCGCAGGAATGGCAGCGCGCAAGGCCACCGCGAAATCAAACACTTCGAAGGAAGACCTGCTCACCTACTATCGCGACATGCTGCTCATCCGCCGATTCGAGGAGAAGGCGGGCCAACTCTACGGCATGGGCCTGATCGGCGGTTTCTGTCATCTCTACATCGGCCAGGAGGCGGTCGTCGTGGGGCTGGAGGCCGCCGCCGAGGAGGGCGACAAGCGGATCACCTCCTACCGCGACCACGGCCACATGCTGGCCTGCGGGATGGACCCCAAGGGCGTGATGGCCGAGCTGACCGGGCGCGAGGGCGGCCTTTCCAAGGGCAAGGGCGGCTCCATGCACATGTTCTCGAAGGAGAAGCATTTCTATGGCGGCCACGGGATCGTCGGCGCGCAGGTGCCGCTGGGTGCGGGTCTGGCCTTCGCCGACAAGTACAAGGGCAACGGTCGCGTCACCTTCGCCTATTTCGGCGACGGGGCGGCGAACCAGGGCCAGGTCTACGAGACCTTCAACATGGCGGCGCTGTGGAGGCTGCCGGTGGTCTTCGTGATCGAGAACAACCAGTACGCGATGGGCACCGCGCAGAAGCGGTCGACCTCGACGCCGGAACTGCATACGCGCGGGCTGGCCTTCGGCATCGCCGGCGAGACGGTGGACGGCATGGACGTGCTGGCGGTGAAGGCTGCCGGCGAAAAGGCGGTCGCCGCCTGCCGCGCGGGCAACGGCCCCTACATCCTCGAGGTGATGACCTACCGCTACCGCGGGCATTCGATGTCGGACCCGGCGAAATACCGCACCCGCGAGGAAGTGCAGAAGATGCGCGACGAACGCGACGCCATCGAGCATGTGCGCGAACTGCTGATCCAGGGCAAGCACGCGACCGAGGACGACCTGAAGGCCATCGACAAGGACATCAAGGCCATCGTCAACGAGGCGGCCGAATTTTCCAAGGAAAGCCCGGAGCCCGCGCTCTCGGAGCTTTGGACCGACATCTACGCGTAAGGGGGGACTGACGCATGGCTACCGAAATTCTGATGCCCGCCCTGTCGCCGACGATGGAGGAGGGAAAGCTGGCGAAATGGCTGGTCAAGGAGGGCGACAAGGTCACCTCCGGCCAGATCATCGCCGAGATCGAGACCGACAAGGCCACGATGGAATTCGAGGCGGTCGACGAGGGGACGGTCGGCCGCATCCTGGTGGCCGAGGGAAGCGAGGGGGTGAAGGTGAACACGCCGATCGCGGTACTGGTGGAAGAGGGCGAAAGCGCCCCGGCCGCGGCAC
>NZ_WBUS01000286.1 GCF_008933605.1 Albidovulum sp.
GCGTAGGGTGTGCCGCGGGCGAGTGCGGGCGCCACCGCCCCGGCGCGGAAAAGCTTCGGGTGCGGCAGGGCGGGGGCCGCCGTGCCGGAGGCCAGTTCCGCCTCGCTGACGAGGCCCTTCGCCACCAGGAGGTCGGCGAGGGCGGCAAGCCATTTCTCGTAGTAGGAAAACCGCGCGTAATCCTTCGGCGCGAGGCTCTCGCGGGCGTGGCGCGAGGCGTCGATCGACCATTGCCCGAGGCCCCCGGCGGCGAGCGTCAGCGCCAGCGCGGTGCGGTGCCAATCCTCGGCGAAGGGCACGGTCCCCTGCGGCTCGGGCATCACCGGCCCGTCGCCCCAGCGCCCGCCCATGTCGTGGACGCGGGTCACCGGGGACGCTCCGGCAGGCCGGTGCCGATCATCGAATCCCGGGTGACGAGGGCCGCGAGCGCCGCCGCGTCCATGCCCTCCGTGCCCTCGGGGCGCATCGGGACCACCAGATAGCGGACCTCGGCCGTTGAATCCCAGACACGCACCTTCTGGCCTTCCGGCAGCGTCACGCCGAACTCGGCCAGGATCTTGCGCGGTTCGCGCACCGCGCGGGCGCGGTAGGCGTCGGACTTGTACCAGCCGGGCGGGATGCCGAGAAGCGGCCACGGGTAGCAGGAACAGAGCGTGCAGACGACCATGTTGTGCGTCTCGGGCGTGTTCTCCACCGCCACGACATGCTCGCCCTGCCGGCCGGAGATGCCCAGTTCGGCAACGGCGGCGGTGGCGTCGGCGAGGAGCCGCGTGCGGAATGCCGGATCGGTCCAGACCCGCGCCACGACGGCGGCGCCGAGATGCGGCCCGACCTTGTGCTCGTAGGTGTCGAGGATCGCCTCCATCGCGGCCGGGTCCACGAGACCCTTTGCGACGAGGATCGTCTCCAGTGCCTTCACCCTCAGCGCGGGGTTGGAGGGCAGGAGCGAATGCGGATGCTCGTGGTCGGAGTGATCGTGCGGCATGGGAAGCGAGCATGGCCGCGCAGGGGCGCCCTGTCCAGTGGCGATCCGGCTGCGGGGCCGGTCGGATGAATCGCTTGACGCCGCCCGGCAATGGCATTAGACGGCGCGGACGGAATTCGGGCCCCCGCTCAGGCGGCGTGCCTTCGCTTTATCGGAACGCCGGGCCGAAGCCCAAGCTGTGAAGGAATAACCCAATGTCCCGCGTCTGCGAACTGACCGGTAAGGGCCCGATGACGGGCAACAACGTGAGCCACGCGAACAACAAGACGCGGCGCCGCTTCCTGCCGAACCTGAACGACGTCACGCTGATCTCCGACGTGCTCGGCCAGTCGTTCACGCTGCGCATCTCGGCGGCCGCGCTGCGCTCCGTCGATCACCGCGGCGGGCTCGACGCCTTCCTTGCGAAGGCGAAGGACGACGAGCTGTCCGTCCGGGCGCTGAAGATCAAGAAGGATGTCGCCAAGGCCCGCGCCGCGGCCTGAGCCGATCCGCTACCAGCTTCGCACATGGCCCCGCCTCGGCGGGGCCGTTGCTTTTTCGGCCCCTGCCCGGCCGCGACCTTTGCGCGCGGGGCGCGGCCCTTTCCATCGCGCCCGCGCGGGCCTATGAACGGGTCATGTGCCGCGGACCGGTCCAGCGCCTCGTTGCCCTTGTCCTCGCCGTCGCCCTGACGGCGATGGGCGTCGCCGCCGCGTCCGCGCGCGGCCAGACCATGGTTGGCGGTCAGGTCGCGGTGCTCTGCTCGGGCGGCGGGATCGTGCAACTTGCGCTCGACGCCGACGGCAATCCGACCGGCGAAAGCCACCTCTGCCCCGACCTCGCGGCGGCGCTGCTCGGGGCGTTCCGGATCGCGCTGCCGGCGATCGCCCGCCCCGAAGGCGCGGGCGAGGCGCTGGCCCCGGTACAGCCGCGTTTCGCGCCCTTCGCGCCGCGCCC
>NZ_WBUS01000111.1 GCF_008933605.1 Albidovulum sp.
GGCCAAGATCGGCGCGGTCGCGCCGGCCCGCCCGGACGACCCCGGCGCCGACAGCTTCGTCTTCGCGAGCGCGGAAGCCGCGCGCGCCGCCCCGCACCTCGGCCTCATCCGCCGCGCGATCCGCGATCACCTGACGCTCACCCTCGGCTATCCCGGCGCGGACCGGGGCGAACGCATCCGCCGCGTCCGCCCCCTCCATCTCGACTTCTGGGGTCGCGCGTGGCTGCTGACGGCGTGGTGCGATCTGTCCAGGGATTTCAGGCAGTTCCGGGTCGATCTTGCAACGCGGATCGAGCATGACGGCGGTGCCTTCCTGCCCGAACCGGGAAAGACGGCGGAGGACTACCTCGCGCGTTTCGCCACCGCCTGAAATCAGCCGCGGCGCGGAAAGACGAAACAGCGGTCGCGCCGGATCATCAGCCACATCACCGTGCCGGGCTTCGGCAGGAAGACGCCCGGAACGGTCGCCTTGAGGATCTGCCCTCCCTCCTCCAGGCGGAACTCCACGAGGCTTTCGCGCCCCATGAAGCGCGCCCGGGCAACCGTTGCGCGGGCCGCGGTGCCATCGGCCGGCGTCGGGTTCGGGCCCCGGCCGGCACGGTCGAAGTCGATCTTCACATGCTGCGGCCGGATGACGATCTCCACCTCGGTCCCGTCGGACAGGCCGGGGGCGAGGAACTCGCCGAAGGGCGTCTGCGTCAGAGCGCCCCGAACCTCCGCCCTGAGGATGTTGATGTCCGAGAAGAAGGCCGCCGCCTCGCGGTCCACGGGCGCGTTGTAGATGTTGTAGGGCGCGCCGCGCTGCACGATCCGGCCCCGGCGCATCAGCGCGATCTCGTCGGCCATGCGCATCGCCTCGTGCGGCTCGTGGGTGACGAGAAGGACGGCCGTGCCCTCTTCCTTCAGAAGCGCGAGCGTGTCGTCGCGGATCCCGTCCCGTAGCCGTTCGTCGAGGCCTGAGAAGGGCTCGTCCATCAGGAGGATGCGCGGGTTGGGCGCGAGCGCCCGGGCGAGCGCGACGCGCTGCTGCTCGCCGCCCGAAAGCTCGTGCGGATATTTCGGGCCGAAGCCCGACAGCGAGACGCGCTCCAGCAGCGCGCCCACCCGCCCTGCGTGGTCCGAGCCGCGGGGAAGGCCGAAGGCGACGTTCTCGGCCACGGAGAGATGCGGGAAGAGCGCGAAGTCCTGGAACATCAGGCCGATCTGGCGCCGTTCCGGCGGCACGCGGAAGACCGTGTCGCAGACCAGACGCCCGTCCACATGGATCGTGCCCGCATCCTGCATGTCCACGCCGGCGATGATCCGGAGCGTCGTTGACTTGCCGCAGCCGGACGGGCCGAGCAGGCAGGTGACCTGCCCCGGCTCGATCGTCAGCGAGACGTCGTCGACGACGGTGCTTCCGTCGAAGCGGCGGACGAGGTGGCGGACCTCGAGGCGCGGCGGCGCGATGATCGGCGGCATGGTCGTCAAGGGCACCCCTTCCCCGAGCGAAATCCTCGGGTTTCAGCCCGGATAGCAGTCCGGGCGGCGGGCCGCAAGGCGGGCGGGCGCCGGCCCCGGCGCCCCAAGGGACACCCCTCCGGAGCGTTGTCCGACCGAACGCCGGTCAAAGGGTGGAATTCGTCGCCCCGCCGTCCAGAAGGATGTTCTGGCCGACGATGAAGCCCGCCTGGGTCGAGCAGAGGAAGGCGCACATCGCCCCGAATTCCGCGGCGGTGCCGTAACGACGGGCAGGAATCGTCGCCGCGCGGGCGGCCCGGGCGGCTTCCAGCGTGATGCCCTGCGCCGCCGCCACGCCACGGTCGAGCGCGTCGGCCCGGTCGGTCGCGTGGATGCCCGGCAGGAGGTTGTTGATTGTGACGCCCTGCGGCGCCACCTGCCGCGCGGTTCCGGCGACATAGCCGGTGAGGCCGGCGCGGGCGGCATTGGAAAGGCCGAGCTGGGCGATCGGCGCCTTCACCGATTGCGAGGTTATGTTGACCACCCGGCCCCAGCCGCGCTGCATCATGGCGGGCAGGAGCGCGGTCATCAGCGCGATGGGCGTCAGCATGTTGGCATCGAGCGCCCGCAGGAAGTCCTCCCGCCCCCAGTCCGACCAGAGGCCGGGCGGCGGGCCGCCGGCATTGGTGACGAGGATGTCAACCGCGCCCGCCGCCGCGAGGACCTGCGCCCGCCCGGTGTCGCTCGTGATGTCGGCCGCGACCTCCGTCACGGCCACCCCATGCGCCGCGCGGATCGCCGCAGCCGTCTCGGCGAGCGCCTCCGCGCCGCGGGCGTTGAGGACAAGGTCCACCCCCGCCGCCGCCAGCGCCTCGGCGCAGCCGCGCCCGAGGCCCTTCGATCCGGCGCAGACGAGCGCCCGTTTGCCGCGGATGCCGAGATCCATGCTCACCTCCCTTGCTTGCCGCGACAGGATAGCCGATCCCGGAGGCGAGGCCAGCCCGCGCCCGATGCGACCTGCGTTGACGCAAGGGCCGCGGCTTTGCTAAGCCCGCTGGGTGCGCCTGACCACCAAGGCCGCACGGAGCCGAAGGACCGGGAATGCCCGAGCACCCGACCGCCCTGCCCGCCCAGGCGGCGCACGCCTACCCGGCGCGCGCCCTTCGCGTCGCCGGCGGGGCCAACATCGGCGATCCGATCGCGGCGGCAGCATGGGTAGAGCCGGGCGACGTCTACCGGCTTGCCGCCGACGCGCGGCCGGTGCGGCTGATGTTGCGCCCCGCCGACGGCGGTCGCGCCCAGATGTTGGCCGAGGGGACCGGCGTCGGCCGGGCGGGCGACCGGATCGCGCTCCTGTCGCTCCTTACCCTGATGTCGCCCGATGGCGACCGGGTCGAGGTGCTGGTGATCCGGCACGAGGCGACGGGCGAGCCCTACGCCGTGCCGCTCTCGCCGCTCGCGCCGCGGGTGGACTACACCCTGATCGATGCGCGCGACGACGTGGAGGGTATCCGCGTCGCCGACCTCGTCTGCGTGGCCTTCGCCGCCGGGACGATGATCACCCTGCCGGGCGGCGCCCAGCGGCCGATCGAGGCACTGGAGCCGGGCGACAGGGTCCTGACGCGCGACCACGGCGCGCAGGAAGTCCGCTGGATCGGCAAGGCGACACTGCGCGCCCGGGGTGCCTTCGCGCCCGTCGTCATCGCCGCGGGCACGCTCGGCAACCATTCCGACCTGATCGTCAGCCCGCACCACCGCATCTTTCTCTATCAGCGGGGTCCCCGGCGGCTCGGTCGGACGGCGGAGCTTCTCGTGCAGGCCAAGCACCTCGTGGACGGCGACCGCGTGACGCGGCGCGAGGGCGGATATGTCGACTACTACAGCCTCGTCTTCGACCGGCACGAGATCGTCTATGCCGAGGGCATCCCGGCCGAAAGCCTGATGGTGTCAGAGGCGACGGTGAACCTCCTGCCGCCCGACCTGGCGGAGGAGGTGCGGGCGCGCTTTCCCGGCCTCAGCCAGAGCCAGCACTTCGGCACCGAGGCGGGGCGGGATCTGCTCGACGAGGCGGCGCGCGAAGGGCTCTTCCGCCGTCCGGGCAGCGACTGATCCCGGCTTGCGGCGTATTGCCGCCCGGGCTTGCCCCCCGGGGCGGAAAGCCCACCTCTGAAGGGGTTGACCAAGGGAGTTCCGGATGAAGAACCTGATCGTGGCCACCGACCTTTCGGAACGCGGCGACCGCGCGGTGCAGCGCGCCTTCCTGCTGGCGAGCCGTCTGCCTGCCAGCCTCGCCATCGTGACCGTGATCGACGACAGCCTGCCGGCGGGCATCGCCGACACCATGGTCCGGGCGGCGGAAGCCGAACTTGCGCACATCGTTACGGCGCATCCGCTCGCCGCGACGGTGCCGCACGAAATCCGCGTGGTGCGCGGCGACCCGGCGCTGGCCATCGCCGCGTTGGCGGCGGCCGAGCGGACCGATCTCCTCGTCCTCGGCGTGCACCGCGACCGCCCCGTGGCCGACTTCTTCCGCGAGACGACGATGGAACGGATCGTGCGGCAGGTCGGCTGTCCGGTCCTTCTCGTGCGCCGGCCGGCGGTCGCGCCCTATGGCACGGTTGTCGCCGCCGTCGACTTCTCGCCCGCTTCGGCCACCGCGCTGTGCAAGGCCGCCGAGCTTGCCCCGGAAGCACGGCTCGCCGGCGTCCATGCCTTTCACGTGCCCTATCGCGGCCTGATGCCCGCCGATGCGGTGGGTTCCTTCCTCGGTGAGGCCGAGGCGGCGGAGGCCGGCTGGCGCCGGACGGAATCCCTGCCGGCCGCACTCGGCAAGGTGGCGCTGCTGGAAGGCGCGATCGGCCAGGTGCTGACCGATGCGGTCCGCAGCGAGGGCGCCGACCTGATCGCTCTCGGCGCCCATGCCCGCGGCGGCCTGCACAACGCGCTGATCGGCAGCTTCGCCGCGCGGATGATCCGCGACGCGCCCTGCGACCTTCTCATCGCGCGGCCCGCCTGATCGCCCCCCGGGGACACCGCAGATTGCGGAGCCGCACGGGCGCGGCTATATCGCCGCCATGCTTGACGCCGCCCAGAACCGCCCCGCCCTGCCCGCCGAGATCGCCCGGCGGCGGACCTTTGCCATCATCTCGCACCCCGACGCGGGGAAGACCACGCTGACGGAAAAGTTCCTCTTGTTCGGTGGCGCGATCCAGATGGCAGGTCAGGTCCGCGCCAAGGGCGAGGCGCGGCGCACCCGGTCGGACTTCATGAAGCTGGAGCAGGAGCGCGGGATTTCGGTCTCTGCCTCGGCCATGTCCTTCGACTTCGGCCGCTACCGCTTCAACCTGGTGGATACGCCCGGCCACAGCGATTTCTCCGAGGATACCTATCGCACGCTCACCGCCGTCGATGCCGCGATCATGGTGATCGACGGGGCGAAGGGCGTGGAATCCCAGACCCGCAAGCTTTTCGAGGTGTGCCGCCTGCGCGACCTGCCGATCCTGACCTTCTGCAACAAGATGGACCGCGAGGCGCGCGATACCTTCGAGATCATCGACGAGATCCAGGAAAACCTCGCCATCGACGTCACCCCGGCGTCCTGGCCGATCGGCATGGGGCGCGACTTCATCGGCTGCTACGACATCCTGCACGACCGGCTGGAACTCATGGACCGCGCCGACCGCAACCGGGTGGCGGAATCGATCAGCATCGCCGGGCTGGACGACCCGAAACTGGCCGAGCACGTGCCCGCCGACCTTCTGAAGAAGCTCCGCGAAGAGCTTGAAATGGCGCGCGAACTCCTGCCCGCCTTCGACCGGAAATCGTTCCTCGAAGGCCATATGACGCCGATCTGGTTCGGCTCGGCCATCAACTCCTTCGGGGTCAAGGAACTGATGTCCGGCATCGGCGACTACGGGCCGGAGCCGCAGCCCCAGACCGCCGCGGAACGCCAGATCGCGCCCGAGGAAGGCAAGGTCGCGGGTTTCGTCTTCAAGGTGCAGGCCAACATGGACCCCAAGCACCGCGACCGGGTGGCCTTCGTCCGCCTCGCCTCGGGGCATTTCGAACGCGGGCAGAAGCTCTTCCATGTCCGCTCGAAGAAGCCGATGGCGATCTCGAACCCGGTCCTCTTCCTCGCCGCCGACCGCGAACTGGCCGAGGAAGCCTGGGCCGGCGACATCATCGGCATCCCGAACCACGGGCAGCTCAGGATCGGCGACGCCCTGACCGAGGGCGAGGCCCTGCGCTTCACCGGCATCCCCTCTTTCGCGCCCGAGCTGCTGCAAACCGTGCGCGCGGGCGACCCGATGAAGGCCAAGCACCTGGAAAAGGCGCTGATGCAGTTCGCCGAGGAAGGTGCCGCCAAGGTCTTCAAGCCGAGCGTCGGTTCCGGCTTCATCGTCGGCGTCGTCGGCGCACTGCAGTTCGACGTGCTGGCGAGCCGGATCGAGCAGGAATACCAGTTGCCGGTGCGCTTCGAGCCCACCCAGTTCACCTCCGCCCGCTGGGTCACGGGGCCGAAGGCGGATGTCGAGAAATTCGTCAATGCCAACAAGGGCCACATCGCCCACGACCATGACGGCGACATCGTCTACCTGACGCGGCTCCAGTGGGACATCGACCGCATTGTCCGCGACCATCCCGCGCTGAAGCTCAGCGCTACCAAGGAGATGATGGCGTGACGGGCCTTCGCCGGTCACGCCGCCGCGATCTCACGCAGGATTGACCCGGACCTGCGCCATTCCCATGCTCAACTCGCCCACGGTCACGCGCGAGAGGGCAGGTGAACCGTCTGACCGAAGCGATGGGGCGGGCGCTCGCCCGCTATCTGCAACGGCCCGCGGGCCGCTACCGGCCCTATGCCGTCACGCCGCTTCCGCTCCTGCGTGCCTGCCTGCGCCCGGCCGACATCCTGCTGGTCGAGGGTGACGCGCGCATTTCCGCGGCGATCAAGTATCTCACCACCTCGACCTGGTCCCATGCGGCCTTCTACGTCGGCGACCCTGACGGCTGCGACCTTATCGAGGCGGACCTCGAACATGGGGTCCGCTATGTCGCGCTCGAACGATATGCCCATCTCAACACCCGTGTCTGCCGCGCGGCCAACCTTGACGCGGCCGATCGCGCCCGCGTCGTGGCCTACATGCGCGCGTCGCTGGGGCGGAGCTACGATCTCAGGAACGTCGTCGACCTCGCACGCTATCTCCTGCCCGAACCGCCGGTCCCGCGACGCTGGCGACGGCGGATGATCGCACTGGGCTCGGGCGATCCCACACGGGCGATCTGCTCGACGCTGATCGCCCAGGCTTTCCAATCCATACGCTACCCGATCCTGCCGGACGTAAGGGTCGATCCGGACGACCCGGTGCGCCGCGAAATCCTGCATATCCGCGACCATTCGCTGTTCGCGCCGCGCGACTTCGACCTGTCGCCCTATTTCGCGCTGGTAAAGCCCACGATCGAACGCGGCTTCGACTACCGGGCGCTGCACTGGGACAGCGCGGCGCCCGGTGTAACGCCCCTCACCCCACCGACACCTCCATCGTGATCTCGGCCTTAAGGAGCTTCGAGATCGGGCAGCCCGCCTTCGCCTTCTCGGCCAGGTCGCGGATCTTCGCCTCCGGCGCGTCGGCCTTCACCTTCGTCACCAGATGCGCCTTCTTCACCGTCGGCCCGCCCTCGGTCGTCGGGTCGAGCGAGATGGTCGAGGTCGTCTCGATGCTGTCGGGCGTGATCCCCTCGCCCCCCATCAGCGCGGCAAGGAACATCGAATAGCAGCCCGCGTGGGCCGCGCCGATCAGTTCCTCGGGGTTGGCGCCCTTCTTGTCGCCGAACCGCGTGGCGTGGGTGTAGGGCAGGCCGGTGAACGCCCCCGACTGCGCGGTGAGCGTTCCGCCGCCCTCCTTGAGGCTGCCCGTCCATACGGCCGATGCGAATTTCTCGATCATGGCGTTTCCTCCTGTCCTGATACCGCCATCGTCGCACAACAGAGGCTGGGGGCAAGGGGCGCTATGCGACCGAAAAGGCCATCGCGACGGGCACGGCGGCCCCGGACCCGACCTCCGCCGCCTCCGCCCGGCGCGTCCGCCAGTCGCGCCAGCGGCGGCGGAGCGTCCGGGCCGGGGCCGGGTTTCGTTCGGGGCGGATGTCGGAGGCGAAGGCGGCGACGTCGTGCAGGACCGGTGCTGGGCAGACGAACCCGGGCCGGAGGAGCGCGAAGCCCATCCCGGCAGAGCGGCCGAAGAGCAGGTGATCCACCGGCACCGTCGGCGCGGGGAACCGGCTGAGGAGCGCCTCTGCCCCGCGTGCCGAAAGCACGTAACCGCAAGTGCCGAGAAAGCCGCTGCGCAGCCGGTAGAGCGTCGTGCCCGCGGGGCCTTCGCCAAGCGCATGGCCGAGCGGAAGCCGCCGGCTCCGCGCGCGTCCCGGCCAGAATTCAAGCTTCAGCACCCCCATCGCGTGGTCCCGCATGAGGCGCGCCACGGCGTCTTCCGCGAAGGCGGGGAAGGTCGCGGCAAGCAGGGCGTCGTCCTCGAGCACCACCGCCGCCTCGGCGGCGCCTCCGGCGATCCGGTCCCAGAGCCGGTGGTGGGTGAGCGAGCAGGCCATGTCGCCCGGTGTCGCCGGATAGGCGCGCGACAGCGGGCCGGACCCGAAGGCCGCGCGCAGTTCGCCGGCCGGCACCGCGCGCCGGTCGAGCGCCTCGACCCGGGTCCAGCCGAGACCGAACCCGTCGAGCGCGGCGCCGATCCGGGCGAGCCGCTCGGCCTCCCGCGCGAGGTTGACGACATGGATGGGCAGCATGGTCTAGTCCCCGTTCCCGGTCCGGAGACTAGGCAAGACCGGGGCAGCCGTCGATGGCAAAGCCCTCGGCCGGCACCGCTTTCATCCCCAGATTGTTCCCGGCGCCGCGAATCTCTTCGTGGCAGAAATGTGGCAATTGCGGCCCGCACCGGCCCTCCGCGGCCATTTCGGAACCTGCACCGGCCGCCTCCCGAGGCGCCAATCCGACAGAGATGCGGCAGCATCGCGGCGAAATGCGCGGAAACCCGCCGTGATCGTCGCCAGACCGAAACCGATCCTTCCGTGCTGCCGGCCTCTGTTTCGGTTTTCTCAACAGCCGTCGCTGCCGCCCCAAAAATGTCTCAATTTCCCAAAGAATTAGAGAGCCAGCCGCAACAAAGGAGCTGCCATGTTCAAACCCACCCTGAAAGCGCTGGCCGTGGCAGCGGCAACGGTCACGGCGGGGCTCGGCGCGATGCCGACCCAGGCCGCGACCCTCAACCTCGTCGCCGACAGCGGATGGACCCGCTTTTCCTATGGCGACGTGGGAACCACGGCCGGACGGAGCTTCAGCTTCACCCTGGCGGCCAATGCCATCCTCACCCTCGTGGATGGGTTCCTTGCCGGGGACCAGTTCGAAGTCTTCAATAACGGCACCTCGCTCGGGGCCACCTCGGCCCCGGTGACTCCGTCCCCGAACACGGGCATGAACTTCGACGCAGCGCTTGCCGGAGGGCAACACAGCTTCGGCGCGTTCAACCTCGGCCCGGGGACGTACCTGATCTCGATGAACGTGCTCGCACGTTCGCCGGGAACCGGCAACCATCTCGGGGCGATCCGTCTCGACATGGCGGCCGTGCCCGTGCCCGCCGGAGGGGCTTTGCTCCTGTCCGGGCTCGGGGTGGTGGCGTTCCTGCGCCGCCGTCGCCGGTAAGGTTCCCCCCCAGGTTCCCTGCCGGAAATTGTACCCGTAGTACCCACACCTAAACACCCACCCACACACCCAAGCCCAAGGCGCCGCCCGTTCCCCCCAGGACGGGCGGCGCCGCCCTTTCGGGCCGCCCTCCGACGGCCGATTGACCTTCGGAGTGTTTTGCGCTAGGGCGAACCGCCCGCATCCGGCGGGCAAACGCCGGGGCGCCCGGAAGTCGCGTCCCTTCACCCTTGCGGCCCGATGCCGCAACGACTGGACGCTGATGACAAAATTCTCCGACCTGAAGCTGGACCCGCGGGTCCTGCAAGCCATTGCCGAAGCCGGCTATGAAATCCCCACCCCGATCCAGGCCGGCGCGATTCCACCCGCGCTCGAAGGCAAGGACGTGCTCGGCATCGCCCAGACCGGCACCGGCAAGACGGCGAGCTTCACGCTGCCGATGATCACGCTCCTCGGCCGCGGCCGGGCCCGTGCCCGGATGCCGCGCAGCCTCGTTCTCGCTCCCACCCGGGAACTCGCCGCCCAGGTCGCCGAGAACTTCGACATCTATGCCAAGCACACCAAGCTGACCAAGGCGCTCTTGATCGGCGGCGTCTCCTTCGGCGAGCAGGACAAGCTGATCGACCGCGGCGTGGACGTGCTGATCGCCACCCCTGGCCGCCTGCTCGACCACTTCGAGCGCGGCAAGCTTCTCCTGACCGGCGTGCAGATCATGGTGGTGGACGAAGCCGACCGGATGCTCGACATGGGCTTCATCCCGGATATCGAGCGGATCTTCTCGCTGACGCCCTTCACACGGCAGACGCTCTTCTATTCCGCCACGATGGCACCCGAGATCGAGCGCATCACCAATGCCTTCCTGCATTCGCCGGCGCGGATCGAGGTTGCGCGCCAGGCGACGGCCTCCGAGACGATCGAACAGCGGCTGATCGAGCTTACGCCGACCCGCAAGGACCAGACCGCCAAGCAAAAGCGCGAGCTCCTGCGGGCGGTCATCAACGCGGAAGGCGAGGCCTGCACCAACGCCATCCTCTTCTGCAACCGAAAGTCGGAAGTGGACATCCTTGCGAAGTCGCTGAAGACGCATGGTTTCGACGCCGCACCGATCCATGGCGACCTCGACCAGAGCCAGCGCATGAAGACGCTCGACGGCTTCCGCGACGGCTCGCTTCGCTTCCTCGTCGCGTCCGACGTGGCCGCGCGCGGCCTCGACATCCCGGCGGTAAGCCACGTCTTCAACTTCGACGTCCCCTCCCATGCCGAGGACTATGTGCAC
>NZ_WBUS01000287.1 GCF_008933605.1 Albidovulum sp.
TCTGGGACCGGCCCCTGCCGCCGGCCGACGAGGTGCTGGCGCTCGGCGCAGACGTGCCCGTGTGCCTGGCGGGCCGGCCCGCACGCATGGGCGGGATCGGCGAGGCGCTGGCGCCGGTTCCCGCCCTGCCGGCGATGTCGGCCGTGCTCGTCAATCCGCGGGTGGAGGTCGCGACACCGGCGGTGTTCCGCGCGCTGGCCCGCAAGTGCAACCCGCCGCTGGAGCCGCTCCCGCCCGGCTTCGCATCTGCCGCGGCGCTCGCCGGCTGGCTCGCCCGCCAGCGCAATGACCTCGAAGCGCCGGCCATCGCGGTCGCGCCGGTGATCGCGGAGGTGCTCGCCGCCATCGCGGCAACCACGCCTCTCCTCACGCGCATGTCCGGTTCGGGCGCAACCTGCTTCGGCCTGTTCGCATCGCGGGGCGACGCGGTGGCGGCCGCGAGAACCGTTTCCCGCCGCCGGCCCGGCTGGTGGGTGCGCGCGGCGCCCGTTCTTGCCTGAACCTCAGTTCACCCGCGCAACGACATAGTCGGCGAGGTCAGCGAGCATGTCGCGCAGGTCGTGCGCCGGCAGGGCGACGAGCGCCTGCTTGGCGCGCTCGGCCCAGCCGAGCGCGTCGTCGCGCGTCGCCTCCATCGCACGGTGCCGCGCCATCAGCCGCAGCGCCTGCTCGAGGTCGCCCTCGCGCTGGTCGCCCTTCTCGATGACCCGGCGCCAGAAGGCGCGCTCCGCCTCGTCGGCCTTCGCCACGGTCTTGATCACCGGCAGCGTCAGCTTGCGCTCGCGGAAGTCGTCACCGACGTTCTTGCCGATCGCGGCCGTGGTGCCGCCGTAGTCCAGAAGATCGTCGGCGATCTGGAAGGCGATGCCGAGCGCGTCGCCATAGGTGAAGAGGGCCTCCACTTCCGTGTCGTCCGCCCCGGCAAGGACGGCGCCGGCTTCCGTCGCGGCCGAGAAGAGCGCGGCGGTCTTGCCCCGGACGACCTTTAGGTAGGTGCCCTCGTCGGTGCGCAGGTCCTGCGCTGCGGTCAGTTGCAGGACCTCGCCCTCGGCGATCGTGGCCGAGGCGTTCGACAGGATCTCGAGGACGCGCAGCGATCCCGGCTCGACCATGAGCTGGAAGGCGCGGGCAAAGAGATAGTCGCCGACAAGCACGGAAGACTTGTTGTCCCACAGAAGGTTCGCCGTCGGCCGGCCGCGGCGCTGGCGGCTTTCGTCTACCACGTCGTCGTGGAGAAGCGTCGCGGTGTGGATGAATTCCACCGTCGCGGCGAGACGGATGTGATGGTCTCCATCGTAGCCGCAGAGCCGGGCCGCGGCGAGAGTCAGCATCGGGCGCAGCCGCTTGCCGCCGGCCTCGATCAGGTGCGCCGTAACCTCGGGAATCCGCGGCGCATGTTCCGATGCCATCCGCTCCCGGATCAGCGCGTTCACACGCTCTAGGTCGCAGGCCAGATACGCGCCCAGCCGGTCATGCGGTTTCTGCGCGGTCTCGTCCAGGCTCATTCCCGTCCCGTCTCATCTCGACAAAGCCGGGGCTTCGTCCTTATGTCCAAGATCATGAAGGAACTTCTGCGCACAACTGACCCGGCCACCATCGCTTTCGCCACAGCGCTCCTTGCCGGTGAGGGTATAACGGCGTTTGAGGTGGACGTCCACATGAGCGTGCTCGAAGGCTCCCTTGGCATATTGCCGCGCCGGATAATGGTGCGCGACGCCGACCTGTTCCTCGCGCGGGCGATCCTGAGGGACAACGGGATCGAGGTCTGAATGTTCACCGAGGACGAGATAACCGCGGATGCGTTCCTTGGCGGGCGCCTCACGATCGCCCAGCCGCGCGCGGGCTATCGCGCCGCCGCGGACCCCGTGCTGCTCGCCGCCGCGGTCCCCGCGCGGGCGGGGCAGGCGGTGCTGGAA
>NZ_WBUS01000112.1 GCF_008933605.1 Albidovulum sp.
GCGCGGGGCGAGCGCCGGGTTGGGGCCTGGGCGGCAACCTGCGGCGCCGGACGCGCGGCGTTCGGATCGGACCCTGTCGATCCCTTCTACAACGTCAACACGCGGGAAGACCTCGTCGCGGCAGGGCGGCTCGTCACCCTCGCCGGCTGAGCGGCGTCTCAGCGGCGGCGGATGAGATAGGCCTGGCCGGACCCTTCCGCGGTCGCGCCAAGGAACTCGTGCCCGGCCTCGGCGCAGAAATGCGGCACGTCCACGACCGCGGCCGGATCGGTCGCGACCAGCCTCAGCACGGCACCCGGCCGCATCGTCAGGAGGCGCTTGCGCGCCTTCAGCACCGGCAGCGGGCAGAGAAGGCCGGCCGCATCGATTTCCTCGTCCCAGTCCATCGCCCCGCAATAGGCGAGGCACGCCGGCCTGTCCATCCGCAGGCACTGTCCCGCCGCCTCGCGCGCGATCCCGTCGAGCAGCGCCCCGCACCTACTGCATCGGCCTCTCGGGGAGGTTTCCGTAGTCGGTCACGAGCCCATTGCCGACGATCGCGCTCTCGACCGCTAAGGTCGCATCCTCGAACGAGCCGTCGAAGGGGCAGGTCGTTGCTTCCTGGGCCGTCGCGGCCCCGACGCCCGGCCGCTTTCGTCGGTCACGGCGGCGATGGCGTTGACCGATCCGGTCGCAACCAGAACCGCAAGGCGGATCGGCATCACGCCCATGACCTTCTTCATGTGCACGACGTACTTCCGGTTGCGGTTCATCCGGCCGCGTAACGGCCGCGCGAAGACCGCGGCCGGAACGAAGGGCGCCGTCATGCCGCGCCCGCAGGTCAACACAAGCGCCGTCCCGCGCCCGCGACGACAAGCCGGCGTTGCGCGCCGGCCGTGATCGTCTGGTCCGACTTGCGCTCGGACATGGAGATTCCGGCCATGCAGCACTGGTAGAAGGGAACCATGGGCAGGGTGCACGGCGACAGGTAGGACAGAAGTCCCACGGGAGGGGCGCCACCGAAGGTGGGATCCAACCGCACGGCTTCCTCCCTGCCTTGCCCGGAACGCCAAAACATATTAAAATCTGCATATGTGAAAGATGGGGCGTCAACATGCGGCGCGCACTCGTCCTGATTCTGACGGTTGCGGCGGGCGTTCCGGCCGCTGCCGAGGTGCGGCTCCTGATGGTCGAGCAGCCAGGCTGCGCCCATTGCGCGCGCCGGGACGCCGGGATTGCGCCCATCTACCCCAGGATGCCGGAGGGCCAGGCGGCGCCGCCGGAACGGGTGCAGCTGAAGGGTCCGTATCCCGCGAACGTGGCGCTCGGCCCCACGCCCGTCTCTACGCCCGCCTTCAACCGCGTCCGCAATGGCGAGGGGGACGGCCGGGTCGAAGACTATCCGGGCGAGGACTTCTTCTGGGGCATGCTGGCGCCGATTCTGGCCGGGGCGGGCGAGATCCCCGCGAAGGCGGCGCCGTGACGGGCTGGCGCCGCGGGGGTCGCGGCCGGAGCGTGCCGCCCGGTGCGGCGGATGGTGCCGACGCAAGCGGACGTGAAACAGCCGCCTGCGTCACACCCAAAGCCACGGGCGAGGATCTGTCGACCCAGGCCGACGAGGCGGCAGGATACCTCAAGGCACTCGCCCACGAGGGACGCCTGATGATTCTCTGCCATCTTCTCGACGGCGAGAAGTCGGTGACGGAACTTGAATCGCTCCTCGCGTCACGTCAGGCGGCCGTCAGCCAGCAGCTCGCGCGGCTACGGCTCGAAGGATTGGTGAAGGCCCGCCGCGACGGAAAGGCGATCTACTATTCCTTGAGCGACCCGAAGACCGCGCGCATGATCGGCTTGTTGAACGAACTTTTCTGCCGCTAGGGCCGACGCGCAACCGAGGATGGCCCGACCCCCTGGGAAGCAAGACGATGGCGGCGATGCCACCGGGCCTGCTGGCCGCGCTTGGCGGATTGATTGGCGGAGCGGCCCTGGGCGGTGCCGCGCGGCTGGGGCATTTCTGCAATCCTCGGCACGCTTGAATCGGCCGTCTACCGCGCCGACCCGCGACGGCTGCGGCTCTGGGGGGCGTCCTCGGGGCTGCGATCATCGGCACGTTCCTGGCCGAAACCCTCGGCCTCGCCGCGCCGAGGGCGGCCTTCTGCCACACGATCGCCAGGACCGGCCTGCCTCCGCCGGCCTCCGCCATCGTGGCCGGGCTGGGTGCGCTCGGCTGGGACTTGTCGCACGCACCGTAGAGACGTTGTCCCACCCAGATCGCCGTGGGCGTAGTAGCCGCAGGCATTCCGTTCGGTCTGCGCCAGTTCATCGGTGGCTTCCAGCCCGACCGAGCCGGCGCCGCGGCGAATATCCGACCTTGGTCCGATGACAGGCACCGGCCAAGGTCGGATGGTGTCCCGGAAGTGGTCCGCACCCGGCGTGGCGGAGGTCCTTCGCCGGTATTCGACCGGATCGCTTCGTGTGAAAGAGGGAGCACAGGGCCGCGGCGGCCGCGGCAGAACCCGATGGAGCACAAGATGGACACACCGTTCTACACCCCCGGAAGACTTGCCATCATCCTTGGCACTGCTGCCTTTCTGGTGGCGATGCCCGTGAAATTCGCCTTCGACGCCGGCTCCGGCCTCGTCACCCTCAAGGCCACTCACGCGCAGGCGAAAAGCGGCAGCGACGATGACGATGGTGATGACGACAAAGGGGGCCGCGGCGGCCACGGCAGCCACGACGACGACGATGACGATGATGATGACGACGATGACGACGACTCGTCCGGCACCGGCGGCACGACCGGCGGCACCGGTGGCGGGTCCGGCGTGCAGAAGATCGAAGTCTCCTCCGCCGGCGTGGAAGTGACCTATTCCGACGGCACCAGGGAAGAGATCGAGAACGGTCGTTACGAGCGCAAGAATGCGGCGGGCCGGACGGTCGAGGAACGTCCGGCAACCCAGGCCGACATCGACCGCCTGCTGGCCCTGCGCTGAGCCTGCGGTCAGATTGAATTCGATGAACCGGGGCGTGGCGCGACGGCGTGCCGCGCCCGCTCCGAGTGAGAAGCCGATGCCAGCCGGGTGGACCGCACAGTGCGTTCGTTCCTGATTCTCCTGCTTCTGTCCGCGCTCGTCTGGGGTGCGTCGCCCGTCGTGCATTTCAAGCTCGACGGGAAGGCAGGCGCGGCGTTCGCAAAGAACGGATCGTCGAACGATGACGATGATGACGACGATGACGACGACTCGAGTGGCTCCGGGGGCTCCGGCTCCGGCAGCTCTGGGTCGGGCAGTTCGGGGTCGGGCGGTTCAAGCTCGGGCAGTTCCGGGTCTTCCACGTCGGGAAGTTCCTCCGCCTCGACGTCGGGCAGTTCAGGATCGGCCACGTCGCGTGGCGGCAACTCGTTTGGAGTTGACGGGATCACCGTCCGCTTCGCCGACGGTCATGTGGAACGCATCCGGGGTGGCCGGTTCGAGTCGCTCGACGCGCGCGGGCGAATGGTGGCGACCCGCGCGGCCGGGCGAGAGGACGAGGCACGGCTCAGGTCATTCGGCGAAAGCGCCAGGCGCAGGGGCGGTGCGCGCCTGATCGACGCCATCGTCGAGATTGCCGAGCGCGGTGCGGCGATCGAGGTGACCGATTTCCGGGGCTGGCGCGAGATCGTGACGCGCGGCTCCTACATCGTGAAGGATCCCAAGGGGCGCACCGTGGCACGGCGACCGGTCACTGCCGCGGACATAATCCGAATCCGCGGCATGTTCTCGCTCGACTGAGCGCCGCCGCGGCTCCGGCGCGGGTCATTTCTTCCAGTGCTCGCGCGCCATGACGGCCGCCTCCACGCGGTTGCGCAGATGGAGTTTCTGCAGGATCGTCGTCATGTAGTGCTTGACCGTCTTCTCCTGCAGGTCGAGCGCGCGGCCCACCTCCTTGTTGCTCTTGCCTTCGGCCACCAGCCTCAGGATGTCCTCCTCGCGCTTGGAGAGGTCGTCGAGCGGGTTCTCCTCCCGCTTCGGTCCGCCCTCGCGCATCGCGTTGAGGATACGGGCGGCGAGCGTGGGCGAGACATAGGATTGCCCGCGTGCCACATCCTTGACGATGGAGACCAGTTCGCGCGATCCGACGCCCTTTAGGATGTAACCGATGGCCCCGGCCTTCAGCGCCTGCATCACGTCGTCGTCCTCTTCCGAGACGGTCAGCATCGCCACCTTCGGCGGGACCGGGCCGGCCATGATCCGCCTGAGCGCGGAGATGCCGCCGCCGGCGGGCATCGAGATGTCAAGCAGGACGATGCCCGGGGAAAGCCGCTGGACGATTTCAACGGCCGCGTCCGCGTCCGACGCATGCCCGACGACGGCGAAGGCCGAGTCATCGGCCAGGCTTCGCGCAACGCCCTCGCGATAGAGCGGGTGATCGTCCGCGACCACGACCCGGATCTTCTCCATCATGTCCCCCTCGTGTCCAGTTCCATCGCGACCTCGGCGCCCGGGCCGTCGGTGCGGTTGCGCACGCTGAACGTGCCGCCGAGGCTTTCGACGCGGTCGCGCAGCCCCGAAAGCCCGATGCCCGAGAAATCGCCGCCGCCCTCCGGAAGGCCGGATGGCGCGACGGAAACGCCCGGCCCCCGGTCCCGGACCGAAAGCCTGAGGATGCCGTTCCTGAACGACAGTGCAACCTCCTGTGCGGCGCCGCCGGCATAGCGCCAGGCGTTGTTCAGCCCCTCCTGCACGAACCGGAAGAGGCAGATCTTCACGGCCTGCGCCAGGCCATCGGGGCCCGGCATGTCGCAGTCGACCGCTACCGGCATCCCCGTGCGGGCCGCGTGGGTCTCTGCGACGCCGCGGACGATGTCGCAGGGCGACCGCGCTTCGATGTCGGGCAGCGAGAGCCCCTTCGAGATCGACCTGACCTCGCGGATCGCGTCCTTGACCGCCCGCTCCACGGCGTCGAGCTCGGTGGTGGTCGACACTTCGCCGCGCAGGGCATCCAGCCGCAGCGCCGCGAAGCTCAGAAGCTGGGCCGGCCCGTCGTGCAGGTCCGCCCCGATCCGCCGCAGCGCCTGGTCGTTCATCGCCGAGGCGCGGGCCGCCGCGTGTTGCACCCGCGCGCGCAGCGCCGCGTTGTGGGCCGAGAGCGCCACGAGATCGTCAAGCCGCGCGGTCAGTTCCGCCCGCTGGCGGTCGATGGTGCGGCTGCCGCGCAGGACGATGAGATAAAGCACGCCGCCGATGGACAGGAAGGTGATCGCGACGGCGATCCAGGCATTCCGCCGCGCCGCGCTCAGGTCTTGCCGGAGCTGGCTTGCGACCTCGTAGAACTCCGCCACGGCGATGACACGGCCCGACCACGCCTCCCGGACCGGCGAATAGACTTCCAGGAGAGGGAGGCCGAGCGCGTTTTCCCCCTTGTCCTCCTCGTCGCCCAGATCCTCGAAATCGGCGCGGGTCTCGCCGTCGAGGGCGGCCTTCAGGTTCTCCGAGACCGCGAAAGTCTGGCCGATGATGGCCGGATCGGAGGCATGGGCGATATGCCCATCCGGTTTCCAGAGTTTGAAGGACACCACCCTCTCGCCAAGCGGCGTGCCCGTGAACACCTCGTCGAGCGCCCGCCGCGCCCCCGGGGACAGCATGTCCACCTCGGCGAGGTCCTGGGCAAGCGGCGCGATGATGCTGTCCATGTACTGCGATGTCGCGTAGGCGGTGTTGCGGACCACGCCCTCCTCGATGCGGGCGGTTACGACCCGGCCGATCAGCAGCATCGACAGGATCATGACGACCCCGCCCGCCAGTGCGAACTGCGCCGCGAGCGATAGCCTGTTCCAGGAGCTCAGTGATCCCCGCATCGCCCGTCCGGCTGTGTCTGTTCGTGCCCTCGTTCTAGGGGCGAAGATCGCGGCGCGCCACGGGCTTTGGTCCGATGACCCGGGCTCCGCCTCAGCCCAGCGAGGCGACGTCGACCGCGTCGATGATCAGGGCGAAGGACCAGAAGGCGGCCATCTCGGCCTCCCAGGCCGCGCGGTCGACGCCCGGGCCCGCCAGGAACCGTTCGATCCGGAAGCCGAAGCGCTCGAAGCCGGAGGAGTCGAGCGACGTGAGGATCACCGGGGTCACCCCCCGTTCGAGCGCGGCGGCGGCGAGCCGCAGGGCCGCGCGGGCGGGATCGGCGAGCGGCGCGTCGACGCGGATGCCGATCCACGAAGCGCCGGTGTCACCCCGGTCCCACAGGCGGGGCGAGGGGGGTGGTGTCGCTGCGATCCGGCCGGCAAGCCCGGCGCCGGTCCGAGCCGGACCGGGCGCTCCGGCGTCAAGGTCGACCGGCTCCCCCGGAGCGATCCGCGACAGGACCGCAAGCCAGTGCTCGGGCGTCATGGCACCTCCTCCCCGAGGATCAGCGCGGCGGCCGCGCGGTTGCCCGGCGCCGGCAGCTCGGTGGCAGCCAGCGCCGCGCGCACCCTGTCGCCCTTGCCCAAGTCGAGGAAGGCCGCAATCTCGCGGTCGAGCAGCAGAAGCTCGTGCGCGAGGACCGTTTCGGCCAGCCCGCGATCGGACGCGGCGCGGGCGCGGCGTTCCTGGTCATCCATGTAGACTGCCATCTGCGGCACGAAGATGGCGGGAACTCCGTGATAGAGGATCTCGTGGAACGAGTTGTAGCCTGCGGCCGAGATCACGAGGTCGGCAAGAAGGCAGAGGGAGAGCGCGTCCCTGGTCTGGACCACCCGGGTGTGCGTCCATCCTGCCAGGCCCGGCGGCACCACCGCCCCCGGCCAGACGACGACGAGGTTGAGGCGGCCCGTCCGGGCCTCGCTGATGGCGGCCACGGCCTGGAGTTGCGCGGTCCGGTCGGCCGCCACGCCGCCGCCCAGCATCGTGACGACAAGTTCCGAAAACGGCGTGCCGAGCCGGGTGGCGAGCGCGCCGCGCCCGGCGCGCCGTTCGGAGGCGTCCGGAACGGCGCGCCGCTGGACAATCGGCCCCACTCTGCGCACCTTTGCGCCCCCGCGGTCGCTGTTGAGTTCGGCAAAGGCCTCGCCCGGCACGATCACGCGGGCAAAGGCACGTTCGCGGTCGAGCGCACCGCCCTGCAGCTGCCCTGCCTGCCAGAGCCCGCGCCGGATCCAGGTGGCGTCGATCTCCCGTTCATTGATGACGCGCAGGACGGAGTCGAAAACGTAGCCGCCATCGAAGACCAGCCGGTCGCCCGGCCGAAGCGCCCGGCGGAGCCGCAGGTAATTGAGAAGGTCGTTGGCGTGATCCTCAGGGTGGTCGGGGCTCTTCTGCACAAGTGGCAGGCAGTCGAAGCCCTCGCCGCGCAGCATCGGAATGCAGCTCGGAAAGGCCGCGAAAACCGGCTCGGCGACCTTGGTGCCGAGTTCCGCCGCCACGAGCGCACAGCGCCGCGCATGGCCGAGGCCGACGCCATTGGTCGGCAGCAGGACGATCCTGCGCGGGGCAGCCTCATCGGTCTTCGGTTCGGACACTGACCCCGGGACGAGAGCCAGCGCGGCCTCCAGAGGCTCCACCGACCGGGCGTTGAGCCAGGGGCTCCGCTGCGCCTGAAGCCCGATCTGCCTGCGGTTCACCAGCACGTTGTGCTGGACGTAGTTCGCAAGCCCGCCGAGGTCCTCTGGCCCCCGCACCGCCGGGGCGCCCGCGGCCACGAATCCCGCGCCTGCGGTGCAGTCGATGGCGACCCGCCCGGACCGCATCAGGTCGAGCGCGAACGCCGCCATCCGCTCTCCCGGCACGCCGTCGCCGAAGAAGGCGGCGATGTCGGCGCGAGCGGCGAAGGTCGCGGGCGAGAGTTCCGAGAGACCGAAGATCGAAAGACCCGCGTGGCGCGTCGCTTTCACCTGTTCCTTGCCCTTGCCGGGCAGGATGACGTGAAGCCGGAAGCCGGGCACCTGATCCATCGCCGACAGGAGCGGCAGGACCATGGGATCCTCGAGCGACTCCTGGCGCAGCACGACGAAAAGCTGCGGCGTCCGCTCGGGCTCGGGGCCGGGAACCGGCGCCGCCGCGAGCGGAGAGATCGCGTTGGCGACGAGCGTCGGACCCTGAAGCGCGGCAAGGTCCACGAGCGCGGGCTCGCGGCCCAGCGCATAGGCCGCGCGGGACTGTGCCGTGATGGCCGCTTGCCGGTCGGCGAAACGGCCGACGACATGCACCGCCACGCCCGGGCCGAACTGTCGATGCCTGAGGGCCGTCAACGTATCCTGCCCGATCGCCTCTGCACCGATGATGATGACACGGGTCACCTCGACGCGGTCGACGTCGGCGAGGAACCGGGCGGCCTCGTATTTCTGGTAGCGTTCGAGACGGTCGGGCAGCGTCCGGTCGTCGAGGATGACCGGATGGCCCCGCGCGGCCAGCTGGGTCGCAAGAAGGAGCTTGGCGTCGAAGTGCCGGTCGGTGCGCTCGCCCGCCTCGATCAGGATCATGCGGCGGCCTCTCGGGACAGACCGGTCGCGGCGGCGAACCGCGCCTGGAACGCCTCGGCCGAAAAGCGCGACAGGGTCGCCTGCGCCCGCCGAACCTGGGAGGCGTAACGTCCGGGGTCCGCGATGAAGCCGCGGATGAGCGCGTCCACCTCCTCGGGCCGGGTGGGCACAACGGCACCGGCGAAGCCCGCCGCCGTCGCGGCGTCGGAGATCACCACCTTCCCGGCGGCGATGGCTTCGGCCAGCACACGGCCGAAGCTCTCCTGCCAGGTGGGGGCGGTGAAATAGACCATGAAGTCGATCATTCCGAAATAGCGTTCAAGATCAAGGCCCCGGAACGGGTGCAACTGCCAGTGCGGCACCGGCGCCTCCTCCGCCATGAGCACCTCGGCACCGAGGATGACATTCGCCTCGGCGTGGCGTGGAAAACAGAGGTCGAGAACCGCGCGCGGCGGAAACTTCTCGAACCCGGGGCGCGAATGCCGCCCGCGCCGGTCGCGCGGGGCGTCCGTGGGCGGCGTCAGGGGGAAGTCGCAGATGTTGAACCAGTCGTCCGCAGCCAGCGACCAGCCCGGCCGGACACCGTTCCGGGCGACCCAGTCACTGACCGTCACCCGGTTGTGCGCCGAAACGGGCGCGAGCGTCTTCCGAAGCGCCACTGTGCCACGGTCGATCCGGTCGAGGCAGCCGGCCACATCGAAGCCCTCCGCCCCGCCCGGACGCTGGAAATTCTCGTGCGTCACCACGATCAGCTCGCGCGCGACGATGCGGCGACCGAGGGTCTTGTCGAACTTGAGGAAGGCCGGGTTGTGCAGGATCACCGTGTCGGCGGCGATCACGGGAGCATCCCAGACGGCCTCGATCCCCGCCGCGTCCAATGCGCCCGCAAGCGCGGGCGAGAGGCTCTGGCCGCTGAACATGCGCGACGTGACGGCATGGACCTCGGGCCGGACAAGGGGCCGAACGGCCGCGACCTCCTCGGCGACGGCGGCGGAGGTGCCGCCCGGAAAACGCGGGTCGAGCACGTAGGCGATGCGCGGCTGGTTCGTCATCCCGTCTCCCCGCCGCTGCCCGGCACTCAGTAGGGCTCGATCCGCCGCACCGATCCGGTGGCGAATGCCACCACTGGCGCGGGCTGCACGATTGCCGGCGACGGCGGGCGCGCGGCGAAACAGTCGATCTGGCCACGTTCGGTCGCCGCAACGAAAACCCTCAGTTCACGGGCGAGCGCGTCTTCGCCGGTCATGATGGACGGGTTGCTGACGAGATACTGCCAGAGCGCACCGCAATCCTTGGCAAGAATGAGCGCCTCGATCTGGCGCAACTGGTCGACGTCGTAGGCCGCGCGCGCCGGCGACGTGCCCGCGAGCATCAGAAGCGCGGTGATCACCGCCATCAGTCTCGGTTCAGGCATCGGGGTTCCTTCCGGTCTTGAGTCTTGTTGCGCGCCTTCGCATACCCATCGGATCCCTCACAGATGATCGCCGTTGCGCAGTTGCTGCAGGATGCGGGCGCGCAATGCATTCAATTCGCGGTCTGCCACCGAAACCGAAGGCTGCCCGGAGGCGCGCCGAGTTCTCACCGAAGCCGCGGCGCTGCCGCGCCCAGCCAGCCAGACCTCGATCGTGCCCGCGGGCGGCGCGGGCGAGAAGGCGGTGAAATCCCGCGCCTCCGCCCCCAGCTCGGTCGCGACGGCCATTGCTGCGGCGGCATCGGCGGCATGGAAGTAGCGTACGTTGCTTTCGCTGATGGTGATGTCCACGCGGTTCGGTTCGGCCAGAACGAAGCCGCCGGCGCCCAGCCCTTCGACAAGCGCGGCGAGTTCCGCGTCGCCGACGCTCGCCGGTGCGTTCAGCACGACCGGGCCGGTAAAGCGCGGACCGACGGCCGGCGGAAGCTCCGGCGGGCCGGGCGGCGCATCGGCGGCCGTGGCGAGGACGAGGTCGGCAAGGGCGGGTACGTCCGGCAGAGCCAGGGGA
>NZ_WBUS01000113.1 GCF_008933605.1 Albidovulum sp.
ACGCGGCCACCGCCGCCACCGTCGCCCATGCCAGGGTGGCCGAGGCGGAGGCGAGCCTCGCCGTCGCCCGCCTGCCGGCGCGGCCGCAGGAGATCGCCGCCGCGGAAGCGGCGGTCGCCGGGGCAAAGGCCGCCCGCGCGAAGGCGGAATGGAATCTGGATCAGCGCCGCCTGGCCGCGCCTTCCGCCGGCACGATCGAGGACGTCATCCGCTCGGCAGGCGAACTCGCGGGGCCCTCGGCCCCGGTGCTCTCGCTCCTGCCCGACGGCGCGGTCAAGCTGCGCCTCTATGTCCCCCAGACCAGCGTTGCCGCGGTGACGCAGGGAAGCCGGCTCGCCGTCCGCTGCGACGGTTGTGCCGAAGGATTGAGCGCCATCGTCACCTATGTCTCCGATGCGCCCGAATTCACTCCGCCGGTAATCTACTCGCTGGAGAACCGCCAGAAGCTCGTCTACCTGATCGAGGCCCGGCCCGAGAACGCGCCGGGGCTGAAGCCGGGGCAGATCGTCGATGTCTCGCTGCCGGGTTCCGGCGGATGACGGCGGAGCCCGCCATCGCGGTCCGGGGGCTGGTGAAGAGCTTCCACGGTCGGCGCGCCGTCGATGACGTGTCGCTCACGGTCGCGAAGGGCGAGATCGCCGGATTCCTCGGCCCGAACGGGTCGGGCAAGACGACGACGATCCGCATGATGTGCGGCCTGCTCACCCCCGACGCGGGAGAGGGCCGGGTGCTCGGCCATGACATCCTGACGGAGGGGCGCGCGATCAAGCGCGAGGTCGGCTACATGACCCAGCGCTTTTCCTTCTACGAAGACCTGACGATCGAGGAGAACCTCGCCTTCGTCGCCGGGCTCTATGCGCTCCGCCCGGCCCGGCGCCATGTGGCCGACACGCTCGCCGGCCTCGGGCTCACGTCGCGGCGGCACCAGCTCGCAGGGGCGCTCTCCGGCGGATGGAAGCAGCGGCTCGCGCTTGCCGCGGCGATCATGCACGAGCCGAAGCTCCTGATGCTCGACGAGCCCACGGCGGGGGTGGACCCCAAGGCCCGGCGCGATTTCTGGGACGAGATCCACCGGCTCGCCGCCGGCGGGCTGACGGTGCTCGTCTCCACCCACTACATGGACGAGGCCGAGCGCTGCCACCGGATCAACTACATCTCCTACGGCCGCCTTGTGGCACAGGGCACGGTGGCCGAGGTGGTGCGGAACGCGGGGCTGACGACCTTCGTCCTCGAGGGCGCGGCCACGGCGCGCGCCGCGGCGCTCCTGAAGGGCGCGCCGGGCGTCGAGCAGGTCGCGCCCTTCGGCACCACGCTGCACGTCGTCGGCCGCGATGCCGCCGCCCTGCGGGCCTCGGCCACGAAAGTGGCCGAGGTGACCGGCTGCCGCATGAGGACGACCGACACGAGCCTCGAAGACGTGTTCATCCAGCTCATGGGCAGCGCGGAGGACACGCGGGCATGAACCGGCTCCTGTCCTTCCGACGGCTTGCCGCGATGCTCACCAAGGAGGTGATCCAGATGCGGCGCGACCGCGTCACCTTCGCGATGATGCTCGGCATTCCGCTCCTCCAGCTCGTGCTCTTCGGCTTCGCAATCAACTCCGACCCCAAGGGTCTGCCCGCCGCGCTCGTCGCGCCCACGCAGGACCGCTACACCCGCGCCATCGTCTCGGCGCTGGAACTGACGGGCTATTACCGCTTCACCCATCCCGCGGCCTCGGCGGCCGAGGCCGAGCAGCTCATCACGCGGGGCGACGTCTCCTTCGTCGTCACGGTTCCCTCGGACTTCGGCCGGCGGGTGGAACGCGGCGACCGGCCCGAAATCCTGATCGAGGCGGATGCCACCGATCCCTCCGTCGCCTCCGGCGCCATTTCCACCCTCGGCACGGTGGCGGCCGACGCGCTCCTGCGCGAGCGCGGCACCGAGCCCGAGGCGGCCGCGGCCGCAGCCGCGCAGCTTCAGGTGACGGTCCACAAGCGCTACAATCCCGAGGGTATCACCCAGTACAACATCGTCCCCGGCCTGCTCGGCGTGATCCTCCAGATGACCATGGTGATGATGACCTCGATGGCGCTGACGCGCGAGATCGAGCGGGGCACGATGGAGAACCTCCTCTCGATGCCCGCGACGCCGGTGGAGATCATGCTCGGCAAGGTCCTGCCCTATCTCGGGGTCGGCGCGGTGCAGGTCGTCGTCGTGCTCGTCGCGGCGAAACTCATCTTCGGCGTGCCTTTCGTCGGCGCGCTGCCGCTGCTCCTTGCCGGCGTCTTCGTGTTCGTCGCGGCGCTGGTGATCCTCGGCTACCTCATCTCAACGGCGGCGCGCACCCAGATGCAGGCGATGCAGCTCACCTTCTTCTTCTTCCTTCCCTCGCTCCTGCTTTCCGGCTTCATGTTCCCCTACCGGGGCATGCCCGGCTGGGCGCAGGTCCTGGGCGAGGTCTTCCCCCTGACCCACTTCCTGCGCCTGATCCGCGCGGTCATGCTGAAGGGCGCGGACTACGCCGGCATCGCGCAGCCGATGGCGGCGCTCGTCCTCTTCGTCGTGGCCTTCGCGACGCTTGCGCTCCTGCGCTTCCGCCGCACCCTCGACTGATCCGGCACGCCCCACCTCGATCAGAGACTGCCGCTCACCCCGACCTTGACCTGGCCGGAAACCGTCAGACCCGATTCGGCGGGCGGCGTAGGCGCACCGTCGGCGCCGCAGGAGGCGAGGAACGCGAGAAGCCCGAGGGCCTGGAGCAAACGTGTCATTGGCTCACCGAAACGCCGATGCCGGCAATCGAGGTCGAGATCGATGGCGTCACCCTGACGCCGTCGGGCGTCAGCCGCAAGGCCGCGTGGCCGCGCGGCTGGGAACAGCCCGCGACCAGGAGACAGAGCCCAACGATCGCCGCGACTCTCATCCGAGCCTCTCCCTCCAGCGGGCGATCTGGGCCCGCACCTGCTCTGGCGCCGTGCCGCCGTAACTTTGCCGCGAGCCCACGGAATTCCGTACGCCGAGGACGGAATAGACCTCCTGCGTGATGCCCGCATGCACCGAAGTCATCTCGGGCAGGCTCAGGTCGGGCAGGTCGCAGCCCTTCTTCTCGGCCAGGGCGACGAGGCTGCCGGTGACGTGGTGCGCCTCGCGGAAGGGTAAGCCCAGCGCGCGGACGAGCCAGTCGGCCAGATCGGTCGCGGTGGAGAAGCCCGACGCGGCCGCGCGTTCCAGATTGGTGCGGTTGGCGGTCATGTCGCGCACCATGCCCTCCATCGCGGCCAGTGCCAGCATCAGCGTGTCGGCGGCGTCGAAGACCTGTTCCTTGTCCTCCTGCATGTCCTTGGAATAGGCGAGCGGCAGGCCCTTCATCACCGTGAAGAGCGCGACCGTCGCGCCGAGGATGCGGCCGATCTTGGCGCGGATGAGTTCCGCCGCGTCGGGGTTCTTCTTCTGCGGCATGATCGAGGAGCCGGTCGAGAACCGGTCCGAGAGCGTGACGAAGCGGAACTGGGCCGAGGACCAGATCACCAGCTCCTCGGCGAAGCGGCTGAGGTGGACGGCGCAGATCGCGCTGGCCGAGAGGAATTCCAGCGCGAAGTCTCGGTCGCTGACGGCGTCGAGCGAATTGGCCATCGGCCGGTCGAAGCCGAGCGCCTCCGCCGTCATCTGCCGGTCGATCGGGAAGGAGGTGCCGGCAAGCGCGGCGGCGCCGAGAGGGCATTCGTTCATCCGGGCGCGCGCATCGGCGAACCGGCCGATGTCGCGGCCGAACATCTCGACATAGGCCATCACGTGGTGGCCCCAGGTTACCGGCTGTGCGGTCTGGAGGTGGGTGAAGCCGGGCATCACCCAGTCCGCCCCCGCCTCGGCCTGCGCGATGAGCGCGCGCTGGAGCGCCGTCAGCCCGATGATCGCGGCATCCACCTGGTCGCGGACCCAGAGCCGGAAGTCGGTCGCGACCTGGTCGTTGCGACTGCGCGCGGTATGGAGCCGCCCGGCCGGTTCGCCGATGATCTCCTTCAGCCGCGCCTCGACGTTCATGTGGATGTCCTCGAGCGCAGTCGAGAATTCGAACTTTCCGGCCTCGATCTCTGACAAGACCGTGAGGAGGCCTTCCCGGATCGCCGCCGCATCGCTATCGCTGATGATGCCCGTGGCGGCGAGCATCGCGGCATGGGCATGGGACCCGGCGATGTCCTGGGCATAGAGCCGTCTGTCGAACCCGATCGAGGCGTTGATCGCTTCCATGATCGCGTCCGGCCCGGCGGCGAAGCGCCCACCCCACATCGCGTTCTGGGTTCTGTCGGTCATCGTCGCGCCCCCGGAGGCTTCATGCGTCTGCTTCTCACCGCCGTCCTCTACACGGGCCTCGCGCTCGGTGCAAACGCCGCCACGCCGGGGAAGGCCGAGCTCGAGGCGCTGCGCGAAGGCTCCATGCTGAAGCTCGTCGTTCACGAGGAACCCGTGACCGCGCCTGATACCGCCTTCTACGACGACAGCGGCAACGAACGGAGGCTCTCGGAGTTCAGGGGCAGATATGTGGCGGTCAACTTCTGGGCCACCTGGTGCGCCCCCTGCCGCAAGGAACTGCCTGCCCTCGACGCGCTCAACCGCGAGTTCGGCGGCGAGCGGTTCACCGTGGCCACGATCGCGACCGGCCGCAACACCATCCCCGCGATCATCCGGCTCTTCGACGAGACGGGGGTGGAATCGCTGCCGCTCTATCTCGACAAGGAGCAGGCGCTCGCGCGCGAGATGGGCGTGCTCGGCCTGCCGGTGACGGTCATCCTCGACCCCGAGGGGCGCGAGATCGCGCGGATGACCGGCGATGCGGAGTGGGACGGCGCGAGCGCGCGGGCGATCGTGGCGGCGCTTCTGGCCGCCGACTAGCGGGATTCGGCCGGCGGCACCGGCCCAGGGGGATTTCGGCGCCGACGGGCCTCACGCTCGGGCCAACGCCGCGCAGCGGTCGTGGGCGGGGCAGGTGACGAGGTGATCGTTGACCATGCCGGTGGCCTGCATGAAGGCATAGACGATCGTGGGTCCGGTGAAGCGGAAGCCCTCGGCCCTGAGCTCCCTGGCGATGCGTGCGGAAAGCGGCGTCTCGGCCGGCACCTCGGTCATCGCGCGGAAGCGGTTCTGCAACGGCTTGCCGTCGAGGTGCCGCCAGAGAAAATCATCAAAGCCAATGCGTTCGGATATGGCGAGATAGGCGCGGGCGTTGCCGATCGTCGCCTCGATCTTGGCGCGGGATCGGACGATGCCGGGGTCGGCGACGAGGCGCGCCACCTCCGGTTCGCCCCAGCGGGCGATCACCGCCGGCTCGAAGCCTTCGAAGGCGGCGCGGAAGCTGTCGCGCTTTCTGAGGATCGTGATCCAGGCGAGCCCGGCCTGGAAGCCGTCGAGGATGAGCTTTTCCCACAGCGCGCGGGGGTCGCGTTCGGGCACCCCCCACTCGCTGTCGTGATAGGCGACATAGAGCGGGTCGGTGCCGCACCAGCCACAGCGTTCACCCATCTGCGCCCCTCCCCGGAAATGCCCGCGCCTTGTCGCAAGCGTTTACGACTTCTTATTCCCTTCTGGCCAATCTCGGCGGCGACTGCGAGGAGAAAGGCGATGCGAGACGGAGGAAGGTTCGGGAAGGGCGCGCGCAAACCCGGACAGGACAGCCCCCTGAGCGCGGCGCTCGGCCTGCGCGACCGTGACACCATCGCCATGGTGTCCCGTGCGGTCATGAGGCGCGAGGTCTTCCTGGCCTACCAGCCGATCGTCACCGCCGCCCGCCAGGACCGGGTGGCGTTCCACGAGGGGCTCATCCGTCTTCTCGACGAGTCCGGGCGGATCATCCCGGCGCGCGACTTCATCACCGCGATCGAGACCACGGAGCTTGGCCGCGCGGTGGACTGCCTGTCGCTCGACCTCGGGCTCAAGGCCCTGCGGAGCGATCCCGGCCTGCGGCTCGCCATCAACATGTCGGCCCGCTCCATCGCCTATCCGCGCTGGATGCAGTTCCTCCGCCGCGGCATCAGGGCCGACCCGACTGTCGCCGAGCGGCTGATCCTGGAGATCACCGAAAGCTCTGCCATGGTCATGCCCGATGCGGTCACCGTGTTCATGGCCGATCTTCAAGCAGAAGGCATCTCCTTCGCGCTCGACGACTTCGGGGCGGGTCATACCTCGTTCCGCTACCTGCGCGAGTTCTACTTCGACATCCTGAAGATCGATGGCCAGTTCATTCGCGGCATCGCAACCAGTCCCGACAACCAGTGCCTGACGAGCGCGCTTCTGTCGATCGGCCGGCAGTTCGACATGTTCACGGTCGCCGAATCGGTCGAGAACGCCGCCGACGCGGCCTGGCTGACCGAGGCCGGGATCGACTGCATGCAGGGCTACTACTTCGGCGCTCCGACCGCCACGCCGCCCCGCCAGATGGCACAAGTCCGCATGCAGGCCTGACGGCCGCCGCGGCACCGCCCGCGCCGGCGCCGCCGCCCGGCCGCGGTGCGCCGCTCGCAACCGCGCGATATTCTGTCCATGCCCGCGGTGCGACCACTCACGGGTCCTTGACGCTTCCGCAGCGATGCGCATGCTGCATGGCGGCGCAGGGCCCGGTCCGGGCACCTTGCGCGCGTTCGGTGCGCATCGGCGCGCCCTCAGGAGGACAGCCCATGACCAATGTCGTCATCGTATCGGCCGCCCGCACCGCGGTCGGGAGTTTCAACGGCGCCTTTGCCAACACGCCGGCGCACGAACTGGGCGCGGCAGCGCTGGAGGCAGTGGTCGCCCGCGCGGGCATCGACAAGGCGGAGGTGAGCGAGACGATCCTCGGCCAGGTCCTGACCGCCGGTCAGGGCCAGAACCCGGCCCGCCAGGCGCATATCAATGCCGGACTTCCGCAGGAAAGCGCCGCCTGGTCGATCAACCAGGTCTGCGGCTCGGGCCTCCGGTCCGTCGCCCTCGCCGCCCAGCACATCCAGCTTGGCGATGCCGCGATCGTCTGTGCCGGCGGGCAGGAGAGCATGTCGCTTTCGCCCCACGTCGCGCACCTGCGGGCCGGCCAGAAGATGGGCGACATGAAGTTTATCGACTCGATGATCAAGGACGGTCTGTGGGATGCCTTCAACGGCTACCACATGGGCACGACCGCCGAGAACGTCGCCGAAAGGTGGCAGATCAGCCGCGAGATGCAGGACCAGTTCGCGCTCGCGAGCCAGAATAAGGCCGAGGCGGCGCAGAAGGCCGGAAAGTTCAAGGACGAGATCATCCCCTTCACGGTGAAGACCCGCAAGGGCGACGTGGTGGTGGATGCCGACGAGTACATCCGCCACGGCGCGACGCTCGACAGCATGCAGAAGCTGAGGCCGGCCTTCTCGAAGGAGGGCACGGTGACCGCCGGCAACGCGAGCGGGATCAACGACGGCGCCGCGGCGGTCCTCCTGATGTCCGAGGCCGACGCCGCCAAACGCGGGTTGAAGCCGCTGGCGCGGATCGCCTCCTACGCCACGGCGGGCGTCGACCCGGCGATCATGGGCGTGGGTCCGATCCATGCCAGCCGCAAGGCGCTGGAGAAGGCCGGCTGGAAGGCCGCCGACCTCGACCTGATCGAGGCGAACGAGGCCTTTGCGGCACAGGCCTGCGCGGTGAACAAGGACATGGGCTGGGACACGTCGAAGGTGAACGTGAACGGCGGCGCCATCGCCATCGGCCACCCGATCGGCGCCTCGGGCGCGCGCATCCTCAACACGCTCCTCTTCGAGATGCAGCGGTCGGGCGCGAGGAAGGGCCTCGCCACGCTCTGCATCGGCGGCGGCATGGGCGTTGCCATGTGCCTAGAACGGGCCTGATCCGCGCAATCTTTCTGCGAATGCACAAAACCGGACGCAATAATGTTGCGCCCGGTTTTTCATTTCGATAACAGAATTCCATCGGCATACGAAAGCATACCTGAAGAGGAGAATCATCATGGCACGGGTTGCACTGGTTACCGGCGGATCCCGCGGCATCGGCGCGGCGATCTCCGCCGCGTTGAAGGGTGCCGGATACAAGGTTGCCGCCAACTATGCCGGCAATGACGAGGCCGCGGCGGCCTTCACCAAGGAAACCGGCATCCCGACCTACAAGTGGAACGTGGCCGACTACGCTGCCTCGACGAAAGGCATCGCGCAGGTCGAAGCCGACCTCGGCCCGATCGATGTCGTCGTCGCCAACGCCGGCATCACCCGTGACGCGCCGTTCCACAAGATGAGTCCGGAGCAATGGCAGCAGGTCATCGACACCAACCTGACCGGCGTCTTCAACACGGTGCACCCGGTGTGGCCCGGCATGCGCGAGCGCAAGTTCGGCCGCGTCATCGTGATTTCGTCGGTGAACGGCCAGAAGGGCCAGTTCGCACAGGTGAACTACGCTGCCACCAAGGCCGGCGACATCGGCATCGTGCGCAGCCTCGCACAGGAAGGGGCCCGTGCCGGGATCACTGCCAACGCCGTCTGCCCCGGCTATATCGCCACCGAGATGGTGATGGCCGTGCCCGAGAAGGTGCGCGAATCGATCATTGCGCAGATCCCGACTGGCCGGTTGGGCGAACCGGAAGAAATCGCACGCTGCGTGGTCTTCCTCGCCGCCGATGATGCGCAGTTCATCAACGGCTCGACCATCTCGGCGAACGGCGCGCAGTTCTTCGGCTGACCCGGGCGGGTCATCCACGGAGGGGCCGGTCGCAGGACCGGCCCTTTTCCGTTCGGCCGTCCGGCGCGGTCTTGACGCGGCGACCGAAATGTCGGCGTGTCGCGGCCGGAACAGGGGGCGCTAGTGGAACGCAGTACGACCGGCACCGAACGAATTCCTGCCACGACGGCACAGCCGGGCCTGGCCGGTGGCGGACGATGAACCGCGCGCGCGCCACGGGCGTGGGCTTCACCGCCGTCCTGATGTGGGCGCTGCTGGCGCTCTTGACGGTGCGGACGGCGCCGGTGCCGCCCTTGCAGCTCAATGCCATCTGCTTCGCGGTGGGCGGCCTCGTCGGGCTCGTCTGGACGCTGGCGACGGGCGGGCTCGGCCAGCTTCGCGCCGTGTCGTGGAAGGTCTACGCCTTCGGTACGGCGGGGCTCTTCGGCTATCACCTCTTCTACTTCTCGGCGCTGCGCCTTGCCCCTGCGGCCGAAGCGAGCCTCATCGCCTATCTCTGGCCGCTGCTCATCGTGCTCCTCTCGGGCTTGCTGCCGGGCGAACGGCTCGGGGCGGGACACGTGGCCGGGGCGGTGATCGCCTTTGCCGGGGCCGGCCTGCTTGTTGCCGACGGGATCGGCGGGCCGCAAAGGGAGGCGCTGCCGGGCTACGGGCTGGCCGTTCTCTGTGCGCTGACGTGGTCGGGCTACTCGATCCTGTCGCGGCGCATGGGCACCGTGCCGACGGCTGCCGTCACGGTCTTTTGCCTCATGACGGCCGTCCTTTCCGTGCCGGCGCATTTCGCCCTTGAAGCGACGGCCTGGCCCGCCGGCGCGGGGGGGTGGCTGGCGACGCTCGGGCTAGGGCTTGGCCCGGTCGGCCTCGCCTTCTTCACCTGGGATGTCGGGGTAAAGCGCGGCGATATCCAGCTGCTCGGCACGGCCTCCTATGCCGCGCCGCTTCTTTCCACGCTGGCGCTGGTCATCGCAGGCTCGGCAACGGCGAGCCTGAAGCTCGCCCTCGCCGCGGTTCTCACCACCGCGGGCGCAGCGCTGGCCGCCTATGCAGGTCGCCGGACCGCCCGCCCGGATGGAAAGGTCACGCCTGGCTGAGGCGCGCGATCTCTTCCTTGATGCGGAGTTTCTGTTTCTTCATGTCGGCGATGGCCAGATCGTCGTAGCCGGGATGGCGCTGCGCCTCTTCCACGGCTTCCGAAAGGACCTGGTGCTTCTTGCGAAGTTCCTGCAGGTGCGAACCCAGCGACATCGTCGTCTCCTCTCCTGTGAAACCTGTCACAATCCCACCACATTCGATGAGTCGTGTCACGCGGAAGAATGTCACACCGCGTGGGGCCAGGATGCCGCGCGACTCCTTGCCGGATCGTTAAGCGGCAAGGCCCGCCATGGCGCCGCAATGGCGCAGGACCGCGCGGGCGGCCGGGCTGTAGTCGTCGCCGTCGCGCAGATGCGCGACGCCCTCGTGAAGCACGAAGGGTGACAGCAGCCGGAACGCCCCGCGCCCGCCCTTGAGTGCGGTCAGGATGACCCGGCCGGCCGGCCGGCCCGTGCGGGGGGCGACCGGCAGGACGGTCACGCTGCCGGCGCGCGGGGCGAGCGCCACGAGCATCTCCGGCAGGCGTTCGGCCGACTGGATCAG
>NZ_WBUS01000288.1 GCF_008933605.1 Albidovulum sp.
TCGTCGAACTGGTTCCGCAGCACCTCGCCGCCGACTGTCCAGCGATCGTTCAGCGCATACTCGGCGCCGACACCCGCGAACCAGCCGGTGTCGTCACGGCTGACCCCGCCGAGATCGGCCTTGGCCTGCGCCACGCCGCCGCGCACAAAGACCAGCGTCCGGCCCATGTCATACCCCGCCCTGAGGCCGAGCCGGGCGATGCTGTCGAGGTTGTCGCCCGCCGTGCCGAGGTCGATGTCCGCCTTGTCCCAGTCAAGCCCGGCGCCGAGCACCCACTGGCCGAAATCCCAGTCGTAGCCGCCCCGCAGGCCATAGATCGCGCCGTCGCCGTCGAGCGCCCCGGCCGAGGCGTCGCCGAAGCCGACCTGGCCGCCGACCCAGCCGCCGCTCCAGTCGCCGTTCGGCGCCGCTGCCACCACGGGTGCCGCAACGGGCGCTTCCACCACCGGCTCGGCATAGCCGCCGGCGAAGGCCGGGGCGGCGAGCGCCGCGCCAAGCGCGAGGCCGAGGGCGGATTTGCTCAGATGTTTCATCTTGATCTCCTTGTCTGCTCGGGACTGCGGGGCAGACGCGGCCTTCCCGGCCGCGGGTCACTGCCCTCCCGCGGGATCAACTTGACGCGGCCGGACGGGGTTCCAAGGGGTCCTCACGGACCCTTGACCGCCGCCGCCCCGCGCGAGACGCCGGATCGGCGGAAGCCGGCGCGCCGGCGACGGCCGCCGGCCGGCTTCCGCCGACTGGACAGGGACCGCGTCCGAAGATACCTCAATACCGCGTGTTCATTCCCAAGGCCCGGCGGCGCTCCGGGCCAGGACCGGGGGGCGGCGATGCGACTCGAATCGGCGGCAGCGATCATCACGGGCGGGGCCTCGGGCCTTGGCGCGGCAACGGCGGAGGCCTTCCGCCAGCGGGGCGCAAGCGTCACGGTCTTCGACCGCGCGGCCGAGGGGGAGGCCGGCGCGCAGGAGATCGGCGCGCATTTCGCCGCCGTGGACGTGACCGACGAGGCCTCCGTCGCCGCCGGCATCGCCTCGGCCCGCGCCGCCATGGGACGGATCGACGTCCTTGTGAACTGCGCCGGCATCGCCACCGGCGAGCGGATCCTCGGCCGCGAGGGGCCGCACGCCCTCGCCTCCTTCCGGCGGACGCTCGACATCAACCTCACCGGCACGTTCAACGTGATGCGGCTCGCCGCGGCCGAGATGGCGCGGAACGACGGCCCCGAACGCGGCGTCATCGTCAACACCGCCTCCATCGCCGCCTTCGACGGACAGAAGGGCCAGGCGGCCTACGCGGCCTCCAAGGGCGGCATCGTCGGCCTGACGCTGCCTGCCGCGCGCGACCTCGCGAGCCTCGGCATCCGCGTCTGCGCCATCGCCCCGGGCATCTTCGCCACGCCGATGATGAAAGGCCTGCCGCAGGAGGTGCAGGAGAGCCTCGCCGCCGAAGTCACCTTCCCCAAGCGGCTCGGCGATCCGGCGGAATACGCCGCCCTCGCGGGCTTCATCGTCGAATGCGGCTACCTCAACGGCGAGGTGATCCGCCTCGACGGCGCGCTCCGGATGCGCTGATGGCACGCCGGAACCGGGTGACGCCCGAAGGCGAGATCATCGCCCATCCGGGCCGGGGTCTCCTCATGGGCAACCGGGGCATCCTGCATGATGACGGAGGGCGGATCGTCGCCCGTTTCCGCCATCGGAACTGGGTCTGCTGCGTGACCGAGTTCAGGGGCCGCAAGCGCGACCTGATGGCCCCCGGACGCTACACCGAGCTCTTCTTCCTCGACGAGGCGGTGGCGCTTGCCGCCGGGCACCGCCCCTGCGGCGAATGCCGGCGCGAGGCCTACGGGCGCTACCGCGCCGCCTGGGCGGCCGCGGCCGGCACCGGCC
>NZ_WBUS01000114.1 GCF_008933605.1 Albidovulum sp.
CGACGGCCTGCGCAAGCGCACCTTCTCGGCACGCGAGCTGGCGGAAGCCTGCATCCGCGCCATGGAGCGGGCACGCAGCCTCAACGCCATGATCACCGAGACCGCCGACCGGGCGCTGGCGATGGCGACGTCGGTCCCGGCGCGCGTCGCGGGGCTTGGCGACCGGTCGGGGGCGCTCGCACCGGGGCGGCAGGCCGATTTCGTGCATCTTTCGGATGGGCTCGAGCTCAGGGGCGTCTGGCAAAGGGGGGTACGCCTGGCCTGATCCCGTGATCCACTAGAAAGTCCGATAAGCAGTATTATGTAAAATTCCGATGCCTGCAGGCAGGGGCAAATCCGCGCATCGACCTCTCGATGCTGGACCTTGCCCCGGCTTTGGCCCTACATCGTCCCTACCGAACCGGAGCGCGTAAATGACCCTGGCCCGTGCAATCAAGATCGCCCCGTCCATCCTCTCGGCCGACTTCGCCGATTTCGGACGCGAGATCCACGCCATCGAGGCGCAGGGCGCGGACTGGGTGCATGTCGACGTGATGGATGGCCATTTCGTGCCGAACCTGACCTTCGGCCCGCCGCTGGTCAAGGCGATCCGGCGTCATGTGACCACGGTCATGGACGTGCACCTCATGATCGCGCCGGTCGATCCCTATATCGACGCATTTGCGGAGGCCGGTGCCGATGTCATCACCGCCCACCTGGAGGCCGGTCCGCACATTCACCGGACGCTGCAAGCCATTCGTGCAACAGGGAAAAAGGCGGGTCTAGCCCTCAATCCCGGAACTCCCGCCGAGGCGGTGGCACCGCTTCTCGACCTTTGCGACCTGATCTGCGTGATGACCGTGAACCCCGGCTTCGGCGGCCAGAAATTCATTCATTCCCAGATCGACAAGGTGCATTCCCTGCGCGGGATGATCGGTGACCGTCCGATCCATGTCGAGATCGACGGCGGTATCACGCCCGAGACGGCACCGCTCGTCACCGCCGCCGGGGCCGATGTGCTGGTGGCCGGATCGGCGGTCTTTTCCGGAGGTTCTGTCGCGAATCCAGCGCCTTACGGTGCGAACATCAGGGCGATCCGCGCAGCGGCGGAAGCCGCGCGGCGCTGAAAGGAGGGTACCATGGCCGTTTCCCCGCCCGTCTGTGACTTCGGCTGGAAGGCCCCGGCCTTCACCCTGCCCGGCACCGACGGCCGCGACTGGTCGCTCGATCAGGTCCGTGGTCCCAAGGGCACGCTCGTCATGTTCATCTGCAACCATTGTCCCTACGTCCAGTCGGTCATCGACCGCATCGTGCGCGATGCCCGGGACCTGCAGGCGCTCGGCATCGGAGTTGCGGCGATCTCGGCAAATGACGCGACCGAATACCCCGCCGACAGCTTCGACAACATGCGGCTGGAGGCGGCGAAACACGCCTTCCCCTTCCCTTACCTCTATGATGAAAGCCAGTCAGTCGCAAAGGCTTACGGGGCGGCCTGCACACCGGACTTCTTCGGCTTCAACGCGGGTCTGGAGCTTCAGTATCGCGGGCGGCTCGATGCCTCGGGCCGCCAGCCTGCGGCGCCGGGCGCAAGGCGCGAGCTTTACGAGGCGATGCGGCAGGTCGCCGCGACGGGACGCGGCCCGGCGGACCAGGTCCCCTCGATGGGCTGCTCGATCAAGTGGAAGGCGGCGTGAAGGCGCCGGCCGTCATCTTCGACCTCGACGGGACATTGATCGACTCCGCGCCGGCGATCTTCGCCGTGTCGAATGCGGTGCTGGCCGGGCTCGGCCTGCCGGCGCTCACCCTGCCGCAGGTGCGCAGCTTCGTCGGCAAAGGCGTCCCGAACCTCGTGCGCCAGCTCCTCGCCGCGTCGGGCGAGGACCCGGACGGGCCGCTTTTCGAACGGGTGGAGACGGCGCTCGTCGCGCGCTACGAGACGGAGGTGGAGGGCAATGCCCCCTACCCCGGCGTCGCTGACGCCCTGGTACGCCTCGCCGCAGGCGGCTGCCGGCTGGCCGTCTGCACCAACAAGCCCCTCCGGCCGGCCGAAGCGGCGCTCGCGCATGTCGGCCTGCGGGACGTGTTCGACCATGTGCTGGGCGGCGACAGCCTGCCCACGCGCAAGCCCGACCCCGCGATGCTTCACGCAAGCCACGCACGCCTCGGTGGCGGACCGATGATCTATGTCGGCGACAGCGAGATCGACGCCGAGACGGCCGTCAATGCCCGGGTGCCCTTCGTCCTCTACACGGAGGGATATCGCAAGGCCCCGGTTTCGGCACTGCCGCACCGTGTGGCGTTCTCCGATTTCGCCATGCTGCCGGGGATCGTCGAGAACTTCGCCTGGTGAGCGGCGCGACGCTGCGTCCGGCTCGGGCGGCGACCATTCCCATTCAAAATTTGCTATATGACATTTCCGGGTTATACCATCCGCAGGATTGCGGACGGAGGCGGAGATGACGGCGCGCGCAAGGCCCGAGGTCACGGGCTTCTTCGACGAGGCGACCAACACGATAAGCTACGTGGTGAAGGACCCGGCCGGCACGGCCTGCGCAATCGTCGATTCGGTGCTCGACTTCGACTATGCCTCCGGCAGGACCGACACCCATTCGGCCGACGCGGTCATCGCCCATGTCAAGGCGGTCGGCCTGACGGTCGAATGGATCCTCGAAACCCACGTCCATGCCGACCACCTTTCCGCCGCGCCCTATATCCAGGAGCAGGTGGGCGGCAAGATCGGGATCGGCGCCAACATCACCGTGGTGCAGGACACCTTCGGCAAGATCTTCAACGAAGGCACAGAGTTCCAGCGCGACGGTAGCCAGTTTGACCGGCTCTTCCGAGAGGGCGACAGCTTCCGCATCGGCGGGCTCGAGGGCCACGTCCTCCATACACCCGGCCACACGCCGGCCTGCCTGACCTATGTGGTCGGCGACGCAGCCTTCGTCGGCGATACCCTCTTCATGCCCGATTTCGGCACCGCGCGCTGTGACTTCCCCGGCGGATCGGCAGAAATGCTCTACAACTCGATCCAGAAGATCCTCAGCCTGCCGGATGCCACCCGCATCTTCGTCGGCCACGACTACAAGGCGCCCGGCCGCGACGACTACGCCTGGGAAACCACCGTCGCCGAGGAGAAGGCGCGCAACGTCCACATCGGCGCGGGGCGCAGCGCGGAGGAGTTCGTGGCGATGCGCGAGGCGCGCGACAGGACGCTCGGGATGCCGAGGCTCATCGTGCCCTCGTTGCAGGTCAACATGCGCGCGGGCCAGATGCCGCCGCCCGAGGAGGACGGCACTACCTACCTCAAGGTTCCCGTGAACAAGCTGTGAGCGGACCGCGGCGGCCGCGATGCCGAGACGTTGCCTACCGATTCTCGACCAGGGCCGCGGCTGCTCGCGGGAAACCATCGCCTCCGACACGGACGGCACGCTGCGCGAGACGCGGCGCGAGACGAGCCGTGCCGGTCCCGGCGCCATGCAGTTGCCCTGAGCCCGCTCAGACGACCGCCTTTTCCAGGAACGGCCGCCCCTCCAGCACCCGCTCGGGCCCGAGCGGCGAGAGGTCGAGGCTGCGGTAGCCGCCATCGAGGATCAGCTCGGCCATGCCGCGCCCGACGGCGGGCGATTGCTGCAGCCCGTGGCCCGAGAAGCCGGCCGCGACGTGGAAATTCGCGTGACCCGGCCAGCGCCCGAGGATCGCGTTCTGGTCGAGCGTGTTGTAGTCGTAGTGCCCGACCCAGAGCCTCAGCACCTTCACCGCGTCGAATCCTTCCGAGCGGTTGTAGAGCCGCGGCCAGATCAGGTCCTCGAACTGGTCGTGGTCGGGCTCCCAGTCGTCGGGGTCGCAGGGGCCGTCGTCGTCGGGCACGGTCGCGGTGATCCAGGCGCCGTGTTCGGGGCGGAGGTAGACGCCGGTATGGTCGATGATGAGGGGCGCTTCAGGGTGGCGCGCGTTCGGGGCATCGACGACGAAGACCGTGCGCTTGCGCGGCTCGACCGGCAGGTCGATGCCCGCCATGGCGCAGATCGCGGCCGATCCGGTGCCCGCCGCGCAGAGGAAGGCACCGCCCTCGATGCGCCGTCCGCCCTCGGTCAAGGCTGCCGTGACCCGGTCGCCGGCGCGCTCCAGCCCCGTCACGCGGTCGGCGAGGAACACGGCCCCCTGCGCCCGGGCGGCGGCGCGGAAGCCGTTCAGAAGCCCCATGTTGTCGAACCAGCCCTCGTCGCGCGCACCGATCGAGCCCGCCGTCACGTCGTCGAACTGCATCCAGGGGAAGCGCGCGGCGAGTGCCCCCGCGTCCAGCACCTCGGTCGCGGCACCGAGGCCGCGCTGCATCGCCGCCAGGTCGCGCAGGGTCCGCGCCCCCTCCTCGGTGCCCGAGAGGAACAGGTATCCGTTCTCCTTCAGCCCGAGCGAGGCAATCCCGCCGCCAGGGCCGATGCGTTCGGCGAAATTGCGGATGAAGTCGACGCCGAAGCGCGAGATCTCGACGTTCACGGGGTTCGAGAATTGCTGGCGGACGGAGGCGACCGAGAGCGCGGTGGCCGAGCGGGCATAGCTCGGATCCTTCTCGATCACCGTGACCCTCAGGGTCGGCGCCATCTGCATCAGCCACCAGGCCGTGGCCGCGCCCGTGACCGCGCCTCCGATGATCACAACATCCGACCGTATCCCGTCCATCGCCCTCGCTCCGCCGGTTCCAGCGCATTGCTAGCACCCCACGCGGAAAGCGAAAGACCGATACTCGACATATACCTGCGGGCGTGGCAATTTGAGGCGGGGATGAAGCCATGGTTTCGTTGCGATTGTCGACAGATGATGTCGCCATTGATGATTTCGCGTCGGTACGCTCGTGCCTCCGGCGCAGCTGTCGCAGGCTCATCCGGGCGCCGCGGATGACGGGATTCGGGCCATGACGGATTGCGTCAGTCTTGTCGCGCACCTCGAGCGTGTAATCGAGGCGGATTCGATCGAGGAACTCTGGTCGCTGCACCTCGCGAAGATGGCCGAGTACGGTTTCTCGCGGCTCCTCTACGGCTTCACCCGGTTCCGCACATCGAACTCATTCGGCAGCGCCGAGGACGTTCTGGTGCTCTCCAATCATCCCGAGGATTACCTCGCGGCCTTCGTGCAGAGCGGCCTCTACATGCAGGCGCCGATGGTCAAGTGGGCCGCCGCGCACGAGGGCGCCTGTTCCTGGCGGCTCATCGGCGAGTTGGCCGAGGCCGGGACGATGACCCCGGTCGAGCGGAGGATCTTCGAACTCAACCACCGGCATGACGTGAGGGCCGGCTATTCGATCAGTTTCCGCGACGTTTCGGTGCGCGCGAAGGGCGCCATCGGTCTGTGCGCGCGCCCCGGGCTGAAACAGCACGAGGTCGATGCGATCTGGGCCGAGCACGGCCGCGAGATCACCGTCATCAACAACGTCACCCACCTCAGGATCACCTGCATGCCTTATGCATCGTCCCGGCGCGCCCTGACCCCGCGCCAGCGCGAGGCGCTCGAATGGGTGGGCGACGGCAAGACCACGCAGGACATCGCGACGATCATGGGCCTGACGCCGGCCACGGTCGAGAAGCACTTGCGCCTCGCGCGCGAGGCGCTCGATGTCGAGACGACCGCCCAAGCGGTGCTCAAGGCGTCGTTCCAGAACCAGATCTTCGTGCTGAGCGCCTGACGCGCGCCACGCACGGGAGCGCGTGTCACAGAACCTTCACTGGACGCGCGCAAATGATTCCGGCAATCGGGAAGTATGGAACAGAATCGCGCCGCCCACGCCTTCGCCACCCTCGGCCATCCCGGCCGGCTGGCCGTCTTTCGCCTCTTGATGCGCTTTGCCCCCCAGGGCGTGCGTCCGACCGAGATCGCCACGGCGCTTGGCCTGAAGCAGAACACGCTGTCGCATCACCTGGCCGACCTGACGGCCTCGGGACTCGTCGGCGTGGAGCGGCAGGGCCGCTCGCTCTACTACGCGGTCGATCTCGACGCGACCGAGGGGCTGATCGGCTATCTCGCCCTCGACGTGGGCCGCGCCCGGCCCGACCTTCTCGCCCCCCTGCTCTCCTCCCGGAAGGATGCCGCCCCGATGCAGGCCATATCCCGCGCGACCGATTTCGACGTGCTCTTCATCTGCTCGGGCAACTCGGCCCGCTCGATCCTTGCCGAGGCGCTCCTGCGCGACCTCGGCAAGGGGCGGTTCCGGGCCCATTCCGCCGGGACGCGCCCCAACAGCGAGTTGAACCCATTCGCGCTGGAGATCCTGAGGCGCAACGGCCACGAGACCTCGGGCCTGCGCTCCAAGCACATTTCGGAATTCCAGTCGCCCGGGGCGCCGGTCATGGATTTCGTTTTCACCGTGTGCGACACGGCGGCGGCCGAGGACTGCCCGCCCTGGCCCGGCCAGCCGATCACCGGCCACTGGGGCCTGCCGGACCCGGTGAAGGCGACCGGCACCGACGCGGAAAAGGCGCTCGTCTTCGCCCAGACCTATGCCGCGCTGCGCCGCCGGATCGCGGCTTTCGTCGAACTGCCCTTCGGGTCGCTCAGCCGGATGTCGCTGCAATCCCGAGTCGATGCCATCGGCACCGATACCGAGGCAAGGGCCTGACCCCATGACCCGCATTGCGCTCAACGGCCTCGGCCGGATCGGAAAGCTTGTCCTGCGCGACCTCATCGACACCGGTGCCGGCGGCGAGATCGTGCTCCTGAACGATCCTGTCGGTGATGCCGAACAGCATGCCCTGCTGATGGAGTTCGACTCGGTCCACGGCCGCTGGCGCACGCCGGTCGGCGTTGCGGATGGCGCGCTGGTGCTGAACGGTCAGACCATTCGCCTGACCCATGCGAAGACGATCGAGGCACTGCCCTTGTCGGATCTGGGCGTGGATGTCGTGATCGACTGCACCGGCGTCTTCAAGACCGCTGCCAAGGTCGCGCCCTACTTTTCCGCCGGGGTGAAGAAGGTCGTCGTCTCCGCCCCGGTCAAGGATGGCGGCGCGCTGAACCTCGTCTATGGGGTTAACCACCAGCTCTACGACGGATCGCAGCGGCTCGTCACGGCGGCCTCCTGCACCACCAACTGCCTCGCCCCGGTGGTCAAGGTGATCCACGAAAGCCTCGGCATCCGCCACGGCTCGATCACCACGATCCATGACGTGCCGAACACGCAAGTTATCGTCGACCGCCCCGCCAAGGACATGCGCCGCGCGCGGTCGGCACTGATGAACCTGATTCCGACGACGACGGGCTCGGCCACGGCGATCACGCTGATCTATCCCGAACTCAAGGGCCGGCTGAACGGACATGCGGTCCGCGTGCCGCTCCTCAACGCCTCGCTCACCGACTGCGTCTTCGAGGTGGAGCGGGCGACGACAGTGACGGAGGTCAACACCCTCTTCGCCGCCGCCGCAGACGGCCCGCTCAAGGGCATCCTCGGGTTCGAGACGCGCCCGCTGGTCTCCTGCGACTTCACCAACGACCCGCGCTCCTCCATCGTCGACGGACCGTCCACCATGGTCATCAATGGCACCCAGGTGAAGATCTACGCCTGGTATGACAACGAATGGGGCTATGCCTGCCGGCTGGCCGACATCCTGCGGATGGTCGCGGGGACGATGTGAGCACCCCCGATCCCCTGCGCGCCTATGCCGCCGTCACGGCGGCCTACTGGGCCTTCATGCTGTCGGACGGCGCGCTCAGGATGCTGGTGCTCCTGCACTTCAACGCCCTCGGCTTCACGCCGGTGCAACTGGCGTGGCTGTTTCTCCTCTACGAGGCCGCAGGCATCGTCACGAACCTTGCCGCCGGGTGGCTGGCCGCGCGGTTCGGCCTGGCCGCCACGCTCCATGGCGGACTGGCGCTCCAGATCGGGGCGCTGGTGGCGCTGGCGCAACTGGACCCGTCGTGGGGCGTCGCCGCCTCGGTTGCCTTCGTCATGGCGGTGCAGGGTGTCTCGGGCGTGGCCAAGGACCTCGCCAAGATGTCCTCGAAATCCGCCGTCAAACTGCTTGCACCGAAGGAGGACGGGGGCCTCTTCCGCTGGGTGGCACTTCTGACGGGGTCCAAGAACGCGGTGAAGGGCCTGGGCTTCTTCCTCGGCGCGGCGCTCCTCGCGCTGGCGGGGTTCGAGGCGGCGGTCTGGGGCATGGCCGGGGTGCTGGCGGTGATCCTTCTGGCTGTCGTCCGGTTCCTGCCCGCCGGCCTGCCGGGGCGGATGACACCCGAAGAAGCCTGGGGCGGCTGGCGGTCCAGGGACCCGCGCGTGAACCGCCTGTCGCTGGCCCGGATGTTCCTCTTCGGCGCCCGCGACGTCTGGTTCGTGGTGGGCGTGCCCGTCTATTTCCAGTCCGTCCTCTCAGACGGCACCGCCGAGGGGCGGCGCGAGGCCTTCTTCCTGATCGGCGGGTTTCTCGCGCTCTGGATCATCGCCTATGGCGCGGTGCAGGCGCTTGCCCCCCGCCTGCTGGGGGCCAGGGGCCAGCCGGAGGCCGAGACCGCGCGCAAGGCGATGCTCTGGGCCGGGCTCCTGGTGCCGATCCCCTGCGCGCTCGCCCTTGCGGCATTCTGGGCCGGCGGCCCGGCACCCTGGCTGACCGCGATCCTGATCGGGGGCCTCCTGCTGTTCGGCTTCGTCTTCGCGGTCAATTCCTCGATCCATTCCTACTTGATCCTCGCCTACGGCGACGCCGCCCGGATCACCCGCGACGTGGGCTTCTACTACATGGCCAACGCCGCGGGGCGGCTGATCGGCACCCTGCTCTCCGGTCTCAGCTACCAGGCGGGCGGGCTGCCGCTGTGTCTGGCCACGGCTGGTGCCATGGCACTCGCCAGCTGGCTCGCTGCCCGGCCGCTCGTGTCCGCGCCGGCCTGAGCCGCCAGCCAGGCGCGCGGCCGGCGAGAGGTGTCGGCCGGTAATCCCCCGGTAACCCGACCGCCCTAGTCTTGCCCCCGGGCAGAAGGGATATCGTCATGGTGGAACAGTCGGACGCCGCGCGGCGTCCGGACGCTGAAGATCTCTCGCGTCCGGATGCCCTGGCCTATTGGTACCTGCAGGAATTGACGCCGCTCGAAGGCTGCGAGCCGCCCGACGCGCCGTCCGAACCGGCTGCCGACGGCTCCCGCTGGGTTTCCGGCTGGTGGCTGGGGCCGGCGATCCTGCTGGCCCTGCCGGCCTGGGTCGCGCTCGGCATGGCGCTCTTCTGACCGTCTCACCGGGCCAGCACGATCTCGGCCTTGAGCCCGCCAAGCCGCGCGCTCTCGCCGAGCCGGAGCGTGCCGCCGTGGCTGCGCGCGATGTCGGCCGCGATGGCGAGGCCGAGCCCGGTGCCGGTGCCCCGGTCCTGGTTGCGCGCGTCATCGAGACGGGTGAAGGGGCGCATTGCCTCGTCTCGCCGATCCTTGGGGATGCCGGGGCCGTCGTCCTCGACACTGATGCGCACTGCGCGTTCCAGGATGGCGACCGAGACCTCGGCGCGGGTGCCGTAGCGGGTGGCATTGCCGAGAAGGTTCTCGAGCGCCCTGCGCACCGCGCCCGCCCGGAGCATGGCCTCCCCCCGCCCCTCGACCGAATGGAGGGCCACCGCCAGGCCCGCGCGGCGCGCGTCCTCCACGACGGCGGCGACAAGGGCAACGGGATCGGCCAGATCCGCCGACTCCTCGGTCGCGTCGCCGCGCACGAAGGCGAGGAAATCGTCGAGTAGCCGCTGCATGTCATCCACGTCGCGCATCATCGGCCGGGCCTCGTCCTCGTCGAGCATCGCGAGCCCGAGCTTCAGCCGGGTGAGCGGCGTCCTGAGGTCGTGGCTGACGCCCGAGAGCAGCAGCGTGCGCTGTTCGATCTGCCGCTCGATCCGCGCGCGCATGTCGAGGAAGGCGTTTCCCGCCGAACGCACCTCGACCGCGCCCGAGGGCTTGTAGGGCACGATCCGGCCTTTGCCGAACTCCTCCGCCGCGCGCGCGAGCCGGCGGATCGGGCGCAGCTGGTTGCGGAGGAAGAAGAAGGCGATGAGCGTCATGAGAAGCCCGGCGATCACCATCAGGACGAGCAGCTGGTGCGGGTTCGAGGCCGAGACGCGGCTCCGGTCGAAGGCGATCCCGAGGGCGCCGTGGACCGTGGGCAGCGTGAAATCCACCCGCCTGAGGTCCTGGAGGTCGATCGGTCCCATCTCCGGAAAGGCCTGCCGAAGGGTCGCGATGACGATCCGGCCGGAGAAGTCGTAGAA
>NZ_WBUS01000115.1 GCF_008933605.1 Albidovulum sp.
CGACCGAGCCGCCGCCCGCGACCGCTGCCTGGGATGCCGACCGGCTGACGCAGGAACCGGCCGGCGCGGTCGCCGTGGCGGAGGCAGCCGCAGCCCGACCGGCCGCCGCGCCCGTGACGGGCGGCGTTCTCGGCATGATAAGCGGGCTTTTCGGCGGCAAGTCCGATGGCTCCGCCGCGGACACGGGCGCGCAGAAGCCGGAGGTCCGGGTGAACGGCCTTGGCGGAAACTGCGCCGTCGCCGGCGGCATCAAGCGCTGCAGCATCGGCGGCGGCTGACCCCTCAGAGCATCAGCACGGTCGAGCCGGTCGTCGCCCGCGCCTCCAGCGCGCGATGCGCCTCGGCCACCTCGGCAAGCCGGTACCGCCGGCCGATCTCGACCTTCACCGCGCCCGACAGGACCTTGCCGAAGAGCCGGCCCGCCATCTCCTGGCAGGTTGCGGGATCGGCGATATGGGTGAAGACCGTCGGCCGCGTGATCTTGAGCGAGCCCTTCGCGGCGAGCGTGAGGATGTCAAGCGGCGGCACCGGCCCCGAGGCGTTGCCGAAGCTGATCATCATGCCGAGCGGGCGGAGGCAGTCGAGCGAGCCCTCGAAGGTGTCGCGGCCGACCGAGTCCATTACGACATCGACGCCCCGGCCGCCGGTGATCTCGCGCACCCGCTTCGCAAAGTCCCCGGCCCGGTAGTTGATAGCTGCCACCGCGCCGTGGTCGAGCGCCATGCGGCACTTCTCGTCCGATCCGGCCGTGGCGATGAGGTTGATCCCCTCGGACCGCGCCCACTGGCAGGCGATGAGCCCGACCCCGCCGGCCGCCGCGTGGAAGAGCACCCAGTCGCCGCGGGAGATCGGCGTCGTCCGGTTGAAGAGGTAGTCGACCGTCAGCCCCTTCAGCATCATCGCCGCGGCGGTGTCGAACGCGATGCCGTCGGGGAGCCGGCAGACCTGGGCGGCGGGCATCACCCGCGCCTCGGCATAGGCGCCGGGCGGCTGGCTCGCGTAGGCCGCACGGTCGCCGGGCTTGAGGTGCGTGACCCCTTCGCCCACCGCCTCGACAACCCCCGCCGCCTCCATCCCGAGGGCTGCGGGCAGGGTCATCTTGTAGAGCCCGCTGCGCTGATAGACGTCGATGAAATTGAGCCCGGCCGCCATCTGGCGGATGCGGATCTGGCCCGGCCCCGGTTCGCCCACCGGCCGGTCCACGAGTTTCAAGACCTCGGGCCCGCCATGCGCCTCGATGACGACGGTGCGTGCCATGCGATCCTCCACCTTGGTTTCCGGCTCAACATGTAGCCATCCCCGTGACGCGGGTCGAGACCCGCGCATGTCGTTTTTCCACCCGAACAGGTCGGGCTGACCTTTCCGGAATCCGGCCGCTCTGGCAGATAGGACGTGGATCTGCACACGGGGAGTCGGCCGATGAAAACGCATGTCAAAGCCCTTGTCGTAGGCGGCGGGGCCGTCGGTTGCGGCATCGCCTACCACCTGGCGAAAGCTGGCTGGGACACGATGCTCCTGGAGCGGGACGAGCTGACGAGCGGATCGACCTGGCATGCGGCGGGGCTCCTGCCCCTTTTCAACATGTCCTACGCGACGACCCACATCCACAAGTACTCGGTCGATTTCTACAAGATGCTGGAGGCCGAGACCGGCCTCAACGCGGGCTTCGCGGTCGTGGGCAACCTCAGGATGGCGCAGACCGATGCGCGGATGGACGAATACATGCTCTATTCGTCGGTCGCCGAGACGGCGGGCGTCTATCACGAGTTCCTCACCCCGAAGGAGATCAAGGACCGCTGGCCGCTCGTGCGGACCGAGGACCTGAAGGGGGCGCTCTTCCACCCGCAGGACGGCTACATCAACCCGGCCGACGTGACCCAGGCGATGGCCAAGGGCGCCCGCCAGCACGGCTGCACGATCGAGCGCAAGTGGCAGGTGGACAGCTATCTCTGGACCGGGTCCGAATGGCGCGTGACCTGTTCCAAGATGGTGGAGAAGGGCGGCAACCTCGTCCCTTCGGACGAGCAGGTGGTGATCACCGCCGAACATGTCGTGACCGCGACCGGAAACCACGCACAGCGCACCGCGCGTCTTCTCGGCATCAGGATCCCCGCGATCCCGGTCGAGCACCAGTATATCGTGACCGAGCCCGATCCCGCGCTTCAGGCCTGGCGCGCGGCCGGCAATCCCGAGCACCCCGTGCTGCGCGACGCCGACGCCAAGTGGTACGTCCGCGAGGAGCGCGGCGGATGGATCCTCGGCCCCTATGAGCGCAACGCGCCCGCACGCTTCCTCTATGACGTGCCGGACAGCTTCCGCGCCGACCTCTTCCCGCTCGACCTCGAGCGGATCGAGGGGGAATACATGTCGTTCATCCACCGCATCCCCACCTCGGAAACGGTGGGTCTGAAGGACGATTTCAACGGCCCGATCTGCTACACGCCCGACGGTAACCCGCTTGTCGGCCCGGCGCCCGGACTCAGGAACATGTGGCTGGCCGAGGGCTTCTCCTTCGGGATCACCGCAGGTGGCGGCACCGGCTACTACCTCGCCCAGATGATGGTCGAGGGCGAGGCCGAGATCGACATGGCCTCGCTCGATCCCAAGCGCTACGGCGGCTGGATGACGACCGAATACGCCGCGCGGAAGAACGAGGAATGCTACGAGCACGTCTTCATCCTGCACCACCCCGACGAGGAGCGCGAAGCCTGCCGGCCGCTGCGCACCGCCCCCGCCTATGACCGGCAGAAGGCCGCCGGCGCGCAGATGGGGCAGGTCAACGGCTGGGAACGGCCGAACTACTACGGCCCGAAGGATGCGCCCGCCTCGTTCGACCACGACTCGCGCAGCTTCCGGCACGGGGGCTGGTGGCAGTATGCGGTCGACGAAGCCAAGGCAATCCGCGAGACCGCCGGCCTCATCGACGCCTCGGCCTTCACCAAGCATCTCGTGCGCGGACCGGGCGCGACGGCCTTCCTCGACTGGTTCACCTGCAACGCGCTGCCGAAGGTCGGGCGTATCAACCTGACCTATGCGCTGACCGATGCGGGCACCACGCGGACGGAATACACGATCGTCCGCAATGGCGAGAACGACTACTACCTGGTCAGCGCAGGCGCCTGGACAGCCTATGATGCCGATTTCCTGAAGAAATCCGCCGAGGACTTCATGGGCCGGGGCGGCGGCTGGATCGACATCCATGATGTCACGACCCAGTGGGGCGTCTTCGCGCTCGCCGGGCCGAAGTCGCGCGACATCCTGAAGGAGATCGTGAAGGACGCCGACCCGGCGACGGCGCTGTCAAACAAGCGCTTCCCCTGGCTCTCGGCGCGGCGGATCGAGCTTGGCATGTGCCCGGTGAACGCGATCCGGGTGGCCTATACCGGCGAGCTTGGCTGGGAACTGCACCACCCGGTCGAGATGGGCCGCTACCTCTGGGATATTCTGGTCGAGGCCGGTGCGAAGCACGGCATGAAGCTGGTCGGTGCCCGCGCCCAGAACTGGCTCCGTCAGGAGAAGAGCTATCGCGCCTTCGGGACCGAGCTTGGCCGCGACGCGACCCCCCTGGAAGCTGGTCTGCCGCGCTTCGTCGACATGTCGAAGGACTTCCGCGGCAAGGACGCGATGGAGAGGACCGGCATCCGCGCGATGTGCGTAACGCTTCTGATCGACGGGCCCTCCGACACCGACCCCTGGGGCAAGGAGGCGCTCTTGCTGAACGGCGAGAAGATCGGGCGCCTGACCTCGGGCGGCTGGTCGGTGGCCTTCGGCAAGCAGATCGGCATGGGCTATGTCCGCCCCGATCTCGCCGCCGTTGGCACGAAGCTCAAGGTGCGGATGTTGCGGCAGGAGTGGGACGCGGTCGTCGTCGAGGACAGCCCATTCGACCCGTCGAACGCGCGCATCCGCGTGGACGGCTAGGGCCACCCGAACGCAGTCACCGGAACAAGAAAAGGGGCCGGTCTCGGCCCCTTTTTTCGTCTCGCGCGGTCTTTCGGATCACCCGGCCGCTTTCGCTGCCAGTTCGTCCCAGCAGGCAAGCGCCTCGCCCGCGTACATGAGCGTTGGCCCGCCGCCCATCTGGATCGCCATGGCGAGCACGTCGCCGAGTTCCTCCCGCGTGGCGCCGGCCTTCATCAGCGCCTCGACATGGAAGTTGATGCAGGGCGAGCAGCGCAGCGCCAGCGCCATGCCGAGGGCGACGTATTCCTTTTCCTTCAGCGAGAGCGGACCGTTGTCCTTCACAGCCTTGGAGAGCGTGGCGAAGCCCTGCGTCGCGCCGGGGACGGCCTTGTAGAGCTCGCGCAGTTCGGCACGGGTTTCGTTGATGGCGTCAAGGTAGCTCATGGGGGCCTCCGGATTGGACTGTCCGGGCCATGGCAGCAAATCGCGCCTGAAACCTTGACCTTGATCAAGACATGCAGGATTTGGAATGTGACGTTACGTCAGAGACTGCGCCGTGCGCGCCAGCGCACCCAGTCCGCCTCGGAGCCCGCGAAGGCGTTGAGGTCGACCGCCCCCGAGACGCCCTGCACCACGCCGGTTCCGGTGTACTGCCAGAAGCTCCAGTCCTGACCCGGATAGGTCTTGCGCGGATGGCCCGCCACGGAGCGGAGCCAGAATTCCTCTCGCCCGAGGCGACGGAGGTCGTTGTCGGCGAAGAAGTCGACGGTCGTGTAAATGACCGGGCGCTGGCCCATCGCGTTGCCGACGATGCGCTGGAAGGCCGCGATCTCGGCGCGGACCGTGGCCGGATCGGGCCGGGCGCGGCAGGTGCGCGAGGCATGGTTCCATTCCACGTCGAGGACCGGCGGCAGTGCCCCCAGTTCGCGCGGGACATGGGCGAGGAACCAGGCCGCCTGTTCGGCCGCCGGGCGGCAGAGGTAGAAGAAGTGGTAGGCGCCGCGCGGCACGCCCGCCTGGGCCGCGCCGCGCCAGTTCGCAGCGAAGCTCGGGTCGGTATGGTCGCCGCCCTCGGTCGCCTTGAGGAAGGCGAAGGAGACGCCGGAACGCGCGACCTGGTGCCAGTCGATATCGCCCTGGTACCGCGATACGTCGATGCCGTGGACGGAGTGGTGCGCCGGCGTGATGCCCCGCCAGTCGTAGGGGTCGAGGTCGCGGAACCGGTCGGGAATGCCGCGCGCACGATCGCCCGGCCCGCCGCAGGCCGCGAGCGCGGCCAGCGTCAGCGCGATCAACCCTGCACGGAGTGCCCGCATCCCGTCCCCCTGATTCCCGTTTTCCGGGAGTGTCTCACCGAAACCGCGCCGGCGAAAGGGCGGCGACGGTCGCCGCGTCGAGGACAGGCGCGCGGCCGGCGACGAGATCGCCGACGAGCGCGCTCGCCGCGGCGGAGGTCTGGAAGCCATAGCCGCCCTGCCCGGCGACCCAGAAGAACGACGGCACCTCCGGATCGGGGCCGATCACCAGCACCCGGTCGGGCGCGAACGTCCTGAGGCCCGCCCAGGAGGCGAGAAGCCGTGTCACCGGGGCGGTCACCATCTCCTCGTAGCGGGCGAGCCCCTCGGCCAGAACCATGTCGTCGGCCCAGGCATCGTGCGGCTCTGCCGGGTCTTCCTCGGCCGGCGAGACGATGAGTGCACCGGCATCGGGCTTGGCATACCAGGTCTCGCCCACCCCCATGAGCATCGGCCAGCGCGCCGTGTCCTGCCCGTCGGGAGCGGGGATGCGGGCCATGGAGCGGCGCAGGGGCGTGAATCCCAAGGGGCGCACGGCGGCCATCCGCGCGACCTCGTCAACCCAGGGACCAGCCGCGTTCACGAGCAGGCGGGCCCGGTACTCGCCTGCCGCCGAGGCCACCTGCCAGAGGCCGCCCGCCCGCGCGATCCCGGAGACGCGCGCGCGCGTCAGGATCTCGGCGCCGTTGCCCCGTGCCTCGCGCACGAAGCCCTGGATCAGGAGGTCGGTGTCGATGTCCGATGCGTGGTCGGCAATCGCCGCGCGGCGAACGCGCGGCCCGAGGATCGGCACCCCGGCCCGCGCCTCGGCGGGGGAAATCTCGGTCAGCCCGAAGTCGCGGCATTCAGCCGCGAAGGCATCGTCCGCTCCCTCGGCGCCGAGAAGCATGATCCCGCGCGGCGTCAGCACGCCGGCCGCCCTGAGGGCGTCGCCGCTCGCATGCGACAGCGCCACCACGGGCGCCAGCCCGTAGTTCGGCTCGTAGAGCGCGGCAGACCGGCCGGACGCGTGATGGGCGAGATTGTCCTCGGCCTCGAGAAGCGTCACCCGCCCCAGGTGCGACAGCCGTGCCGCGGCGGAAACGCCGGCGATCCCGCCGCCGATGATGAGGAAATCTGTTGCCATGCGCGCACTCTCGCATCGCCTGTCGGCGAAGGAAAGAGCCGCTCAGCGACGGCGGCGCCGGACCGCGACGAGAAGCGCAAGTGCGGCGGGAAGGGCGAACCCGGCGGCGGGAAGGGGCACCGGGGCCAGGTAGGGACGCGACACCCCGCCCCCGCCGAGCGGGCGCGGCAGGAGCGTCGGACCACCGCGCGCGGGCCAGTAGGGGGCTGGCGGCGGCGGCAGGTAGAGGCTGGCGAGGCGGAGGGGTTCGGCGGGCGGTTCCACGACGGCATCGGGACCGAGGCACAGCGTCACCACCCAGAGATAGCCGACGCTCGACCCCACCGCGTTCGAGGCGCTGGTCCCGGCGACCAGGCATCCGACGCGGGCAGCGGCAACTGCCGCCTTGCCGACGAAATCCTGGCGGACCGGCTGCGGCGGAACGCCGCGACCGACCGCGCGCGAGGAGGAAACCGTCAGGCGTGCGTCATGGATCAGGGTCTCCGGCGTGCCGGGCCCCGTGATGATCGTCGCCGCCGAGACGCCGCTGCCCGCAAGAAGGCAGAGCGCGACCGCAGACGCGATCGCCATTGTCCGGCCAGTTCCCGCCAAGTGCCGGCTTCCCCAAATTCCGGTGCCCGCCGGACCCCCTGGCCCGGTCGCACCAACACCGGGTCAGAGTCACGGCAAAATCTGACCGAACCGTGTCTATTGCATGTGCTGGGTGGACAAATTCCGGGCAATTTTTCAGACAGGCTCCAGCAGGCCCCGTCCGCGCAGCAAGGGCTCCACCCCCGGCATCCGGCCCCGGAACGCGGTGTAGAGCCGGTCCGCCTCCTCCGACCCGCCGGCGGAAAGGATATGCCGCTCCAGCCGCCGGGCGGTTTCCGCGTCGAAGGGATCGCCCGCCTCGGTGAAGGCGTCGAAGGCATCGGCGTCCATGACTTCGGACCACATGTAGCTGTAATAGCCGGCGGAATAGCCGTCGCCTGCGAAGACATGGGCGAAGTGCGGCGTCGCATGGCGCATCCGGATCGCCCGTGGCATGCCGATCCGCCCAAGCTCCGCCGCCTGCATCGCCATCGGATCTGCGGGCGCCGCGCCCTCGTGGAAGGCCAGATCGACGAGCGCGGAGGCCACGTATTCGACGGTCGCGAATCCCTGGTCGTAGGTCGAGGCCGCGAGAAGCCGGTCGCGCAGGTCCGCCGGCATCGGCGCGCCGGTATCGCTGTGCCGTGCATGGGTGTCGAGCACCTCCGGCACCTCCAGCCAGTGCTCGTAGAGCTGGCTCGGCAGTTCGACGAAGTCGCGCGCCACCGATGTTCCGGAAATGAAGGCATAGGTCAGGTCGGAGAGCATCTGGTGCAGCGCATGGCCGAATTCGTGAAAGAGCGTGCGCGCGTCGTCCCACGAGAGCAGCGCCGCTTCTCCCTCGGCCGGCCTGGCGAAGTTGCAGACGTTCACCACGATCGGCCGTTGCTCTCCACCGAGCTTTCGCTGCTCGCGCATGGTCGAACACCAGGCGCCGGAACGCTTGGAGGGGCGCGCGAAGTAGTCGCCGAGGAAGACCGCGATGTGGCGCCCGTCCCGCGTCACCTCCCAGGCGCGGACATCGGGATGGTAGAGCGCAGCCTCGACCGGCCGGAACTCCAGCCCGAAAAGCCGGTGCGCCGTGTCGAAGGCCGCGCCGATCATCGCGTCGAGCCCGAAATAGGGCTTCAACTCGCCCTCGTCGAGGTCGTGTTCCGCGTGCCGCCGCTTCTCGGAATAGTAGCGCCAGTCCCAGGGCTCGAGATCGCCGTTGATGCCGTCGGAATGCATCATCCCGGTCAATATGGCGGCGTCGGCGAGCGCCCGTTCCCGCGCCGGCTCCCACACCCGCATCAGGAGGTCGCGGACATTCGCGGGCGTCTTGGCCATCTCGGGTTCGAGCTTGTAGGCGGCGAAACTGTCGTAGCCGAGGAGCCGCGCCCGCTCCTCGCGCAGCTTCAGGATCTCGGCGGCGATGGCGCGGTTGTCCGTCGCCCCGCCATTCGCGCCCCGCGCCACCCAGGCCTCGTACGCCTTCTCGCGGAGGTCGCGGCGCGGCGAGAACTGCAGGAAGGGCACGACCAGCGACCGGCTCAGCGTCAGTACATGGGTGTCCCGGCCCCGCTCCTGTGCCGCGGCCCTCGCGGCGGCGACGACGAAATCGGGCAAGCCCTCGAGATCGGCCTCCGAGAGCGGCATCACCCAGTCGCGCTCTTCGGCGAGGACGTTCTGCGAGAAGGCGGTCGAGAGGACCGCGAGCCGTTCCTTCACCTCGGCCATGCGCCGGCGCCCGGCGTCGTCCAGCGCCGCCCCGGCACGGACGAACATGCGCCGGTAAAGCTCCAGCACCCGCTGCTGCTCCGGCGTGAGGGAAAGCCCCGCGCGCGCCTGCCAGAGCGTCTCGATGCGCGCGAAGAGCTGCGCGTTCATCGTCACCTCGGAGGAGAACGCCGCCATCTTCGGCGCAAGCTCCCGCTCCAGCGTCTGCCGCGCCGGGGTGGAGTCCGCCCCCGCGAGGTTCCAGAAGACGCCGCCGACGCGGTTCAAGGCCTCCTCCGCCAGTTCGAGCGCCTCGATCGTGTTGGCGAAGCTCGGCGGCGCCGGGTTCGCGGCGATGGCCGCGACGTTCGCCCGTGCCTCGGTCAGCGCCAACTCGAAGGCGGGCGCGAAATGCGTGTCCTCGATCCGGCCGAAGGGCGGCAGGGCGAAGTCGCCGGTGAAGGGTTCAAGCAGCGGATTGGTCATGGCGGTCTCCTTTGGCAGGAAAGCTAGGCGCGGCCGTCGGCGAAGGCCAGCGCCCTGCCCCATTTTCTCCCGGCAAATGCTCCGGCCGGAGGCCGGGCCCGGGGGGGACTCGCCACCCCGCCGCGGGCGAATCACCCGCCGCAGATCGGGCAGGAGGGACTGCGCCGCAGCGCGATCTGCCGGCTCTCTCCGTAAAGCGCGTCGTAGATCAGCATCCGTCCGCGCAGGCCCTCGCCCGCGCCGGTGATCTCCTTGATCGCCTCGACCGCCATCAGCGCGCCGACAACGCCCGGCAGCGCGCCCATCACGCCAGCGACCGCGCAGGCGGGGGCCAGCCCGTCGGCCGGGCGCTCGGGGAAGATGCAGGCATAGCAGGGCGCGCCGCGCGCCGGGTCGTAGAGGCTTATCTGCCCCTCCCACTGGGTGATCGCGGCGGAGATGAGCGGCTTGCCCGCGGCCACGGCGGCCGCGTTCACCATGTAGCGCGTGTCGAAGCTGTCCGACCCGTCGAGCACGAGGTCGTAGTCGGCGAAGAGCGCCGGCGCCTCGGCCGCCGTCAGCCGGCGGTTGTAGGGGCGCACCGCGATGAACGGGTTGAGCGCCTTCATCGCCGTCTCGGCGGAGAAGACCTTTGGCATCCCGATCCGCGCATCGGTATGGATCACCTGCCGCTGGAGGTTGGACGAGGACACGGTGTCGTCGTCGATGACCCCGATCGTGCCCACGCCGGCGGCGGCGAGGTAGAGGAGCGAGGGCGAGCCGAGCCCGCCAGCCCCGACCACCAGGACCTTCGCCTCCTTCAGCCGGCGCTGGCCCATGCCGCCCACCTCGCGCAGCACGATATGGCGCGCGTAGCGGTCGAGTTCCGCCTCGGAAAACGCCGCCGTCGCGGACGCCTCCGGCGCGGGCTTCGCCCGGTTCCTCAGCGAGGAGAGGCCGTGGCGGTAGCCGAAGGCCAGCGCCGCCACCACCC